>NZ_JCASIE010000021.1:0-80320 GCF_059685865.1 Telluria sp. ZB4P36
AGGCACGTGCCTATCTCTTGCCGGAACGTCGAACGCGCTCCTATCCAAGAGTCGTCAAACAGCCCAGATCCAAGTTTCCAATGAAAAATGCCAGTCAGCTTAACTGACTGGCATTAGAATCCGGCCTGCCCTACACCATCGTGCATTCCACCCAGTTCTTCGAATTCCTGGGCGGGATCGCCGCATCGGCGGCGCAAGGCGACAGCATCGCCCTCTCGCCCGCCTTCGTGCAGCCGATTTCGTCGGACGACGTGGCCCTGGCGATGGCCGACGCCGCCCTCGGCGCGCCGGTGAACGGCATCGTCGAGATCGCCGGCCCGGAGCGCTTCCGTCTGGCCGAACTGGTGCAGCAGTACCTGGTGGCCAGGAAGGACCCGCGTACCGTGCGTGCCGACGTCCATGCCCCCTACTTCGGCGCGGAGCTGCAGGAAGACACGCTGGTGCCGCACGGGAAAGCACAGCTGGGCGCGGTCCGGCTGCAGGGCTGGCTGCAGGCGCAGGCGCCCTCAAGCTGAGCACAAATGCATATCGGAAAGTCCTACGGCCTGGCCGAATTCGTCTACTGGACGCGGCGCAGGATCTACGTCGCCGCGGCGGCGGCCGGCGCGGTCGCGGCGCTCTACCAGCTGGGCGGCTGGCGCTGGCCGGCCTTGCCCTGGCCGGTGCTGGCGCTGCTGGGAACCGCGGCGTCCTTCATCGTCGGATTCAAGAACGTCCAGAGTCATGGCCGCACCGTCGAAGCGCAGCAGATCTGGTCGTCGATTACGGCCTCCAGCCGCTACTGGGGCCTGATCAGCCGCGACTTTCCGGCCGACGAAAACGCCGTCCGCGAGCTGATTCCCCGGCACCTGGCCTGGCTCACGGCGGTCCGCTACCAGTTGCGCACCCCGCGTGTCTGGGAGGCGGCGGCCACCGCCCCGAATGCCGAATACCGGGAGCGCAGCTTCGTGGTGGCGGAACGCAGCATCCCGCTCGAAGCCGAACTGGCCAAGTACCTCCCGCCGGCCACCATCGCGGAACTGCTGGCGGGCGGCGACATCCCTGCCGCGCTGATGTCCCAACAGAGCCGCGCCATCCGCGGCCTGTTCCTCGCCCAGGATCTGCCGGTGCTGCATCACACCGAGATGCAGAAAACCCTCAAGGACCTGATCGACCAGCATGCGCGTGCGCAGCGGATCAAGAATTTTCCTTATCCGCGCCAGTACACGATCGTCAATTCACTGTTCGTGTGGCTGTTCGCCCTGCTGCTGCCCCTCGGGATGGTACGGGAGTTCGCCCAGCTGCCCGCGCCCGCCCTGCTGGACGGGCAGATGGGCTGGTTCGCCGTGCCCTTCAGCGTCCTGATCGCCTGGATGTACCTGGCGCTCGACCAGGTCGGCGAAAGCACCGAGAACCCCTTCGAAGGCGGTGCCAACGATGTTCCCATCACCCATATGTCGCGCGCGATCGAGCAGGAATTGCTTGCGCTGCTGGGATCGGCGCCCGACCGCAGCGCGCCGCCGCCGGACGGCCACATCCTCCTGTAGGCGCGCCTGCCTACGCGGCCGGGCTCTTGGCCAGCTGGCGCCGGTATGCCGAGGGCGTGAGGCCCAGGTTGCGCAGGAAGCTGACGCGCATCCGGTCTTCGTCGCCGAAACCGCATTGCAGGGCGATCTGGTCGAGCTTGCGCTCCGATTGTTCCAGCATCCGCCGCGCCGCTTCGACCCGGAACAGTTCGACCGCCTTGCCCGGCGAACGTCCCGTCCTGCTTTTGTAGACCCGTGAAAAATTGCGGGCGCTCATGCGCGCGCGTTCGGCCAACAGCTCGACGCTGAGGTCGGCATTGTGGAGATTGTCGAGGATCCAGGCATGCAGCGCGTCGAAACCGGCGCTGTCGCGCGACTGCGCCCGCAGCAGTTCGCTGTGCTGCGACTGGCCGCCGGGGCGCTTCATGAACACCACCAGGTCGCGCGCCAGGTCCATGGCGACGGCCCTGCCGCAATCTTCCTCGACCAGGGCGAGCGCCAGATCGATCCCCGCGGTCACGCCGGCCGAGGTCCAGACCTGGTCCTGGCGCACGAAGATGGCATCCCGGTCGACCGTCACGGAGGCGAAGCGCTGTTCCAGCAGGTCCGACATGGCCCAGTGCGTGGCGGCGCGCCTGCCGTCCAGCAGGCCGGCCTGGGCCAGCAGGAAGGCGCCGGTGCAGACCGATGCGGTGCGCCGCGCGCGCGGCGCCGCATGCCGCAGCCAGTCGACGCTCGCATCCAGCTGACCCAGGAGCCCGGCGATGCCGGACGATCCGGGTACGACGATCGTGTCGATGGCGCGCTGGCCGAACGCGGACACGGGCAGCGTGTCGATCACGACGCCTTCTTCGGTGCGCACCGGGCCGCCGTGCAGGCTCACCGTCTGCAATTCGTAGGGAAGCAGGTCGCGCCCGCCCATGTGCCGTTGGGCGGCCCAGAAGACGGTCTGCGGACCGGTCAGGTCGAGCAGACCCGTCCCGGGAAACGCAAGGAACAGGATGAGCGGGGCCTGGCGGGTGGCTGGCATGGCGAACGGGAATGCGATATCGACCCCGGCATCTTACCGGATCGTGTCTGGCCCGGAAAAAGCGACGTGCAGCTCGGGCTTGCGGCCCGAGATGAGATCGGCCAGCGCCCGCCCGGAGCCGCAGGCCATGGTCCAGCCCAGCGTGCCGTGCCCGGTATTCAGGTACAGGTTCGCATAGCGCGTCGCGCCGATGTAGGGGACGTTCGAGGGCGTCAGGGGCCGCAGGCCGGCCCAGTAGCGCGCACGATCGTAATCGCAGGCGCCGGGGAAGAGTTCGCGCACGCGCCGGGTAATCGCCTCGCAGCGCACCGTGTTCAGCGCGCGCGAATAGCCGTCGAGCTCGCAAGTGCCGGCCACGCGCAGGCGCGCGCCGAGCCGCGACAGCACCAGTTTGTGGCCGTCGTCGGTGAGCGACACCGTCGGCGCCGCGGCCGCGTCGATGACTGGATAGGTCGCCGAGTAGCCCTTGCCGGGATAGATCATCAGCCGGATACCCAGCGGCGCCAGCAAGCCGGCCGAAAAACTGCCGAGTGCGACGACGAAGGCGTCCGCGTTCAGCACTCCGTGCCGGCCTTCACCGTCGATGTGCTCCACGCCGCTGATCTTTCCCGCCTCGGCCAGCAGGCGCGTCACGCTCGTGTTGTAGCGGAAGCGGATGCCCGCCGCCTCACCCCTCGCTGCCAGTTGCGCAGTGAAGGCGTGGACGTCGCCCGACTCGTCGCTGGCGGTAAAGTCGCCGCCCACCAGCCGGACCCGCGCTCCGGCCAGCGCGGGTTCGATGCGCAGCACCTCATCGGCACCGATCGTCATGCGCGGGCAGCCCAGGTCGCGCATCGCCGCCGCGGCACGGCAGGCCCGGTCGAACTCGCGCTGGTCGGTGTACACATGCAGGATGCCGCGCGCCAGGTGATCGTAGTCGATTCCGGTCTCGGCACGCAGGGCCTGCAGGCTGCGGCGGCTGTAATCGGCGATGGCGACGATCCGGCGCAGGTTGGCGGCCACCCGCGCAGGGCGGCATTCGCGCACGAACTGCAGGCACCAGCGCCATTGCAGCGGATCGGCGCGCAGGCGGAACAGCAGCGGTGCGTCTTCGCGGCCGAGCGAGCGCAGGACCTTCAACAGGCCGGCAGGGTTGGCCCAGGGCTCGGCATGCGATACCGAAATCTGGCAACCGTTCGCAAAGCTTGTTTCCTGCGCCGGCCCCGGCTGGCGATCGAGCACGGTGACCTCATGCCCTGCCTGCCGCAAGTACCATGCGCAGGCCGTGCCGACCACGCCGGCTCCCAGCACAATGACTTTCATCGGATCCTTGTCTGCGTCTCGGGCGCCTGGGCAGGAGCGGGCAAGGGAGTGGTTGGATGCGGCATGACCGGGATCGCCACGCTTCCCTTCGCCGGCATTATCCAGATCAGGTTCCGAGGGTATCTCTCACCCACGACGCGCGTTCGCGCGGCGCAGGACCCCTAGCGTTTGCCCTTGTCGGGCGCAAGCATTCTATCGCGTTCCAAATGTGTCCGCGGAGAACGACGCGCAAATACTTTTGCCGATTCGTCCCGTGCGCGCCAAAAGGGGCGCATAGTGTCCTGTGTTCGCTCGATGCTTTTCCGATCCTGCATCTTCGCAGCAATCCGCTGCCTCTCCTCGACCCGCCCTCCTGCCGCTCCCGATCCATCGGGACCGTGCCCTCACGCGGCTCGACACCGACAAGGACCTCCCCATGTTCCCTTATTCCCCTTCCAGCAATCCCGCCCTCCGCTCCCATGTGGATTCCCAGCTCGCCTGGTTCAATGACCTCAACAAGACCCTGACCGGCTCCTTCCAGGCCGTGTGCGAAGCCAACCTCAAGCTCAGCCAGAGCATGATCGAAGAAACCATGAACGCCGGCAAGCGCATGCTGTCGAGCGAGCGTCCCTTCGATGCCATGGGTGCGGCCGCGGCCCATGCCCAGCCGGCTTCCGACAAGCTGCGCGCCTACCAGCAGCATCTCTCGCGCCTGGCGGCCGAGGTCCACGTCGAACTGGCCCGCGTCGCCGAGCAGCACGGTCCGGAAACCTCGCGCACCGCCCACGCCCTGGCGGACGACGTGACGCGCGCCGCCGCCGAAGAAAGCGCGCGCAGCATGCGCCAGCAGGAAGAAGTCCTGAAGACCTTCCGCGATCCCTTCCAGCCGGTCGATGCGCAACGCGGCAACGGCGGTGGCAACGGCCATGTCCATGCCGCGGCGAACCTGCATGCCGAGCGCGCCAACGCGAACGCCGGCAGCGGTGCCAGCATGCAGTTCGACGGGCTTGCCGACAACGGTTCCGTGCAGGGCCACGTGCAGGGGCCGGCCGCGCAGCCGGCCCCGCAGGCGGGCAACAAGCCGCCGCGCAAGCCGGGCTGAGAGCATTCCTTGAAACGGCCGGCCTTCCCGGCCGTTTTCACGTTTCGGGCAGCATCAACTCGGCGATCCAGTCGATGAACACGCGCAGTGCCTTGCCGAGATAGCGGTTGGGCGGATAAGCCACGTAGAGCGGCATCGGATCGATGCGCCAGTCGGGAAAGAGCCGCACCAGGGCGCCGCTCGCCGCATGGTCCCGGGCCATGTAATCCGGCAGCCATAGCGCGCCCAGGCCGGCCAGTCCGGCGGTCAGGTAGGCGTTGCCGTCGTCGATCGCCAGCACGTAGCGTCCCGCGATCTTGACGGTCTCGCCGCCGCGGTGCATGGCATAGGGCAGGCCGTTGGACCAGCGAAAGCGCACGATGTAATGAGGCGCATCCTGCAGCGCCAGGGGATGCGCCGGTGTGCCGGCCTGCGCCAGGTAGGATGGCGCCGCGTACACGCCAAGCTGCAGGTCGCCGACGTGGCGCGCCACCAGCGATTCGTCGGTAATCCTGCCGCCGCGCACCACGCAGTCGACGTTCTCGCCGATCAGGTCGACCTTGCGGTCGCTGGCGCCCAGGTCGAACCGGATCTCGGGATAGCGCGCATGGAAGGCCGGCAGCGCCGGTACCAGGATCATGTTGGCGAAGGGACTGGGCACGTCCACCCGCAGCAGGCCGCGCGGCGCCGGGGAAGCGCCCGGCAGGTTGTTCTCGATGTCGTGCAGGTCGGCCAGCAGGCGCACCACGCGCTCGTAGTAGGCGGCGCCATCGAGCGTCACGTTGACCTTGCGCGTCGTGCGGTTGAGCAGCTTGAGGCGCAAGTGGCTTTCCAGCTGCTGCACCAGCTGGGTGACGCTGGTGCGGCTCATGCCGAGGGTCTCGGCCGCCTTCGTAAAACTGCCCGCTTCCACGACCCGGACGAATGCGCGCATGCCGTCGAACCTGTCCATCCTGCTGCTCCCTCGCTGAATTGTCACGATTATACAAACAGTGTTGCGCCGATTTGCCTGTTTATCGCAACAAATTCCAGCGTTAAGCTCCTCTCATCATCCACAGAAGGAGCAAACCATGCGTGACGTCATCTTCCCCACGGGCCGCCAGGCCCTGTATGAAAAGAACCGCTATTCGCCGGCGGTGCGGTCGAACGGCTTCCTGTTCGTGTCGGGACAGGTCGGCAGCCGCGAGGACGGCTCGCCCGAACCGGAGCTGGACGCGCAGGTGCGGCTGGCTTTCCAGAACCTGAACGCCGTGCTGGCGGCGGGCGGCTGCAGCTTCCGGGACGTGGCCGACGTGACCCTGTTCATCGTCGATCCGGAATCGAAGTTCGAACGCATCTGGGAAGTGGCGCGGGACTACTGGGGCGAGGCGCCCTACCCGACTGTCACGGCGGTCGGGGTGACCTGGCTGTACGGCTTCCAGTTCGAGATCAAGGTCGTGGCGCGGCTGCCGGCGTGATGGATGGCGCTGTGAACTTCCGCGCATTTTCCGGCGCGCGGATCAGGCATCATGGCGGTATCGTGATTCCGCCTCCATCGCCATGAACTCTCCCGCAAAGACCTTCCTCGCAGCGCTGCTCCTCGTGGCCGGCGCAACTGCGATTCCAGCCTCGGCATGCCGGGTGTACACGCCGGAGGAAGCCGCCCGCAGGCAGCAGGAAGTCGTGGCCGAGACGAAGGCGCAGTTGCTGGCGCTGAGGGACGAAGCGGACCTGGTCTTCGTCGGGCGCATCGCCATGCTCACGTCCCACGAAGAGACCCTGCCCTCAAGCTCGCCGATCCCCCACCTCGTGCAGGTCTACGGAGCCACCTTCGACCTGGTCGACGACATCAAGGGGAAGTACGCGGCGCAGCAGGTGCTGAGCTTTACCAGGGACAAGACCCGGGTCGTCATCGGCTGCGGGAGCGACATCCGCGCCAGCCTGCCGCGCGCGAACGGCACCGGCGATATGTACCTGGTGTATGCCAGGGCCGGCAAGATCCTGCGGGCCAACCGCATGCCGGAGTGGGAGCTGATGAACGGGCGCCAGGAAGCCGAGTTCCTGCGCGCCGCGAAGTAGGCAGGCCCGTTCAGGCCCCCTTGCCCGCCACGTACTGCGCGTAGCCGCGCGCCCGCAGCGCACAGGCCGGGCAGGTGCCGCAGCCGTGCCCCCACGGGTGCGCGGCGCCGCGCTCGCCCAGGTAGCAGGTGTGGGTGTCGAAGCGGATCAGGTCCACCAGCGCCTCGCCGCCGCAATCCTGGGCCAGCTGCCAGGTTTCTGCCTTGTCGATCCACATCAGGGGAGTCTCGACCTTCAGGCGCGTGGCCATGCCGAGGTTCAGCGCCACCTGCAGCGCCTTCATGGTGTCGTCGCGGCAGTCCGGATAGCCCGAGAAATCGGTTTCGCACATGCCGCCCACCAGCACGGTCAGGCCGCGGCGGTAGGCCACCGTGGCCGCCACCGTCATGAACAGCAGGTTCCGGCCCGGCACGAAGGTGTTCGGCAAGCCGTTTTCCTGCATCGCGATGGCCACGTTGCTGGTCAGGGCCGTGTCCGAGATCTTCGAGATCAGGGACAGGTCGGTCATGTGGTCCTCGCCCAGCCTGGCATCCCAGTCCGGATTGAGTGCGCGCATTTTGGACAGCAGGGTCGGGCGCACTTCCAGCTCGATGGCGTGGCGCTGGCCGTAGTCGAAGCCGATGGTCTCCACGCGCGCATAGCGCTGCAGGGCCCAGGCGAGGCAAGTGGTGGAATCCTGGCCGCCGCTGAAGAGGACGAGCGCGGTGTCGTTGGTAGGCATGATCGGGGTTCGTGGACAGGGGAAACCGCGAATTCTGGCATAAAACCGCGCGCCGCGTCAGCTCCCCAAAACAGACAGGGCCGGGCTTAGCGTCCGTCACCGTTTTTGCCAATCCGTTAAGATTGCCATGAACTTACCCTACGGAGCGCCATGTTTCCTGCAAGATCGAATTCCCGCCGCCTGCGTCCCCTGCCCCGCCTCTTCATGGGGATGGGCGCCCTGGTATTTGCGACCGCAGTCTACGCACAGGAAAGCACCCGGGGAATCGACTACCAGGTGCGCATCGACGCCCCGCGCCAGATCGAGAACATGCTCGAGGAAAACCTCGACCTGATGCGCTGGCGCGGCAACCCGCGCGTCGACATGGAACAGCTGCAGCGCCTGGTCAAGGAAGCCCCGGCCCAGGCCAGGACCTTCATCGCCACCGAGGGCTATTACTCGCCCAAGATCTCGGCCGGCCTCGACACCGGCGGCGGCCGTACGGTGGCGCGCGTGATCGTCGATCCGGGCGAGCCGACCGTGGTCGGCGACATCGACCTGGTGCTGCAGGGCTTCGTCCAGCTCGACAAGGGCGCCGCGCCCTTCGACCCCGCCGCCCTGCGCCAGCGCTGGCAGCTGCCGATCGGCGCGCGCTTCCGCCAGGCCGACTGGGAAGCCGCCAAGCGCGAGCTGCTGCGCGACGTCGCGCAGACCCGCTTCCCGCGCGCGCGCCTGGTCGAGACCAGCGCCACCGTCGATCCGGAAGAACGCCGCGCCCTGCTGCGCGTGGTCATCGACAGCGGCCCGGAGATGCGCTTCGGCGAGCTGCGCATCCGCGGCCTGAAGCGCTATCCGCGCGAGGTGATCACCAACCTGAACAAGATCAAGCCGGGCGACGAGTACAGCGAGGCGGCGCTGCAGGCCCTGCAGTCGCGCCTGCAGGACACCGGCTATTTCAGCAGCGTCGAAGTGAGCGCCGACATGCGCGCCGTCCTCAACGCCGAGCTGAAGGAACTGAAGGAAGGCGACGACGATCCCGACGCGAATTCGGCTGCAAGCGCGGCCACGCCGGAGCCGCCCACCGGCCCCACCGTGCTGCCGGTGCTGGTGCGCGTCACCGAAAACCTGCGCAAGAACGTCGAGGTCGGCGTCGGCTTCTCGACCGATACCGGCGGACGCCTGCAGGCCAGCTACGACGACCTGAACGTGCTCGGCAAGCGCATGAAGAGCGACCTGGTCTACGAACAGAAGCGCCAGACCGCGCGCGTCGACTTCTACTGGCCGACCACGCCCAAGGGCTACAACGACAGCGTCGGCGCCGGCGTCGAGCGCAACGACGTGCGCGGCGAGATCACCACCCTGGCCACGGTCGCCGCGCGGCGCCAGTGGGGCACGCCGCTGCTGGAGCGCAGCCTGACCCTGGAAGCCCTGGTCGAAAAGCGCGAGGTGCCGCCCGATCCGTCCACCAACACGCGCAGCCTGCCGCTCACCTACAGCATCACCCGCCGCAAGCTCGACAGCCTGATCCAGCCGACCAACGGCTATGTGCTGCAGGGCCAGCTGGGCGGCGCCCTGCTGCCGATCCTGACCGACGAAAAATTCCTGCGCCTCTACCTGCGCGGCCAGATGTTCAAGCCGCTGGGCGAGAGCGGCACCCTGGTGCTGCGCGGCGAATTCGGCGCGGTGGCGGCCAAGGACAAGATCGGCGTGCCAAGTACATTCCTGTTCCGCGCCGGCGGCGACCAGTCGGTGCGCGGCTACGGCTACCGCGAACTGGGCGTGGGCGAGAACGGCGCCATCGTGGGCGGCAAGTACCTGGCCACGGCCAGCGCCGAGTACCAGTACTGGTTCCGCCCGCCCTGGGGCGTGGCCTTCTTCTACGACGTCGGCAATGCCGCCGACAAGGTCGGCGACCTGCAGCCGAAATCCGGCTTCGGCGTCGGCGCGCGCTGGCGCAGCCCGGTGGGCCCGATCAACGTCGACGTCGCCTATGGCCACGCCGTGAAAAAGGCGCGCCTGCACTTCTCCCTGGGATTCACCTTCTGATGGACACGAACGACACCGCGCCAAGCCAGGCGCCCGCCCCCGCACCGCACAAGCGCCGCTGGCCGCGCCGCGTCGCCATCGGCGTGGTCGTGACCGGCGTGATCGTCGGCGGCACCCTGTGGTACCTGGGCCGCGAAACCACGCTGCAGATGATCGCGCAAAAGGTCGCCGCCTCCACCGGGGGCAAGCTCACCCTCACCGGCGTGCGCGGCTCCCTGTACGGCGCCATGTACATCGAACGCATCGTCTGGCGCACCGACGAGCAGCTGGTCGTCGCCAACAAGATCAATCTGCGCTGGTCGCCCGGACAGATCGTCTCGCGCGGCATCCTGGTGGACACCCTGCATGCGGCCACTATGCGGGTCGAGATGCTCAAGGAAAGCGAGGAGCCCTCGACCATGCCGGTCAAGCTGGCGCCGCCCTTCACCGTCTCGATCGACGATGCGCGCCTGAACCGCGCGAGCTTCGTGAACGAGGGTGCCGAGACCCACATCGACAACATCCGCCTGCGCCTGGACGGCAACAAGCAGCGCTGGCAGGTACGCGACGCCGCCGCCGTGACGCCCTGGGGCGACGTGGCGGCAAACGGCACGATCGGCGCCCGGCGTCCCTTCAAGCTGGATGCCAGCGCCAGCCTGACGCAGTCGCAAGCCAAGGCCGAAGGTGGGGCAACTTCGCGTGCCGCCCAGCTGCGCCTGAAGGTCGGCGGCGACCTGGAAACGACTCTGGTCGATGCGAACGGCCAGGCCGGCCGCGCCGTGGGCGACGCCCGCTTCGTGCTCTCGCCCTATGCCGAGATCCCGCTGCGCGAGATGCGCATCAAGGGCCGCAACGTCGACCCGGGCTTCTTCAACCCGGCGCTGCCGACGGCCGACCTGAGCTTCGCCGTCACGGGCAAGCTGGACGACAAGCGCAATATCAGCGGCCGCGTCGACATCAGCAACGACGGCCCGGAAGGCACGATCGACAAACAGCGCCTGCCGCTGCGTGTGATGCGCGGCCAGCTGGGCGGGAGCCTGGATGCCCTGCGGGTGTCCGACGTATTGATGGACTTCGGCGCGGCCGGCCGCTTCACGGGCCTAGGGGGCGTCCAGCGCGAAAAAGACCAGGAAGGAATCGGCACCGCGCGCTTCACCCTGCACACCGAGCGCTTCGACCTGAAGCACATCTACTCCACCATGAAGCCGACCGCCATCCGCGGCGACATCCAGGTGACCAATGCCGGCACGACCCAGACCCTGCAGGCGAACCTGGCCGACAAAACCTTGCGCCTTGCCGCGCTGGCGACGCTGGAAAACAATATTGTGACGGTGCGCGAAGCGCGCCTGTCGAGCGGCGGCAGCCGGATAGACGTCAGCGGCAACATGAACCTGCTCGACGACAAGGCCTTCAAGGCCAGCGCCAGCGCCAGCCGCTTCAATCCGGCCGATTTCGGCGACTTCCCGCAGGCCGACATCAATGCCAGCGTCAACGCGGCCGGCGCCCTCGCCCCCGCATGGCGCGTCGACGCCGACTTCGCCGTGCGCCGCAGCCGCGTGCTGAACCAGCCGTTGTCGGGCGCAGGCAAGCTGCGCGCCGACGCCAGGCGCATCAGCGGCATCGACGCCGACCTGGCGCTGGGCCAGAACACGGTCGCCCTCAACGGCGCCTTCGGCGGCGCCGGCGACAAGCTCCAATGGCGCCTCGACGGCCGCCAGCTGTCGGCGCTGCGCAGCGATCTGTACGGCGCGGTGACGGCGAACGGCGTCGCCACCGGGGCCATGGCTGCCCCGCGCACCAGCTTCGAGCTGAATGCGAACGGCCTCGGCTGGGTCGCCGCCCAGCGCAAGAATGCGGGTGGCAGCCTGCGCGCCAGCGGCGATGCCTGGCTGGCCGGCGCCGCAGGCGCCCGCTTCGTGGAAGCGAAGATGAGCGGCGCGATGCAGCGCTTCAATCCGGCCGCCTTCGGCTCGCCGCTGGCCGGCTCGATCAGCGGCACTTTCGACGCCGGCGGCCGCAGCGGCGCCGACTGGCGCGGCGCCCTCGACCTGCGCGTGCAGGACTCGACCCTGTCGAGTTCTCCGCTGTGGGGCCACGCCAGACTCACGGCCGACCGCCGCCACATAGCGAATGCGGACGTCGACCTGCACGTGGGCGCCAATGTGGTCGCGGCCAAGGGCAGCTTCGGCGCCGGCAGCGACCAGCTGGCCTGGCGCATCGACGCGCCGCAACTGGCCGCGCTCGGCCCCGACTTCGCCGGCCTGCTGCGCGGCCAGGGCAGCCTGTCGGGCACCATGGACGCGCCCTCCTTCAGCGCCGCGCTGGAAGGCCAGAACCTGCGCCTGCTCGGCACCCACAACATCCGCGCGCTGCGCGCCAACGCCACCCTCGGTTCCGGCCGCGGCGCGCGCGACGCGCTGGCGAGCGACATCCAGGTCACCGAGTACGTCAGCGGCGAAACGCGCGTCGCCTCGGCCAGCCTGAAGACCGAAGGCACGCGCGGCGCCCACACCCTGCGCGCGGCCGCCGTCGGCGATGCCTTCGATGCCAATCTCGAGGTGCGCGGAGGCTGGACGCGCGACACCTGGAGCGGCACCCTGGCCGCGCTGCAGAACCGCGGCCGCTACGCGATGGCGCTGCAGGCGCCGGTCCCGCTGCGCATCGGCGGCGCGCCGGGCAGCGGCGTGATGGGCCTGGCCAAGCCGCAGAACATCGCCTTCAACGGCGCCGTCGTCAGGCTGCCGGCGGGCAGCATCACGATCGATTCGCTGGTCAAGAACGGCCCGCGCTGGAATAGCAAGGGCCATGCGGACAACGTGCCGCTGGCCTACCTGGCGCAGTTCTCGCCGGCGATCCGCGACAATGCGCGCGGCGACCTGACCCTGGGCGCGCGGTGGGCGCTCGACTTGCGCACGGCACGTGCCAACGGCGCTGCCACCGGCGGCGCCCCGGCGCTGGACGGCATGGTCCATGTATTCCGCGAAAAGGGCGACCTGATCGCCGGCAGCGACCAGCCGGTGCCGCTCGGCCTGCGCACCCTGGATGCGCAGGCCGACGTCGTCGGCAGCTCGCTGCGCGTGCGGATGAACCTGGACGGCGCCCGCACCGGCAACGCCAAGGTCGATGCCACGGCCCAGCTGCTGCAGGGCCGCCTCGATCGCGACAGCCCGATGCGCATGACGGCCAATGCCAACATGGCCTCGATCGGCTGGCTGGCCTCGTTCGCGGGGCAGTCGGGTCTGGAACTGGACGGCGCGCTGCGCCTGGCCCTGACCGGCAGCGGCACCATCGGCACCCCGCGCCTGGACGGCAGCGTCCAGGGCGACAAGCTGTCGGTGCGCTGGCCGGAGCAAGGCGTGCGCCTGCAGAACGGCGAGCTGCGCGCGGGCCTGGCCGGCGACCAGTTGCAGCTGCAGCGCCTGTTCTTCCAGGGCCGCCAGGGCAGCGCCTCGGCCGAAGGCTTCCTGCGCTTCTCGAGCGGCCTGGCCGCGGCCGACCTGCGCCTGACGCTCGACAAGCTCGAAGCACTGTCGCGCCCGGACCGCACCGTGGTCCTGAGCGGCTCGGCCTCGCTGGTGCGCGATGCCGAGCGCTTTGCCCTGGAGGGCAATGTGCGCGCCGACCGCGCATTGATCGAATTCGCGCCCCAGGGCCGCCCGACCATGTCGGACGACGTCATCGTGCTGGGCCAGGGCGGCGCCAGGCCGGTCCCCTCGAACAAGAAAGAAGAGCTGCCACTCACGATCGACCTGCGCGCCAACCTCGGCGACGAGTTCCGCCTGCGCGGCCTCGGCATCGACGCTACCCTGGCCGGCAACGTCCGCGTGCGCAAGGTCGGCGCCGGCGCGCCGCGCGTCAACGGCAGCATCCGCGCGGTCGAAGGCGATTACGCGGCTTACGGCCAGAAGCTGGAGATCCGGCGCGCCGTCATCACCTTCAGCGGCCCCTACGACAACCCGGCCCTCGACGTACTCGCGGTGCGCGCCCAGCCCGAGGGCGAACAGCTGTCGGAGACCAACGTGGAAGCCGGCGTGCAGGTGCGCGGCACGGCGCAGTCGCCCGATGCCCGCCTGGTGTCGACGCCGAACGTGCCGGACAGCGAGAAGCTGTCCTGGCTGGTACTCGGCCACGGCATGGAAGGCACGAGCGGCAACGAGAAGGACGTGCTGGCGGCCGCGGCGGGCGCACTGCTCGGCGGCAAGGGTGGCACCGGCGGCATCACCCAGAAACTGGCGACCTCGCTCGGCGTGGACGAACTGGGGCTGAAGCAGGCGGAAAGCGGCGGCGGCCTGGAGGGCACCGTGGTGACCGTGGGCAAGCGCATCTCTTCGCGCACCTACCTCAGCTTCGAGCAGGGCGCGACCACGGCCTCGAGCCTGGTGCGCCTGCGCTACAAGTGGACCCCGAAGATCACGCTGCAGTTCCAGACCGGCACCAATACCGCGCTGGACGTGCTGTACTCCTGGGCCTTCGATTGATTAAGCGAAATTAATGCAAGACGCTGGGCTTGTGATCGGGCACCGGGTCCTCGTTTTGCGGCGTATGCGGATGGCCGGGCTGGTGGTGCGGATGCGGCGCGTCGAAGGGCTCAGGCGCCGGTTCCTCGACGGGGGCCGGGTCCGGTGCGCGGTGCGCTTCCACGGGGAAAACAGCATTCATGGCAGGGATCTCCTCGAGACAGGCGGAGCAGACACCTTATCATGATGCGCAAGGGTGGCGCGCCCGGCTCCATTACAATAGCGGCCTCATTACATTCAGCCCACCATGGACCTTTCGATCACCACCCTCGCCCTGCTCGTCCTGACCCCGCTGCTGGTCTGGCGCGTCTACAACCGCGTCAAGGCCCAGATGACGCGCCAGCGCTCGATCGTGTCGCGCCACTACACCGGCGTGCTGGTGTTCGGCGCCATGATCCTGGTGCCGATGACGCAGCTGTTCGATAACCTGACCAACCTGGCCGCCCTGCTGGCCGGTTCTGCGTTCGGCGCCGGCTGGGGCCACTACGCCCTGAGGCGGACCCGCTTCGAGGACACCGAGCAGGGCTACTACTTCACACCACCGGCACGGCTGGGCATCCTGATGGCGATGATCCTGGTGGCGCGCATCCTCTATCTCGGGGTGGAAATCTATGCGAACCAGGGCAAGGGGATTCCGGCGCCGAAGCTGGCGGACGATATGCTCACGATGCTGTGCGTCGGTCTGACGGCGGCTTACTTCGAGCGGTATTCGGCGGGCTTGCTGCTGTGGCGGCGCAAGCTGCGCAAGGCGGTGGATGTCGAATGATGTCGTCGGCGGAGCCATCCGCCAGCCTTTTCCATACTCAGCCAGCATGAAATGCGGCCAAGCACCGCGATAAGTAGACACTGTTGTCTAGAAAAGCTATCCTAGGTCGAAGAAATGCAAGGCTGAAGACAGCCGATATTCATCTCTTCGAGGAGTGTTCATGCACCGCTGCGCCCTACTGATCGCCGCACTTTTCCTGACATGCCCAGCCCGGGCGGAGCCTGGACCCGTCGCCGCACGGACAGCCACGATACAAGCCATCGTCAATGAATTGAACACCTCGTACATCGATGTCGATAAAGCACGACAACTAGACGCGGTGTTGCGCCGCGCAGATCTCGGCAAGGCGATGAGTGACGAAGTCTTTGCGAAGACGGTGACGCAGATAATGCAGGACGCGACCAAGGACTCCCACCTGCGTCTCATGTACAGCGCCGAGCCGATTCCGGAACAGCGAAGCAGCAAACCCTCCCTGGCTGACATCGCTCAACGGCAGGCGCTGCTTCGGAAGGAAAATTTCGGCATCGAACGCGTCGAACGTCTGCCTGGAAATATCGGTTATTTGAAGACAAGCTTCTTCGCTCCTGCCGGAGACTCGGCGCCCTTCATTGGCGCAGCCATGACGCTGCTAGCCAACACGGACGCGCTCATCATCGACTTGCGAGAGAACGACGGCGGTTCCACCGATGGCGTCCCCCTGTTGGCGAGTTACTTATTCGATGAGCGGGTGCACATCGCCGACCTGTACCGGCGCGAAGGCAATGTCACTGAACAGCAATGGACGTCCCTGGCTGTGCCGGGCACCCGCTTCGGTTCCGACAAAGACGTCTATCTGCTGACCAGCAAGTCGACGTTCTCGGCCGCCGAAGGGCTGGCCTTCGCATTGAAAAACAAGCAGCGCGTCACGATCGTCGGTGAAACGACGCGCGGCGGCGCCCACCCGTCGCGCATCAAGAAAATCGGTGCGCATTTTCGGCTCATGCTGCCGACATCCACGGCCCGTGATCCTGTCACGCTCAAGGACTGGGAAGGCGTCGGCGTGGCGCCGGATCTCGCGGTACCCGCCGCAGAAGCATTCACCCGAGCACAGCTGCTCATCCTCAAAAAATTCCAGGCGAGCACGCAGGATGCGAAGACCCGGGCAGCGCTCCAACAGCGCATTGACGAGCTTGTTCCACGCTAAGACGCCGGAATCCGTGCGCGTCGCTTCGGACGCCGCAGCATGACGTCCAGGACCAGATCCGCGAAGCATCCAAAAGGCGCATGCAGGGAACGCGCAGGATTCCAGCGCCCCTGGGCGTAGACGCCCTTGGCGTGGCTCATGCAGTAAGCCTGCCATGCGGGCCGGCAGGCCTTGCATCACCGGGGCGTCACCGGCGCGTACTTGACCACCAGCTCGCTATACAAGCCCATCAGCTTGTTGAACGCCGCATTCGCGCCCAGACCGCAGGTCTGGCGCCCCTTGGTCTTATGCGGCTTTCGCCTCGTCTTTCCTCCGCTGCAGCACGAAGATCGGCTGCGCCCACTGCACGTCCTTCTTCTTCTTGCTGGTGATTAGCGTCAGCTCCGACGGATCGTAGACGTCCGTGTTGTGCGTCAGCGGCGTGGTCATCAGGTACTGCGCGTCGGTGTTCTTGAGGAACTCGCCCACCAGCTGGATGTTGCGGATGTCCAGGTGCGCGAAGGGTTCGTCGATGAACACGAAGCCGCCCGAGCCTTCTTCCGACTTCAGCAGGCCGATCAGCAGCACCAGCGACTTCATCACCTGCTGGCCGCCGGAGGCTTCGCCGTCGTTCATGCCGATCTGGTCCTTGCCGTCGAACTTGAAGCGTACGTGCAGGCCGGCCTGGGCCAGTTGCACGTCGTCGTTCTCCAGGCGCACCGGGTCGGCCTGGACGTCGATGCCGGCCAGCTCGCCCAGCTCCTTGATGTTCTTGGAGTAGGTCTTGATGGTGTAGCGCAGGCGCTCGATGTAGGCGCCGCGCGCGTTGGCGGTGGCCTCGATCGCGCGGTTGTTCTGGTAGCGGCGCTCCTCGGTCTCGCTCTGGCGGCCGGACAGCTGGTCGTTCAGGCGCGCGTACTGGTCGATGACCGTCGCGTCCTGTTCCCAGTCCTCGCGTCCCAGCGCATGCTCGAGCGAGGACAGGCGCAGGTTGACCTGGTGCGCGTTCTGGTGCTTGGCCACGATAGCGCCGCGCCAGCCGGCGTTCTTCCAGTTCTTCGGCACGTGGCGCCAGCCCTTGCGCAGATCCAGCAGCGCCTTCGCGTGCTCGGCGCGCTGTTCGATGGTGCGGCGGTTGTTCAGGCGCATGCCGGCTTCCGCTTCGGACAGGGCCATGCGCGCGTTCTGCCACACGGTGTCGGCACGGGTGCGCGCCACCGTCGCGTTCTTGGTCAGCATCGACAGCTCGCCCAGGCGTGCACCCACTTCGAGGCGCTCGGCCTTGAGCGGAGCCAGCGCGCGTGCGGCTTCCTCGAACTCGGCCTGGCGCGCCGACAGTTCCTTGGCGGCGTCGACGCCGGCGATGCGGCCCTTCAGCGCGCCCACTTCCGCGGCCAGCTTGCTGATCGCCAGGGTCAGCGCGTCTTCCTGCGCTTCCAGGCTAGGCAGCAGCTTCTGGATCGCTTCCAGGCGCTGGGTCTTGCCGGCCGAGCCGAAGCGGTAGCGCGACGGCTCGACGAACAGCGAGCGTCCGCCGCGGCGTTCGCGGTGGTAGGCGTCCGGCGTGATCCATTCGTCGGCCTTGGCCTTGAAGCCGGCGTCCACCGATTCCACACGCTCGATGCGCTCCAGCTGGTCGATCAGCCAGCCCGGCGCCTTGCCCGAGAAGCGCACCACCGACAGCAGGCTGTCATCCTTGACCACCGGCGCTTCCACGCAGTCCGGCACGATGAAGTGGCGGTAGCGCTCCTTCTCGGCCAGGCGGTAAGCCGCCGGCGCATCCTTGGCTTTCTCCAGCAGCACCACCGAGGCGTAACCGCCCAGCACACCCTCGACCGCGCCCTGCCACTTTGGATCGGTCACTTCGACGATGTCCGACAGCATGGCGTGCGGGATGCCCTCGTCGCGCAGGGCGCGGCGCATCTGGCGCTGGGCTTCCGGCTCCGGCATTGCGCTCTTGCCCTGCAGCGCGGAGATAGTGGCCAGCTCGCCCGCGATCTTGGCGGCGATGTTGTCGCGCGCCGCCTTCTGCTTGGCCAGCTCGGCTTCTTTTTCGTTGAGCTGGTTGGCCACCGCGGCCAGGTCGGCGCCGGCGTCCGCCGACAGCTTCTGCAGGCGTTCCTTCTGCTCGGCCAGGCTCTCCAGCGGCTTGAGCTTCTGGTTGACCTGCGTGAGGCGGCTGGCCAGTTCGGTGGCTTCCTGTTCCAGCTGGGTTTCCAGCTTCTGCGCCTCGGTCAGGGCGCGCTGCTGGGCCGCCAGCTGCTGGCGCTTCTCGGCCAGGATGGAATCGGCCTGCAGCAGGGGCTTGCGTGCTTCGCGCATAGCGCGGCTGATGGCCGCCGCCTTTTCACGGGCCTCGTGGTATTCGAGCGCCGGCAGCACTTCTTCCTGCAGCGCGCGCTTTTCCTTGTGCAGGTCTTCCCACTGGTGGTAGTTGGCCACGCGCAGGCGCAGGCCCTCGAGGTTGACGCGCGAGGTTTCCAGCTCCGCCTCGAAGCGCTTCAGCTCCGTCTCGGTGTCGCGCTGGTGGCGCTTGGCTTCGTCGTAGGCGTCCAGCACTTCCTTGTCGCCGAAGACCTGGAATACCAGGTCGAGCAGCTGGCGCGGCGCGTATTCGCATAGTTTATCGGTCTCGCCCTGCTCCAGTGCCAGCACTTTCGACATCGCCGGCGACAGGCCGGCCGAGGCGAGGCGCTTCTTGTAGTTCTCGACGCCGAGCCAGTCGGTGGCTTCGGTGACTTCCTCGATCTCGACGTTACCCGGGCGCATCAGGTACTGGCGCTTCCAGTCGCCGCCGTTCTTCTGCACCTGGCAGAACAGGGTCACTTCATCGTCGGCGAAGAAGCCGGAATGGCGGAAGGGACGGTTGGACAGCTGCTTGCCGACCGGCTTGTTGTCGACCACGGCGCGCAGCCAGGCACTCTGCTGGCCCGAGTGGCGCGCATAGTGCTTGTAGGTGCGGCCCATCGAGCAGTCCAGGCCGAACAGGGTGCGCAGCGCGTCGAGCAGCGTGGTCTTGCCGGAGCCGTTCTGGCCGGCGATCGTGATGATCTTGGCGTCCAGCGGGATGTTCTTGATCCGCTGCCAGTAATCCCAGTGGACCAGTTCGAGTGATTTGATGTGGAACATGGGCTACCTCAGGTCGGGGTTTCAGCGTCGTCGGCGGTTTCCACCACGGCGTCATTGGCGGCGTCGATCTTGCGCGGGGCCGCAGCCAGCGGCGCGCGCTTGAACACGTCGGCCAGCGCGCCATTGATGATGCGTTCCTTCAGCACGTCGGTGTCCATCATCAGGTCCAGCAGCGGGCCCTCCAGGATCACGTCGCCGCGGCGCTCGATGAAGCCGAGCTTCGACAGCACGCCCAGGTTCATGTCCATGCGGGTCTTCTTGCCCAGCTTGTCGCCGAAGTCGGACAGCAGCGCGGTGTAGGAGATGCCGATCGAGGTGTCCTCGGCGCGCGGGATCGGCGCGTCCTTCTCGAACATGTCGGTCTGGTCGTCCGCCACCGTGACGTGGGTCTCCTGGCGCTCGCGCTTGGGCAGGATGATCTGCGCCCACAGCACCACCAGCAGGGCCACGCCGTCGCGGGTCAGGCCGAAGTTATTGTTCTGCCAGATGTCCTTGGCGCCGAAGATCTTCGGCTCGACGTTGCGGTGCAGGGCGATCGTGACGTGGTCGGCATAGACGTTGTCGAGCAGCTTCAGGCCGCATTCGAGCAGGCGCTTGTCGACTTCGATGCGGAACTGCTCGTCCGACAGCGCGCGCTTGACCATCTTGTCGTCGCGGCGCAGGGTCTGGTGCGTCAGCAGGCGCGCGATCAGGATTTGTGCGTCGTCATTCATCGGTGTTACCGCTTTCAGGATTCAGTGAGAGGGTGGCGATCGACATCGCCGCCACTTCCGGGTCGTCGAGCTGGATCATCTCGTCGGTAGGCTCGAATTTCACGGGCAGGCGCGCCAGCTCGGCGGTCGCGCCCTGCAGGCTGGCCTCGGCGGCGTCGCCCAGCAGCGGCAGCAGCGAGGCGCGGTAGGACGCCACGGCGAAGCTGGCCGGCAGCAGGGATTCGTGCAGCGCCACCTTCTTCGGGCCGCTCTCCGAGAATTCGGGGAAGTTGCCGAGGTTGGCGAAGTCGGCCAGCTTGTTGATCCAGTCGTTCAGTTCGGCCTGCATGGCCGGGTTGTCGTCGACCGTCAGCGGCGCGTCGGTACCGGCCGGCAGGCCTTTGGGGCCGGTCGACACCACGCGCTCGAGCAGCAGCTCGGTCTCGGCCACGTCGATCATCTCGGCCGGGGTGCCGAACAGCGGCACCACCGGGCGGTCGATCGCCTCCTCGGCCAGGCTGGCCAGGTCTTCGTGGGCCAGCAGCCAGCGTTTCACGTCGGTGGTCGACAGGCCGGACTGGCCCAGGTGCACGCGCTGGCGCTCGATCTGGTTCAGGGCGCGCGAGAACATGCCCTGCATGTTCAGCAGCGCGCTCTGGGCGCGGCCGATCGCCTGCGCCGCCTTGTGCGTGGCCGAATCGGCGTTCGGGTCCATCGTGATCGCACGCAGGATGACCGAACCCTTCTCGACCCAGTCGCAGGCCATGTGCCACTTGGCCTGCGAGGTGCGCAGGCGGAATTCGGAACCCGAGGCGATGGCGTCGCGGAATTCCTCGGTCAGCTCCACCAGGCGGCCCAGCAGGTGGCGCAGCTGCTCCACGGTGACGCCGCCCACGGCCTGGGCGCCGGCCACCTGCGACAGCAGGAAGCCCATCTCGGCGTCGTCTTCTTCCGGCTTGGCCAGCGCGATCAGGGTGTCCAGGGCGGACAGCACGTTGCGCGCCAGCGGCGTGATGCGGTAGACGGCGGCCGGAGCGTCCCAGGCCAGCAGGCCGTGGCCGCGCAGGCGGTTCAGCACCGTTTCCAGGCTTTCCGCGGTCAGGTAGGCCAGCTTGTTGTTGATGTCGGCGCGCGAGAAGGCCGAGCTGCCGGTGTCGCTGGCCAGCTCGCGCAGGACCAGCAAGCGCACCAGCACGCCGTCCTGGGTGCCATGGAACAGCGCCGTGAAGGCCGACAGCATGGGCTGGGCGCGCTTGAGGTGGTAGACCTGCTCGATCTCGTCGGGCGCGACACCGTTCTGGAAGTGCGCCTGCAAAGGGTCGTCTTCCAGCGGAGTCGAAAGGGAATCTACGGCGAGCGCCGCGCCGGCAAGGTGGTCGATCATATAAGTACCGTTCTCTGGCGCGGACAGGCTCAACCGGTCCGCGGGGGCGCCAGTATAACAGTTTAGGATCGGCAACTAGCAGCCGCGGAGACCCGCCATTGCAGGAAAGACACACCCATCTATTGCCTTGAAAACAAGACAATGTTGCAAAATGTGAAGCCGGCTTTAGTGTTTCGTAACAGTATTCAGCGTCTGTTCGATCTGTTCCTTGTCGCCGTCGGCAAAGCGCAGCTTGACCGGATACCACTCGTGCCGGGGCGCCAGCCAGACTTCCAGCACCTGGTCCTTCTTCTCAAGCACCGGCTGGCGCGCGACCAGCACGGCCTCGACCTCGCCCAGGCCGGTGCGCAGCTTTTCGCGCTTCACGACCTTGAACACCCAGGTTTCGGCGTCATTGCGGCCGGCCACGAAAAACGGCCACAGGGAACCCGGCTTGAACTTCGCGCCGGCGCCGCGCGCCACCGCCGCCAGCTGCCAGGTGATCGAGGCGCGGTCCTGCTCCCCGCCCTTGAGCGGATAGACCTGCTTGCCGTCGCTGAAGCGCAGCTGCTTCGCCTCGCGGTCGAAGCTGGTCGTGGTCGGGTCCTTGCGCATGCGCTTCTCGTGGAATTCGGCCGGCGCCAGACCGAAGGCATCGATCGCCCCGCTGCTGCGGTTTTCCGTGATGGTGCCCAGCACCGGCACCCGCGATTCGGCGGTGACGGCGTATTGGCCGTCGCCGGCGCGCCAGGTGACGACGGCCTCGCCCTTCAGGCTGAAGCCGCGATGGCGGGCCTGCAGTTCGTAGTTCAGGTCGGCCGAGGGCGGCAGTTCGAAGGGGCGCTTGATGGCTGCCGGCGCATCCTGCGCCAGGGCCGTGCCTACCGCCGTGCCCAGGGCCAGCGCCAGCAGCAGGCCGCAGCCGCTGTGTCCTACGGTGAGTCTATGCATGTGTTTACAGTCCTGGTTGGGTCATGGCGATGTGATTCACCGTTTGCGTCGTTACCGCGCCATTGGCTTCGCTGCTGCGGATCTGCACCGGCAGCCAGCCGTGCGCCGGCGACAGCCAGATGTCCAGCCGCGACTTGTACGAGCCCTGCTTGGGCGGACGCGCCACGCGCACGGTCTGCAGGCGGCCCACCGGGGTATCGATCTCCTCCGGTCCCATGACGTTGAAGGTATAAACGCTGCCCCAGCGATCTTCGCCGACAAACATGTCGATGTCGCCGCTCAGCTGCTTCTCGTCGCCGCGCGCGATGGCCGTCAGCTGCAGCGGCACCGTGGCCTTGTCCTGGGCGCCGGGCAGCAGCGCGTAGTTATTCTGCGAGGCCGAGAAGCTCACCTTGTTGGCGGGCCAGTCGAAATGGGTGGCCGTCAGCGCGCGGCCGCGCCGCTTTTCCGTCATCTTCACCGGCGCCAGGCCGGTGTTGCCGAGGTGGCCTTCGCTGGTGAGCACCGCCAGGTTCACGCGCGCGAACACGATCTTGATGCCGGCTTCGAAGCGCACCCGGTAGGCCTGCTCGTTCCGTTTCCACGACAGCAGGGCCTGGCCGGACCAGCGGGTGCCGTCGGCGTCCGTGCGCGCGACCTCATACGTCAACTCGGCCGGCGGCGGCACGTCCACCTTGTAGCGGCGGATCGTGTGCACGACCGGCGCCGGGCCGGGTTCGGGTACGGCCGGTGCGGGTTCGGCGGCAGCGACTTGCGGTGCGGGAGCGGGCTCGGCCGGTGGCGTAGTGGCTTGCGCGGGAGGACCGGGCGCTACCGGCTCCCCTACAGCGTCCTCCTTGATCGCGATCCTCGGCAGTGGCACAAGGTCGAGCAAATGCGCCGGCAGCGGCGGCTGCACGATCTTCGGCGCGGGCGGCGGCACCGCTTCGGTGACCGGCGCGTCAGGCGGCGTCGACGGCAGCAGCCGCGCGAGGCTGAGCATGGCTTCGCCCTCGCGCCCCGGCAGCGCGATGCCCTGCGTACCTGCCGTGAGCCAGCCCAGCACCAGCCAGTGCAGCAGCACGATCAGCGTGCCCAGCACCACCGCGCGGAGCCGCTGAGGATGGAAAGCGGAACTCATGCCGCTAGTGTAGCCTGAGCACGGCCGCGGCGCAGACCGCTGCCCGCATGACGCTTTAACGCACGGGCTTTGTCCCGTGTTAGTTATCTGCTACGCTTAGCTTTCCATTAAGGAGACACCGATGCTCAAGCCACCCATGCCGAACGCTGCCGGAATGACCGATACCCTGGAATTCGTGAAAAACCTCTGGGGGGGCATGAACATCCCCGGCGTTGGCATGCCGGGCATGTCCGCTTCCAGCCTGTCCGTGGACGACCTGGACAAGAAGATCGCCGACCTCAAGGCGGTCGAATCCTGGCTGAACCTGAACCTGGGCATGCTGCGCGGGACCATCCAGGCGCTCGAGGTCCAGCGCGGCACCCTGGCCACGCTCAAGGCCATGGGCGACAGCATGGCCCAGGCCATGCAGCGTGCCGGCAGCGACCCGGCCATGACGGCGCCCTTCGCGCAGTTCTTCGCCCAGGCGGCGGCAGCGCCGACCCCTCCCCCGCCGCCCGCTCCGAATCCGGCTTCCACCCCGCAGGCCGACCATGCCAAGGCCGCTTCCAGCCAGTCCGCCGACAGCGCGGGCCCGCCGAACGCCAGCAGTGCGATGCCGGCCGCGGTCGCCTGGTGGAATTTGCTTCAAGATCAGTTTCGCCAGGCCGTAAGCAGCGCCATGCCGGCGGCCGGCGGCGCGCCGGAAGCGGGCAACAAGTCCGACGGCGCGGCAAAGGCGGCGCCCGCCGAACCGAAGGCAGGCGGCTCGCCGCTGGACGTGTCCGGCGGTGCGCCGGAAGCGGCTCCCGGCGGCGGCAACGGTTCCGGGCGGGTGGGACGCAATCCGCGCGTCAAGGCCGACAAGGGCTGAGCCGCATGGATGGGTTCAGCGGCGGCTGCCTGTGCGGCGAGGTCCGCCTGCTGGCGACGGGCCGCCCCGATCGGGTCGGCCTGTGCCACTGTCTCGACTGCCGCAAGCACCATGGCGCGCTGTTCTATGCCGCCGCGATTTTTCCGCAAGATGCAGTGACGGTCAGCGGCGAGACCCGCGAGTACGCCGGGCGGCATTTCTGTCCGCGCTGCGGTTCCTCGGTGTTTGCGCGCAGTGGAGATGAAGTCGAGGTGCACCTGGGTGCGCTCGATGCGCCGGACCAGTTGATGCCGACCTATGAGAACTGGATCCTGCGGCGCGAATCCTGGTTGCCGCCGTTTCCGCTCGAGAAGCACTACGAACGGAACCGTGGCGATGCCTGATCTCTTGCGTGAGCGCTCACGCGCTCACAGCACGAAGCGATCCAGTCCCACGATGGCCGACACCGCCAGGGATGCCACCACGTAACACAGGACCTGGTCTTTCCAGCCCAGTCCCAGGCGCTTGCTTGCCGCCACGACCAATGCGATCAGGCCGCCGGCCACCAGTACCGGCAAGGTCCATTTACCCAAGCCGAAATACAGACTGACACGCGCTTCGTCGTTCGGATGGAGAAAGCTGACCAGGCCGGCGGTCAGGCGCGAGAACGCCGCCGCATACAGGAAAGCGAAGGCCGTCGATGAGGCGCTGCGCCGGACCAGGACGTAGGCCACCAGGCCCTGCAGGATGGTATAGGCCGGGCCGGCGATATCCGCCAGCATCCGCTGCCAGGGCTCGGCCGGCGTGAGGTAGCGGACCGCATTCAGGCCGAAGCGCATCTCGAAGCCGAGCGCCGCCCCCATGAGCCAGTGTGCCGATTCGTGCAGGAGATTGGTGATGAAGAAGACGACGACGAGCCAGGGGAAGAACGCGGGTTTCAGCTTCATGGACATACCGGTTGGTACAGCGATCGGGACAGCTGCGTTGTCGTGCGCCTGCACTGTAATGTAAGTACCGGATGTTTTCCAGCTTTCAATTACTCTCGAACAAGCGAGCGATCGAGCATGGGCAGGAAGCCGGCCGCGATCAGGCGTGCGCCATCGAATGCGGGCGGCCGGTCCCCGAATTGCATGCGCGGGTCGGCCGTAACCTTTTCCATACCCGCATCGCGGGTCGGCTTGTCGGGCCATTCGACCCAGGACATCACGACGGTCTCGTCGCTGCCGGCGCCGGCAGCGGCATGGAAGCTTCCGTACTTGTCCGCCGGCTGGCGGGCGTCGACCCCATGGTAGGTGGACGCTTCGGGGCCCGACTCGTCGAGCCAGCATTCGACGACGCGCAAGGCACCATGGTCGCGCAGGACTTCCCACGACAGCTGCGCCAGTTGCTCGTACTGCGCCCGGTTGGCCCGCGGCACCGGGGCGAGGAAACAATCGATATAGCGCATGGATGGCTCTCCAGGTCGTGCGGCAGGACGAAGCCGCAAGCAAAGATTACCAGACATGCTCATCTGCGTACTCTTGATGCAATCGGTAGCGCAGGCTGCACTGGCGTGCTGAACTGACCCGGCGGGACAGGTCCTTGCCGTCCCGCCCACGTCTTCAGCAGGAGTGCGCGTGCCCACTTTCGACCCTGCCAATCTGGCCCCGGCGCACATCGCCGACCTGCGCCGCAAACTGGAGGCGGCCGCCTGCCGCCCGCCGGCGCATGCCTGCACGCTGGGCGAGCTGGCCGAGGCGATCGTCGAGTTCCGCCGGCGCGAGGGCATCGCAGGCCGCGGCGTGCTGGACGAAGCGACCATGCAGCGCCTCGACGAGGTCAGCGGAGCCACCTTCCACGATGTCTTCCTCGACGAGCTCGCGCTGCTGCGTCCGGATCCCGACAGCGCCCCCGACACCGACATCACGGCGCGTGCCCACCAGGCCGGGATGGTCGGACTGGCGCTGTCCGGCGGCGGCGTGCGCAGCGCCACCTTCGGGCTCGGCGTGCTGCAAGCATTGGCGGCGCAGGGGCTGCTGCGCCACCTCGACTACCTGTCCACCGTCTCCGGCGGCGGCTTCATCGGCGGCTGGCTGTCGAAGTGCATCCACGAACAGGGCGGCGACGTGCGCAAGGTGGAGGAGATGCTGGCCCCCCCGAGCGGCAGCGCCGAGGCGCCGGCGATCCGCTTCCTGCGCCAGTACAGCAACTACCTGTCGCCGCGCGGCGGCATGTTCAGCGCCGACACCTGGACCCTGATCGGCACCTACATCCGCAACACCGGGCTGAACCTGACCATGCTGGTCGCCTGGCTGTGCGCCCTGCTCCTGCTGCCGCGCGTCGCCGTCTGGGCGGTGCACCGCATCGTCGACCCGGGCGGGGCCTGGGCCAGGCATGCCGACCTGGCCTGGATGGCCGGGGTGCTGCTGTTCCTGTTCGCCGTGTTCTGCATCGCCCTGAGCATCTCCAGCAAGCCCACCGGCTCGCGCGGGCGGCGCCGCTTTCCGCTGTCGCAGGGGGCGGTGCTCTGGTGGATCAACCTGCCGCTGCTGCTGGCGGGCTTCCTCGGCAGCGTGGGCCTGTGGCGGCACGGCGGCGAGCTGCCGTTCTGGGAATCGGGCATGCTGCCGGCCCAGCTGCAGGGACGCGCCTACTGGCTGCTGGCGCCCGGCTTCGTGTACTTCGTGGTGTGGGCGATCGGCTGGTACCTGGCGCACGACCGCACCAGCGTCTACCGGCGCGCCGGCTACACCTTCTGCGCCGCGGCCTTCGTGGCGGTGATGGCGGTGCTGTGCGCGGCGGCGCGCGCCTTCGCGCCCGAAACCATGCTGCGGCTGATGGCGCCGGACACCAGCTTCCATGTGGTGATCGGCCTGTCGGTGCTGTGCGCCGTGCTGGTGCTGCTGGCCGTCGCCCTCGCCGTGCAGCAGCGCCTGCAGGCGCATCCGCCTTCGGCCGACGTGACCCGCATCGAGGTGGTCGAGGGCGTGTCGCACCTGCTGTGCGCCCTCGGCGCGCTCACCATCGGCACGGTGCTGCTGCTGGTCGGACTGTCGCTGCTGCCCGACCCGAGCACGCACCCGGTGCTGAACAACGCGATCGCCCTCACCAGCTTCGGCATGCCGCTCATGATGGCGCTGTTCGCCGGCACCATGACCCTGATGATCGGCCTGATCGGCCGCATGTACAGCGACGCCAGCCGCGAATGGTGGAGCCGGCAAGGCGCCTGGACCTGGATCTTCGCGCTGGCCTGGGCCGCGATGTTCGGCGTGGCTTTCTTCCTGGCGCCGCTGCTGCACTGGGCCTGGCTCACCTACGACCCCTGGTCGCATGCCGGCACGGTGCTGGGCTGGCTGGCCATGACCTGGTTCGGACTGAAGGCGGGCAGCGGCAGCGCCACTGGCATCCGCGCCACCGAGTCACAGCTCGACCTGCGGCTCGACCTGGCGGCAAGGCTGGCCCCTTACGTGTTCACCGCCGGCGTGTTCGCCCTCCTCAGCGCGCTGGTGCAGGCGACGGTGGCGCCGCCGCGCCTTGCCTGCCCTGGCGCCGTCACCCTGGCCTGCGTCTACGGCGCCCACACCAGCGCCACCCTAGCGACCGACGGCGGCCGCCTGGCGATCGCCTTCGCCGGATTCCTCGGCGCCGCCCTGCTGCTTGGCTGGCGCGTCGACATCAACAAGTTTTCGCTCTACATGCTGTACCGGAACCGCCTGGTGCGGGCCTACTTCGGCGCCAGCAGCCGCGCGCGCAAGCCCCATCCCTTCACCGGCTTCGACCCGGGCGACGACCCGCTGCTGGCGGACCTGAAGCAGCAGCGGCCCTGCCACATCATCAATACCTCGCTCAACCTGGTCGGCGGCGAGGAACTGGCCTGGCGCACCCGCAAGGCGGCCTCGTTCACCTTCACGCCACGCTACTGCGGCTTCGAACTGCCGGTGGGATCGGTCAGCGGCTGCTACCGCCCGACCGACGCCTACGGTTCGCGCTCGGGCGCCGGGGCCGACGACGACGCCGGCGTGCGGCTCGGGATGGCGATCGCGGTCTCGGGCGCGGCGGCCAGCCCGAACATGGGCGCGCACTCGTCGCCGCCGCTGAACTTCCTGATGACGATGTTTAACGTGCGCCTCGGCCGCTGGTGCCCCAATCCGCGCAAGGCGGCCTGGCAGCAGTCCTCGCCGCCGGTCGGGCTGTTCAGCCTCCTGGCCGAGCTGTTCGGCCTGACCAATGCCGACGCCAGCTACGTCTACCTGTCCGACGGCGGGCACTTCGACAACCTCGGCATCTACGAGCTGGTGCGGCGGCGCTGCCGCCTGATCATCGCGGTGGACGTGGCCAGCGACGGACGCCTGGCCTTCGAGGACCTGGGCAATGCGATCCGCAAGTGCGCCACCGACCTGCACGTGCGCATCGACCTCGACGTCTCGAAGCTGGCGCAGCTGGGCGATGCAGGCCTGTGCGGGTCCAGCTGCGCGGTCGGCACGGTGCGCTACAGCGGGGTCAACCAGGGCGGCGTCGACGGCACGCTGCTGTACCTGAAACCGGCCATCGTCGGCAAGGAAAACGCCGACCTGCTCAACTACCGCAAGGTGCACCCGGCGTATCCGCACGAAAGCTCGGTGGACCAGTGGTTCGACGAGACGCAGTTCGAGAGTTACCGGGCGCTGGGGCAGTACGTCGGGGAGTGCGCGCTGGGCGGGGCGATGGCGGCGGCGCGCAGGCAGGATGGTGCGCTCGATGTCGCCGCCTTGTGCGCGGCGCTCACTCAAGCGGCGGAAGCCTCGGTCACCGCCGGCACCTCTTCCACCTTGGGCACCAGCCCCATCAGCTGTTCCATCAGCTGCGCGAACCGCTGCTGCCCCGGCTGCACCCGGTCCACGTGCCCCAGCACGCCGTGCGCCTCCTCGTGCAGCTCGGCGCTGTAGCCGCGCTGCTGCATGTGCGAGATCAGGATCTGCGCCGAGTTGAACAGGATGCGCACGTTGTGCGGCAGCGCCGCGCGCGCGTTGCGCATCCATTCGACCGCCTCGGCCAGCTTGCCGGTCTTCCACAGCAGCACGCCCTGGTTCATCAGGTCGATCGCTTCCTTGCGCGCGCCGCGGATCAGCTTTTCGCCTTCCTCGCCCATGCGCGCCTTCTCGAAGATCTGCTGCACCTCGTCCTGCAGCAGGCTGTTGTCGTGGTTGTTGCGGATCACGTAGCACAGCAGGTCGACCGGTGCTTCCTTGACGCCGACCGCGAACAGCAGGGTCGCCATCTCGAGGCAGGTCGGCACGTCGGGACGTTCCGGGGTCGCCTGCAGCAGCGCTTCCAGCTCGTCGCCGGCCTTGCGCGCGCGGCGGTAGTCGCCGCTCTCGTGGTACACCAGGCCCTCGGTGATCTTGGTGCGCAGCTCCATGTCCGGATGGTCCGCGCCGAACTCGCGCTGGGCCGCGATCAGCAGCTGCAGCGCTTCCTTCGGGTCGTTCTTCAGGCCGCACACGCGCGCCAGGCCGAGGTAGGCGTCCGGCGTCTTGCGAATCGAGTACTCGCCGATCGCGATGCACTTGCGGAAGGCCTTCTCGGCCATGCCGACGTTCCCCAGTTTCAGGCAGGCCTGGCCGAGGTTGCGCTGGCGCGGCACCGAATTGGGCGACAGCTTGGCGGCGCGCTCGAGGATGTTCAGGGCTTCTTCGTGCTTGCCCATGTTCTGCCAGGCCAGCGCCAGCTGGTCGTAGGCGTCGATGTAGTAGCGGTTCTCGGCGATCACGGTCTGGAACATCTGGCGCGCCTGCTCGAACTCGCCGTCGGCCATGCGGATCTTGGCCAGTCCCGCGCGTGCCCACTGGTACTCGCGCTGGGCGAGGACGCGCTCGTAGGTCTCGCGCGCCTTGGCCGGCTCCCCGCTCTTTTCCATCAGCCGCGCCTTCATGCGCAGCAGGTCGATCTCGTGCGGCTTGTTGACCGCGATCTGCTCGTCGCACAGGCGCGCGGCGCGCAGGTAGTCCTTCTCGGCATAAGCCTGGTCGATCAGGCTGAACACCTGCTTCTTGCGCCATACGCGGTTCAGGCGCGTGAGCAGCACGCCTTCGGTGATCGGCTTGACCAGGTAGGCGTCCGGCTGGTGCTCGGCCGCGCCCATCACCGACTCGACGCTTTTTTCGGCCGACACCATCAGGAACACGCTCGAGGGCAGCAGCAGGTTGCGCATGCGGGCCTCTTCCAGCACCTGCTGGCCGTTCTTGCCCTCGCCCAGGTTGAAATCGCACAGCACCACGTCGTAGCGGGTCTTGTTCAGCAGGCCCATGGCCTCGCCGCCGCTGGAGGCCTGGTCGATGTTGCGCGCGCCCAGGCTGCGCAGGGCTTCGCGCAGCAACTGGCGCACGCCGATGAAATCGTCGACCACGAGGTAGGTCTTGGATGCCCAGTCGACCTGGTCCGCCGACGGTGCCGCGAAGCTGTTCACGACGGCATTCATGGCAGCGCCAGGATGAAGCAGCCGCCACCGAGCCGGCCGCCGTTTTCGAGACGCACCGTGCCGCTGCGTTCGCGGTGGCGGTGCATGCGCGCCACCTCGCGCGAGAAATGCAGCCCCAGGCCGGCGCTGTTGGTCAGAAAGTTGACGCCGAAGGCGGTGCCGCTCATCGCCTCGCTCCCCGCCTCCAGCAAGGTGGCCGGGAAGCCGGCGCCGTTGTCCTCGACGCGGATCTCGAGCCAGCCGTCGCGTTCGCGCGCCACCAGCAGGATGCGGTCCCGGGTGTAGTGCACGGCATTGTTGATCGCATGCGACACCACGCCGACGATCAGGTCTTCATCGAAGTGCCACACGAGCTCCCGATCGAGATCGAGGTCGAGCCGGATGCCGCGCGATTCCAGCAGCACGCGTTCGAGCCCGACCACCTGCTCGGCCAGCTGGCCGACCTCGAGCGGCTGCACGTCGAACGGGTATTCGGGCGTGCCCACGTGCTTGTACAGCGCCAGCAGCTGCATCAGGTTGTCGTTCAGGCGGCGCGTCTGGTACAGCATCTGCGCCATCTGCGGATACGCCTTCTCGGTCTCGGGCGAGGCGTCGACGAGCAGGCGCTCGAGCGTGCCGGACAGGACGCTGATCGAATTCTTCATGTCGTGCGCAGTCGACGCGAGGAACATGGACAGGGGCGAGTGTGGATCTTCCATCTGAGTGGCCGGGCTTTCGGCCGAAAATTACCTTACGTCAATTATACCGCCCGCGATTTGACAGTTTATGGTGGAATGTAACGTTTTGCGTCAAAGCAACACACTGCAGCGGCGGGCGCGCAGCACGAAGCGCGCGGGATCGAGCGCGTCGACCAGGGCCATCTCCAGCGGCAGCGGTTCGCCCTCCAGCTGCGCGGCCAGCAGTTCGGCGGCCAGCGGCGCCCAGATCAGGCCGCGCGAGGCATAGCCGAGCAGCGCGTGCAGGCCGGGATGGCGCGGCACGTCGCGCAGGCGCTCGGTGGCGCCGGCGGCGGCGAAATCCGGCAGGCGGCCCACCAGCGGCAGCCGGTCCGGGGCCACGCAGCGGAAGCCCACGCGGCCGGCCAGCGGCGCACCCGCGGCCGCGGCGGGGTCGGACACCAGGCCGCGCAGGCGTTCGAGGTTCTCTTCGTGGCTGGCGATGCGCAGCCGCGGGTCGGCATCCAGGTCGTAGGTGGCGCCGGCGCAGGCGATGCCGCCGGCGGCCGGGGTCAGGTAGGCTTCGCGGCACAGCACCAGCGGCAAGGCAGGCAGGCTGCCGCTGTCCAGGTGGCTCACCTGCCCGCGCAGCGCGGCCAGCGGCAGCGCGTGCGATTGCGCCAGGCTGCGCGCACCGGCGCCGTTGGCCAGCACCACGGTCGGCGCGCGCGCGACGACGGCACCGTCCTCGCCCCGCGCCAGCCATTCGTCGCCCTCGCGCACCAGCGCCACCGTGCCGGCGCCGAAACGGCGTTCCAGCCGACCGCCGCAGGACCGCAGCATGGCCTCGCACACGCTGCCGGGACGCGCCCAGCCGCCCTGGGGGAACAGCCAGCCGCCATCGGGTGCGGGCAGCCCGAGCAGCGCTTCGGCCTCTGGGCGTTCGAGCCAGCGTGCGAAGTCCGGCGGATAGTGCGCTTCGCGCGCGATGGCGCGCGAGACTTCGGCATGGCCGGCGTCGCGCGCCAGTTGCAGCACGCCGCAGCCCGCACCTTCGATGGCGTTGCCGACGCCGCCCAGCTGGCGCCAGGCGCGCAGCGCATACAGGTAGGCCGCGCGCGTCAGGCGGGTGGGGATATTGTCGTCGCGCGACAGCAGCGGCATGAAGATGCCGGCCAGGTTGCCCGAAGCTTCCATGGCCGGAGCCGGGTGGCGCTCGACCAGCGTTACCTGCCAGCCGCGCGCGCACAGGCTGGCGCAGGCGGCGGAGCCGGCCAGTCCGGCGCCGAGGACGATGGCGCGCTTCTGCGCTGCCGGCGGCACCGGCGGCAGCGGCAGGCGCGGCTTGCGGCTGGCGAAGCTCGCGAGTCCGCTGTCGCCATCGAAGACGAAGCCCTGCGCCTGCAGCGCCGCGCGCTGTTCAACGTCCAGGCCCTCGGCATGCAGGCGCGCGCCGGCCGCGGCGATGCGTGCCAGCGGCCGCGCGAAGCCGGTTCCGGCGATGCCTTGCAGGCGGAAGTGATCGGGCTGCGCGCCCAGTTGCGCCAGCGCCTCGTCGAGCGGCGCCGCCAGCAGCGTCAGCGTGAGGCCCGGGTCGTCCTGCGGAATGCGGTGGAAGCCCGGCAGCAGTCCCCCTGCAAGCGCCACGACGTGCAGCCGCGCCGGCCGCGCGGGATCGGCGCGCCAGGCATCCTGCAGCGCGCGCACCCGGGCGCCGTCGCCATACGCGGTGTCGAACACCGTATAGCGCTCGCGGCCGCGCCAGTGTGCGCGCAGGTCCATCTCAAGTTCCCGCGTAGCAGAAGCAGGCCTTGTCGTGGTCGTTCACCACGCCGATGCCCTGCAGGTAGGCATAGATGATGGTCGAGCCGACGAACTTGAAGCCACGCTTGGACAGGTCTTTCGAGATGCGGTCGGACAGCTCGGTCTTGGCGGGACGCGCGCCGTCCGGCCAGACGTTGACGAGCGGCTTGCCGTCGACCCAGCCCCACAGGTAGGCGTCCAGCGTCAGTCCCTGCTCGCGCATCGCCAGGTAGGCTTTCGCATTGGTGATGGCGGCGGCCACCTTCAGGCGGTTGCGCACGATGCCCGGATTGGCCAGCAGCTCGGCCACCTTGGCCTCGTCGTAGCGCGCGATGGTCGACGCGTCCCAGCCGTCGAAGGCGGCACGGTAGCTGTCGCGCTTGTTCAGGATGGTCTCCCAGGACAGGCCGGCCTGCGCGCCTTCGAGGTTGAGCATCTCGAACAGCGTGGTCTCGTCGTGGCAGGGCACGCCCCACTCGTGGTCGTGGTAGGCGAGGTAGCGGGGATTGGCCATATTGGCCCAGGAGCAGCGGATGGGAGAGGTCGCGGTGGTCATCGCGGAAGTATAAATCAGGCCGTCCGCTCCAGCACCGCGGCCAGCTGTTCCATGCCGCGGCGGATGTCGTCGGGGCCGACGGCCGAGAAGCCGAGCACCAGGCCGGGATCGACCGCGCACGCGGACGCGGCCTGCGGGTTGGCGTAGTAGGCGAGCGGACGCAGCTCGATACCGGCGTCGAGCGCCGCCTGCGCCACCTTTGCCTCGTCCGGGAAGCGCCCATCGGCGCCGCGGCGGAAATGCAGGCACAGGTCGAGCCCCGCATCCGAGGGCCCGCAGCGCAGGCGGTCGCCGAGGCGGGCATCGATCGCATCCAACAGCGCCGCGCGCCGCTCGGCATACGCATCGCGGGTGCGCCGGATGTGGCGCGCGAAGTGGCCTTCGGCGATGAAGTCCGCCAGCACCATCTGCGGCAGGATGGCGCTGTGGCGGTCGACCACGGCCTTCGCATGGGCCAGCGGTTCGGCCAGCGCCGGCGGCGCCACCACGTAGCCCAGGCGCAGGGCGGGGAACAGCACCTTCGACAGCGTCCCGGTGTAGATCACGCAGCCGGCACGGTCGAGGCTTTGCAGCGAGGCCAGCGGCGGCCCGGTGTAGCGGTATTCGCTGTCGTAGTCGTCTTCGATGATCCAGGCCTTGTTGGCGCCGGCCCAGCGCAGCAGCGCGAGGCGGCGGGCCAGGCTCATGGTCACGCCGAGCGGAAGCTGGTGCGACGGCGTCGCGAACACCATGCGCGCATCCGGATGGTGGGAGGCGGCCCAGGCCACGTCCATGCCCTCGGCATCGACCGGCACGGTGCAGATGCGCGCGCCCGCCACCGTCATCGGCGCGCAGGCGCCCTGGTAGCCCGGCGACTCGACCCAGACGCCGTCGCCCGGCGCCAGCAGCAGGTGCGCGAGCAGGTACAGGGCCTGCTGCGATCCCGAGGTGATGATCACCTGCTCCGGCGTGCAGTCGACGCCGCGCGAGGCGCGCAGGTAGGCGCACAGCAGTTCGCGCAGGCGCAGGTCGCCGCTCGGGGCGCCATAACCGAGGTGCGGTCCCGGACGGCGCAGCGCACGCATCTCCAGCTTGCGCCAGACCTCGAAGGGAAACAGGTCCAGTCCCGGCATGCTGGGCCGGAAGGCGCGCACCGGGCCGTCGTGGTAGCGCACGCGCGCCATGCTGGCGGCCATCGCGGCGCCCCGCTCCGGCAGCGGGCGCAGCAGGCCGGCCGCTACCGACGGCGCGGCCGGCGCCTGGCGCGCCACCGGCAGCGCGGCATCCACGAAAGTGCCCTGCCCGACCCCGCCGCGCAGGTAGCCCTCGGCCGTCAGCTGCTCGTAGGCGGCGAGCACGGTCTGGCGCGATACCTGCAGCTGTTGCGCCAGCTCGCGCGTGGCGGGCAGGCGCGCGCCCGGCGCCAGCCCGCCGTGCAGGATGGCGTCCTTGAGCCGGGCATAAAGCTGGCGGAACAGGGGCGTGGCCGCGCTGCGCTCGAGCGGCACGGAAGCAAACAGGTCGTGGATGTGCATGATTGGTACGCCCATCTTCGCGCAGATTGGCACTTTGGGCAAGCCAAAGGCAGGCTTAAGATCATGGCTTCACCAGCATGGAGGAGCGATGAAGGAGTTCGAAGCACAAGTGGCCTGGCAACGTGCCGGCCAGGATTTCCTGGACGGGCGCTACAGCCGCGCCCATGACTGGCGGTTCGACGGCGGCCTGCAAGTGCCGGCCTCGTCCTCGCCGCTGTCGGTAGCCTTGCCGATGTCCGACCCGGCGGCCGTCGATCCGGAAGAAGCCCTGGTGGCCGCGGCCGCCAGCTGCCACATGCTGTTTTTCCTCTCGCTCGCGGCCCAGCGCGGCTTCAGGGTCGACAGCTATGTCGACCATGCCATCGGCTACCTGGGCGAGGACGGCGAGGGCCGCGTCGCGATGACGCGCATCGAACTGCGCCCGGCGATCGCCTTCGCAGGCGAGCGCCAGCCCGCCGCTGAAGACCTGGACGCCCTGCATCACGCAGCCCATGCGCGCTGCTATATCGCGAATTCGCTGAAGACCGCGATTGTGATCATTCCTGTGGTCGTGGGGGAGCGCTGATGTACCTGCCGACCCGCAACCGCCAGCAGGACCCGCAAGCCATGCGGGAGCTCATCAGGCAGCATGCGCTGGGCATGCTCGTCACGCAGGATGACGGGCGGCCGGATGCCGACCATCTTCCCTTCGAATTCGTGGAGACGTCGGGCGACGGCCACGGCCTGCTGCGCGCCCACGTGGCGCGCGCGAACCCGGTCTGGCGCCGCGCCGGCCAGCAGGTGCTGGCCGTGTTCCGCGGTCCCGCCGCCTACGTGACGCCCGACCAGCAGGAAAAGCGCGACACCGGCGGGCGGGTGGTGCCGACCTGGGACTACCACGTGGTGCACGTGCACGGACGGCTGCGCGCGGTGGACGATCCGGCCTGGCTGCTGGACTTCCTGCACGGGCAGACCCGGCATCACGAAGCGGCGCAGCCGCAGCCGTGGTCGGTGGCGGATGCGCCGCCGGCCTATATCGACGGCATGCTCAAGGCGATCGTCGGCATCGAGATCGCCATCGAGCGCATCGAAGGCAAATGGAAGGGCCTCGCGCCGGGAAGCTGAACCGTCCCTACTTCTTCATCGGCGTCGGTTCCTTGCCGGTCGCGGTGCTGGTGTCGTTGCCCGGCGTGCCCGCGGTGCCGGTGGCGCCGCGCGCGGTCTTGGCGATCAGTTCCTCCGCCGCCAGCAGGTGCTGCTCGACGACTGGACGCATCTTCATGGCCAGGGCCTTGATGTCCGGGTCCTTGATCTTGTCCATGTTGTCTTTCAGCTTCTCGTGCGTGACGCGGTGGTCGCGCCGGCCCGACTGCTTGATGTAGGTGCGGTCGAAGATGTCGCCGCTCAGGGCCTCGAGCATCGCCCCCTTGGCCTTGTGCGTGACGTTCTGCTCCTTCGGCAACTCGACGCCCTTGGCCTGGGCCAGCGCCTGGACCTCGGCCAGGGCCTTGGTGTGCTCGTCGACCATGCGCTGGGCGTAAGCCTTGACCTCGGGATTGCTCGCCTTGGACAGGGCCAGCTTGCCGGCAGTGATTTCCGCGATGTTGGCCTCGGCCAGCTGGGTCAGGGCCTTGCGGTCCGAGCGGTCCAGCTTGGCCGCAGGAGCGCTGGCCGTCGTCGTGGCAGCGGCCGGCGCCGTCTTCGCTGCCGCGGCGGCGGCGGTCGCGGCCGGTGCCGTCGCCTGGGCCCGCACGGCGCCTGCGGCGAACATCGCGCCGGCCAGGGACAGCGCGAGAACATGGTGAAGCCGCAGTGTCTTCTGCATGGAATTCTCCTTGTAGCTTGCGTGCAGGCCGGCCCCGCTTATTTACCCGAGGTTGTGCCGGACTTGGCCGACGACATCTGCTGGGCCGCCTTCAGGTGCTGCTCGACCGTCGGGATGGTCTTGTCGGCCGCGGCCTTCACGTCGGCATCCTTGGCGCTCTTGCTGATCTTCCGCAGCTTGGCATGGGTGGCCTTGTGGTCCTTCAGGCCTGCCTGCTTCATGTATTCCTTGTCGAATGCGTCGCCGGTGAGTTTTTCCAGCTTGGCCGCCATCGCCTTGTGCTTGGCGTCGAGTTCGGTCGGCAGGGTCACGCCCTTGGTCTGGGCCAGGGTCTGCAGTTCGGACAGGGCCTTGCCGTGGTCGTCGATCATCTGCTGGGCGAAGGTCTTCACCTCGGCATTCTGGCTCTTGCTCAGCGCCAGCTTGCCGGTTTCGACTTCGGCCATGTTGGCGATCGCCATGTCCGTCATCGCCTTCTTGTCGACGGCGCTCAGCTTGGCCGCGCCGGACGCGGTGGCGCCGGCGGCGCCCGATGCGCCCGAGCTGGAATGCCTGGCGTCGGCGGTGTGCGACTTCGCGCCCTCGGCGCGGGTGGTGCCCTGGCTGCCGGTTGCGCCCGCCTGCGCGCTGCGGTCTTCCATGCCCTGGCTGCTGGTGTTGTTGACGGTGCCGTCGGCGGCAGTCTTGCCGGTGAGGTTGGGCTTGCCGGCCGCGCTCTGGTTCGTCATCGACTGGGCGCTCTGGCCGCTGGTCTGGGCCTGCACGCCGAAGGCGCTGAACATGGCGGCCACGGCGCCGATTGCGAGCAAGTGCTTGACGACCTGGTTCTTCTGCATGATCTTCTCCTGTTTTTCGATGGTATGGGCGGCCTTTCCGGGATCGCCGGACGGCATGACATCGCACGATGTCGAGCGTTTTCGAGTGTAGCGCCGGGTAGGTCGGAACAGCGCACGTTAGCCGTATTGCAATTCCAGTTCGGGGGCCCTGTCGTGCGCTGCATGACACTGTCCGGCGTATAGTTGGATGGACGCGGCAGGCAGCCGCGAAGCGAGGTGGATGATGAAAACCGAATTGTCTCCAGGCGAGACCTGGCACGGACTCCCGCTGAGCCCGGCACAGAACCGCGAAGTGCTGAACTACATCGAACGCTGCGAGCGGGCCGGCATCGACTGGGACACCCCAGAACTGCGGGCCATGCTCGCCGACATGCTCAGTCCGCCGGAAATCGACGAGGACAGCCTCGAGGACATGGAGCAGTCCACCGAAAGCGCGATTTTCGCCGCGACCCATGAGGAACCGGGCGAACGGCCGGCCGACGACGCTCCCTGACCGGCACATTCCGTCAAACGCCTGTCACAATCGGCAGGCAGAATGGCCTTGTCCTTGGGAAGGGATGCTGGCGGCGCAAGCCGCCCTACCGGCGCCGGCGGTCGGGAAATATACCGGCACCATATTCGTGGGCTGCGCACGCGCGCAGCCCACTTACAGCAGCGGGATCAGGATGTCGTAGGCGTTGTCCGGGCGGTTGCCGTCGTGGAGCGCCGGCGTGTAGCGGCGGTCGTAGCGTTCGATGCGCCAGCCTTCCTCGTCCTGCACCATGCCCAGCTGCTCGATCGCGGCATAGCCGGTCAGGTAGGTGGCCTGCACCCGCGTCACCGGCCCACGGTGGGTCAGCATCGCGTAGCGGCGCTCCGGGATGCGGATCCCGATCATGCCCGGCGGCAGATTGTTGAGGTCGCTCACTTCGGCGGCGACGCACTCGATGTGCACCCCGTCCTTGTCTTGCAGGCTCACGCCGTAGCGCAGCCCGTTGGTCTCGCCCAGTTCGCTTTCGCGCTCCAGGAAGCTGCTCCAGATGTCCGGCATGTCCGCCTCCAGAACCGAGAAGGGACCTGCCAGGGGCAGCCCGGCGAGCTTCATTTCAGGTAGGGTAACGGTAGAGATGTGCATGGTATTGGCGACAAAGTGGACAGGAAAATTATAGCCTTAACTCCTCGACAATATTGTCACGCCGCCAATCGTGCGCACGGTTTTTTCACGATCTGGCAGGACAAATGTGCAACAGCGCACACAGTCGTATTGACGCTGGCGCTGTTGTAGGTACATTCCGCATTCACAACCGTCCACCCTCGCATTTTTGCAGTTCGTCGCAAACGTCAACCCGGTCTGTGCGGTCTCCCTACAATGGTCTCATACCACTTACCGGAGACCACCATGCAACGCCTGATCCTTGCCGCCGTCCTGTCCCTCACGTCGATGTGCGCTCATGCTGATGAGCAACTCCGTAGCGTCACGCCGTTCAAGGGTATCGCCGTGCACGGCCCGGTGAGCCTGGTGGTGGAAGCCGGCAAATCCTTCTCGCTCAGGGTGCAGGGCGACCCGCGCTTCATCGAACGCGTGACCAGCGAAGTGGTCGATGGCGAACTGCGCCTCGACATGAAGGACAGCACCCGCAACAGCCTGCAAAACAGCGACCGCGTGATCGTCACGCTGCCGGCGCTGCAGACCTTCAAGGGAGAAGGTGCCGGTGTGATGCGTCTGAGCAATATCCGTGGCGAGCGCCTGGACGTGAACTACCGCGGCGCCGGCCGCCTGGTGATCGACGGCGAAGTGCGCGACCTGCGCCTGCGCGCCCAGGGCGTCGGCGAAGTCGACACCAAGGGCCTGGTCGCGCAGGACGCCAACGTCAGCTTCGAAGGCATCGGTTCGGTGAGCATCTACGCCAAGGACAAGCTCAACGCCAACGTGCGCGGCATGGGCGACCTTACCTACTACGGCAACCCGCGCGTGGTGAACAAGTCGGTGTCGGGTATCGGCAGCGTGGTCGCCGCCAAATAAGCTTACTCGTTGGCGATGTCGAGCAAACCTTCCGGACTGTCCTCGCCCCCTATAGGCGCGCGATCTGCGCGTCGATCTTGCGCAGTGCGCGCTCGCTGCGCTCACTATACCGGTCGGTCAGGTAATCGCTGCGCCCGCGCATGAGGAGCGTAATCTTGAAGAGTTCTTCCATCACGTCCACCACGCGGTCGTAATACGCCGACGGGCGCATCCGGCCCGCCTCGTCGAATTCCTTGTAGGCCATCGGCACCGAGGACTGGTTCGGGATCGTGAACATGCGCATCCAGCGTCCCAGCAGCCGCATCGTGTTCACCACGTTGAAGGATTGCGAGCCGCCGCAGACCTGCATCACGGCGAGCGTGCGGCCCTGGCTCGGGCGCAGCGCGCCCTGCTCCAGCGGAATCCAGTCGATCTGGTTCTTCATCACCGCCGTGATCGCGCCATGGCGCTCGGGGCTGCACCACACCTGCCCTTCCGACCACAGCGACAGTTCGCGCAGCTCGACCACCTTCGGGTGGGTCTCGGGCACGCTGCCGGCCATCGGCAATTCCATCGGGTCGAAGATCTTCACTTCGGCGCCGAAGTGTTCGAGGATGCGCGCCGCCTCGAAGGTGAGGAAGCGGCTGAAGGAGCGCTCGCGCAGCGAGCCGTACAGCATCAGGATGCGCGGCGGGTGATGCATGTCGCCGACCGGTGCCAGCTTCCCGAGCGTCGGCATGTCGAGCAGCTCGGGCTTGATGTTGGGCAGCTCAGCCATGCTTGATCTCCCGGGTTCGTTCCGCGCCGGCGAAATCGCTCTGCGCTACCGTGCCGGCCACTGTCGCCTCGCGGTGTGCCGCCGGATACAGCCAGCAGAACAGCGGTGTCGCGGCAGCGGCACCCAGCAGCTGGGCCACGATGAAGCCGAATGCATCCTCGGGACGGATGCCGGCGAAGGTATCGGTGGCGCTGCGCGCCAGGGTCACCGCGGGGTTGGCGAACGAGGTGGACGAGGTGAACCAGTAGGCTGCCGTGATGTAGGCCGCGACCGCGAACGGCGTGACGCCCGGCCGGCTGCGCGAACAGCCGATGATGACGGCGATGAGGCCGAAGGTGGCCACGAATTCGCTCCACCATTGTGCGGCGCCGGTGCGCACATGCTCCGACGCGAAGAACACGGGGACATCGAACATCAGGTGCGCGGCAGCCACGCCCGCGAAGGCGCCGGCGATCTGCACGGCGATGTAGGGGATGACCTCGGCGGCCGGCATGTTTTTCTGCCATGCCTCCGACAGGGTGACGACCGGATTGAAGTGCGCGCCCGAGATGGTTCCGAACATCAGGATCAGGGCGATGAGGCCGGCGCCGGTCGCGATCGCATTGGCCAACAGGGCGATGGCCACATTGCCGCCCGCCAGCCGTTCGGCCATGATGCCCGACCCCACGACCACGGCCAGCAGGAGCGCCGTGCCGAGTCCCTCGGCGACTATTCGTCTGGCAAATGTCATGGCAGCAGGGTCCCGATGCGGTCCAGCTCCGCCTTCAGGCGGGCCTTGTCGTTCTTCAGCGCGTCGAGGGGCAAGGCCAGGAAGGCTTCGATGCGGGCGCGCAGGATTGCATAGGCGCGCTCGAAGGCCTCGGCGATTTCTTCTTGCGTGCCGTCGACGTGGCTCGGGTCTTCCACGCCCCAATGGGTACGCAGCACGGGGCCGAGGTAGGCCGGGCAGGTTTCGCCGGCGGCGCTGGCGCAGACGGTGACGACGATGTCCGGCGTGTCCGGCAGGTCATCCCAGGACTTGCTGTAATAGCCCTCGGTCGGGATGCCCTTCTCGGCCAGCAGTTGCAAGGCGCGCGCGTTCAGGCGGCCGGTGGGCTGGCTGCCGGCACTGATCGCCTTCCAGCCTGCGGGCGCGAGATGGTTGAAGACCGCTTCGCTGATGAGCGAGCGGCAGGAGTTACCGGTGCAAAGGAACAATACGTTCACGTCAGGCCTTTCGAAAATGGTGAGGGATCAATTGGTTGTGCTGGTGCAGGCGGCTGTTGGAAGCGGCGTGCATGGATTGCCGCCACAGCAGTTCTCGGTGAGGAAGCCCAACAAGGCATTCATCGTGTCGAAATTCGCCGAATAGATGATGAAACGTCCGGCCTGGCGTGGAACAACCAGACCGGCATGCGTGAGCTCCTTGAGGTGGAAGGACAGCGATGAAGGCGGTACGTCCAGCGCCTCAGCGATCCTGGTCGCAGGCAGGCCTTCCGGACCCGACTGCACCAGCAGGCGAAATGTGGCCAGCCGCGACTCTTGAGCCAGCGCGGCCAAGGCGGCGATTGCCGGTTTGGTGTCCATGTCATCCATCCTTATATTCGATATTTCCACAATATTGGAATTAATTATAGCGCACCGGGCGCGCCTGGCGCCATCAAGGCTTCCTTGCTGCGATCGCCCGTACCGCTTCGCGCCGGACCGTATCGTCTTCCAGCCAGTCCAGCGGCAATGCGATGAATTGCTCTACCCGCTTGCGGATTTGCCTGAAGACCTGTTCGAAGGCCTCCTGCCTGGCGCGCTCCCCGCCACCGGCTTGGGCCGGGTCGGGATAGCCCCAGTGGGCAGTGGTCGGCCGCCCCGGCCAGTGCGGACATGCTTCGCCGGCCGCGCTATCGCACACGGTGATGATGAAGTCCATGTGCGGGGACGCCGGCTGCGCGAAATCCGCCCAGCCCTTGCTGTGCAGCCCGGCGACCGGGAATGCGGGATCGAAGCGCCTGATCTGTTCGATCGCAAGGGGATTCACGTTACCGGCCGGCCGGCTTCCCGCGGAATACGCGATGAAGCGCCCCCTCCCCAGCACCGCCAGCAAGGCTTCCGACATGATGCTACGTGCCGAATTGCCGGTACAAAGAAAGAGCACGCGATAAACCTGGTTCCTCATGCGCGGCGCCTCATGACAGGGGGTTCGCAGGACCGGCTTCGGACCGTGCGAGCGTGCCCAGCTCCTCCTCAATCGCCATGCGCGACAGCTTCTCGAACGGCAACATGGCGAAGATGTCGAGGCGGCTCTTCAATTCGCGGCTGACCCTGGCGAATACCTTGCGTCGCTCTTCCTCGCTGCCCATACAAGCCGCGGGATCCTCGAAGCTCCAGTGGGCCGTGATGGGATGTCCCGGCCAGCGCGGACATGCTTCGCCGGCCGCCTTGTCGCATACGGTGATCACGAAGTGCATATGGGGAGCGCCGGCGCCGCTGAACTCGTCCCAGCTCTTGCTGCGCGGCTCACCCAGCGGGAATCGCAGGCGTGCGATCGCCTCGATCGCCATCGGGTGGACGGTGCCCGCCGGGTGACTCCCCGCACTGAAGGCATGGAAGCGGCCGCCGCCGATTGCATTCAGGATGGCTTCGGCGATGATGCTGCGCGAGGTGTTTCCCGTGCAAAGAAAAAGTACATTGAAAGTGGCATGCGCAGTCATCGCGGGCTCCGATTGAGTAAGTCTCTTACGACAATTCCAAATATATCGAATTTTTTTGACAGCTTGATGACATGAGCGCAAGTCTGCACCGGTCACTGAGCGCTCAGGCGCCGGGATTAGCGCTCCTTGCAGTTTGCCTTCACCTCCCTGCCGGCTCCGGCACGAACCGGTTGCATGACGCATTCCCCGGTATCGGCCTTACAGCAGTTCTCGGTGAGAAAGCCGACCAAACCAGTCATAACATCGAAGCGCGCGGAGTAGATCAGGAAACGCCCTGCCTGGCGCGACCCGGTCAAACCGGCATGGCTCAGTTCTTTCAGGTGGAAAGACAGGGAAGAGGCCGGCATGCCGAGCGCCGCCGCGATCTGGCTGGCCGCCATGCCGGCGGGGCCAGCCCGCACCAGCAGGCGAAAGGTGGCGAGTCGCGATTCCTGCGCCAATGCCGCAAGTGCTGCAATCGCGGTCCTGGTGTCCATGTCGGCGTCCTTGAAAATTTCCATTCTTTTCCACCCGTTAGCGGCAAGCGTCACGCTTCGAATCCTATCGAAATAATTTGACAGAACGATGACAAGCGTTTTATTCTTTATTCGTCAAACGACGAATGACGAATAACTTACCGAGACCATTACGAGGAGAACCGCCATGAACCAGATCGCTGCCACCCTTCCCGTCGCCGTGCTTGGCGCCGGTCCCGTCGGCCTTGCCGCCGCTGCCCACCTGCTCGAACGCGGCATGACGCCCCTGGTGCTGGAAGCCGGCGCCGGCGTGGGCGCGAACCTTGCCAGCTTCCGCCACGTGCAGCTGTTCTCGCCATGGCAGTACAACGTCGACAAGGCCGCCCGCCGGCTGCTGGAGGGCGCGGGCTGGCGCATGCCGACGCTTGAGGCGCTGCCGAGCGCCGGTGAACTGCTCGCCCAGTACCTGGAGCCGCTGGCTGCCCTCCCCGCCCTGGCTGGCGCCCTGCGCCTGCGCCACCGCGTCACGGCCATCTCGCGCGAGGGCACCGACAAGGTCAAGACCCGCGGCCGCAGCGAGGCGCCCTTCCTCATCCGCGCCGACACGCCGGACGGTCCGCGCGAATACCTGGCGCGCGCCGTGATCGACGCCACCGGCACCTGGTCGCAGCCGAATCCGCTGGGCGCAAACGGCATCCCGGCGATCGGCGAAGCGGCGCTGGCCGCGCGCATCGCCTACGGCATGCCGGACGTGCTGGGCAGCCAGCTGGCGCGCTATGCGGGCAAGCGCGTGCTGGTCGTCGGCGCCGGTCACTCCGCCGCCGGCACCCTGCTGGCGCTGGCGCAGCTGGCCACCGATCATCCCGGCACCCAGCTCGTCTGGGCCACCCGCGGCAGCCAGCTGGCGCGCGTGTTCGGCGGCGGCGATGCAGATGGATTGCCGGCGCGCGGCCGCCTGGGACAGCGCCTGCAAGCCTTGCGCGACAACGGAGAGCTCGAGCTGCGCCAGGAGTTCCCGATCGTGAGTCTGAAGGAGATGGACGGCCGCATCCTGGTGATCGACGCGGTCGGCCATACCATCGACGGGATCGACGAAATCGTCTGCGCCACGGGCGCCCGGCCCGACCTGGCGCTGACGCGCGAGCTGCGCGTGCGCCTCGACCCGTGGCTGGAGAGCACCGATGCGCTGGCCCCGCTGATCGATCCGAACGAACACAGCTGCGGCAGCGTGCGTCCGCACGGCCACCGCGAGCTGGCCCATCCCGAGACCGGCTACTACGCGGTGGGCGCAAAGAGCTATGGCCGGGCGCCGAACTTCCTGCTGGCCACCGGCTACGAGCAGGTGCGCTCGGTCGTGGCGGCGCTCGCGGGCGACCTGGAGTCGGCGGACGACGTCCAGCTCGACCTGCCGGAAACGGGGGTCTGCAATACTCGCAGGGTCTACCAGCAGAAGGCGCCGGCCTGCTGTACAGTAAAGGCTGCCGACGCCACCTGCTGCTGAGCGTCGCCGTTCGCTCCAGGAGAATATTTTGTCGCCCGCCCGCAAGACCATCGGCATCCTCGCCTTCACCCAGATCGCATCGTGGGGATCGCTGTACTACGCCTTCGCCGTCCTCGCGCCGGCGATCCAGCGCGAGCTCGGCATCTCCACCGAAACCGCCTTCGGCGCTTTCTCCTGGAGTCTGCTGGTGGCCGGCGTCGCGGCGACGCCGGTGGGCGCCCTGGTCGACCGGCACGGCGGGCGTTACGTGATGGCGGCCGGCTCCGTCGCCAGCGCCCTCGGCCTGGCCTGGATGGCACGCTGTACCACGGCGGCCGCCTACTTCGGCGCCTGGACCGTCATCGGCCTGGCGATGGCGCTGACCCTGTACGAGGCCGCCTTTGCGACCATCAACCGCAAGATCGAGGTCGGCGCGCCGCGCGCCATTTCGAACCTGACCCTGTTCGCGGGTTTTGCCAGCACCATCTTCTGGCCGATGACCCTGGCCGTCGCCTCGCAGCTGGGCTGGCGCGACACCTACCTCGCCTATGCGGCGCTGCAGCTGGCCGTGTGCCTGCCCCTGCACCTGTGGGTGGGACGCGATGCGCCGCGTCCGCCCGCCTGCGTCAACGCGCCGCGCGACAGCCACACGCTGGGCGAGGCGGTACGCCACCCGGCATTCTGGAAGCTGGCGCTGGCCTTCTCCGCCAACGTGTTCATCTTTTCCGCGCTGGCGGTGCACCTGATCCCGCTGCTGCAGTCGCTCGGCCACAGCGCCGCCACCGCCGTCCTGCTGGCCTCCCTGGTGGGACCGATGCAGGTGGCCGGCCGCATCGGCGAGCGCACGCTGGCGCGCGACAAGGCGCCGCAGGCGGTGGGACGTTTCGTGTTCGCGACCCTGCCCTTCGGCCTGCTGGCGCTGGCGCTGCTGGGCACGCGGGGCTGGGCGGTGGCGCTGTTCTGCATGCTGTACGGGATGAGCAACGGCGTGCTGACGATCATCCGCGGCACCCTGCCGCGCGCGCTGTTCGGGCCGCGCCACTACGGCGCCATCAGCGGCGCGCTGGCGGTGCCCTCGCTGCTGTCGAAGGCGGCCGGTCCGCTGATCGCGGCGGCGATCCTGTCGGGCGCATCCGGGAAAGTGCTGCTGCCGCTGGTGCTGTTCGGCTGCGCTCTGGCCTCGCTGCTACTCTACCTGTCGGCGGTCAAGCCCGCGGCGGCGGGTGCGCAGCACATCGCGACACCTGACATCCTCGCAGCTCAACCAGATCGAAAGCAAGCATGACCACTTCCTGCTGCGGCCCGGCGACGACACCGCCGGCCGATATCGACATCGATGACCTTGCCGCCCTATGCAAGGCCATCGGCCATCCCGCGCGGCTGCAGCTTCTGCGCCACCTCATCAGCCACGGCGACTGCTACTTCGGCAGCCTGGCCGACGTGCTGCCGCTGGCGCCATCGACCATCTCGAAGCATGTCTCGATCCTCAAGGAGGCAGGGCTGATCGAAGGCTCGTCCGACGTTCAGCGGGTGTGCTACTGCGTCCGGCCAGAACGGCTTGCGCAGCTCAAGGCGATGATCGGCACGCTGTAACAGCCCTTAGTCCTGCAGACGCAGTTCCCAGTAAGCGACGTCGACCCAGCGCCCGAACTTGCGTCCCACTTCGCTGAAGTGGGCCACCTTGCGAAAGCCCAGACGCTCATGCAGCGCGACACTGCGTTCGTTCGGCTGGGCGATCCCGCCGATCACCATGTGGACCTCGCGGGTTCGCAGCGCATCGAGCAGCGCGCGGTACAGGGCCGTGCCGGTCCCGCGGCCGGCCGCTGCCCCATCCACGTAGACCGAGATTTCCACCGAAGTACGATAGGCTGGACGCGCGCGCCATTTGGTGGCGTAGGCATAGCCGACCAGTTGCCCGCCCAATTCCGCGACCAGCCAGGGCAGGCCTGCCGCCCCCACGTCGGCGATGCGCTGCGCCATGTCGGGGGCAAGCACCGGCGCTTCCTCGAAGCTGATGGTGGTCGTGGCGACGTAAGGATTGTAGATGGCGCAGATGGCGGCTGCGTCATCGAGCGTGGCGGGACGGATCGTGATGGCGGACATGGCTGGTTCGGTCGGTGGGGTTTGCCCGGCCATTATAGGCAGGCTAGCGGCGCGCCGTCCCGGTCCGCGGCAGCAGCACCGCCAGAATCCCCAGCAGCGGTAAGTAGGACGCGATCCGGTACACGTACTCGATGCCGGTCGTGTCGGCGATCGCGCCCATCGCGGCCGCACCGATGCCGCTGATGCCGAACATCAGCCCGAAGAACAGCCCGGCGATCATGCCCACGTTGTTGGGCACGAGCTCCTGCGCGAACACGACGATGGCCGAAAAGGCCGAGGACATCACCAGCCCGATCACCACCGACAGCACGGCGGTCCAGAACAGGTCCGCGTAGGGCAGCGCCAGCGCGAAGGGCGCGGCGCCCAGGATCGAGAACCAGATCACGCGCTTGCGGCCGATGCGGTCGCCGATCGGTCCGCCCGCGAAGGTGCCCGCCGCGACGGCCGCCAGGAACAGGAACAGGTACATCTGCGCCGACTCCACCGTCACATGGAACTTCTCGATCAGGTAAAAGGTGTAGTAGCTCGACAGGCTGGACATGTAGATGTACTTCGAGAACACCAGCAGGGCCAGCACCGTGAGCGCCCACAGCACGCGTCCGCGCGACAGTTCCGGTCCGGCATGAACGGCCAGCTTGCGCGTCACGCTGCGCAGGTGGCCCGCATACCAGCGGCTGACCTTGAACAGCACCGCGACCGCCAGCAGCACCAGCAGCATCAGCCAGGCGATCCTGCCCTGTCCGCTGCCGACGATGATGGCCGCCGCCAGCAGCGGCCCGAAGGCCGAGCCGAGGTTGCCGCCTACCTGGAACAGCGACTGGGCGAAGCCGAAGCGCCCGCCCGAGGCCAGCCGCGCGACGCGCGAGGCTTCCGGGTGGAAGGTCGAGGAGCCGATGCCGATCAGGCCCGCGGCGAGCAGCAGCATGGCGAAGCTGCCGGCGCTGGCCAGCAGCGCGACGCCGAGCAGCGTGACGCACATCCCGGCCGGCAGCAGGAAAGGGATCGGGCGCTTGTCGGTGTAGAGGCCGATCCAGGGCTGCAGCAGCGAGGCGGTGCACTGGAAGGTCAGCGTGATCAGGCCGATCTGGGTGAAGCTGAGCGCGAATTCCTGCTTGAGCAGCGGATAAATGGCGGGCAGCACGGCCTGCACGCAATCGTTCAGCAGGTGGACGAAGGCGACCGAGAACAGGATCTGCATCACCGTGCCGGCATGCGCGGGAGGGGTAGGAGATGCGGTGGACGATGCGGCGGAAGGTGGTGTGGACATGGGGCAAGGCAAGGTGGAAAGCCCTGCCAGTCTACTATGCGCGGCCGCAACGCGTCGCCAGCCGCTGGGCCTTTGCGCTGAAGCAGAAGCCTTCCTACCCACAGTCCCTAAGCTGGACCGAGTGCGCGGTCTACCACCTATTCCCGCGTGGCATGTTGACGGAGCGCACAAACTGATCAGGAGGAACAAATGCATTCAAACACCGTTCAGTGCGGCGTCGTTTCCGGCAGGCTGCTGCGGCCACTTCTCGCCGTGGCGGCAACGGCAGCTCTGGCGCTGGCTTCGGGCGCCCACGCCTCCGCCACCGCGCCGGCCGCCACCACCTACAGGCTGATTCCACTGTCACCGAGCTCGTTCTTTGCGGACATCAACGCCGCAGGCCAGGTCGCCTTCACCGAGTTCATCGGCGGCGTGGCCCGGGGAAAATTCTATGACGGCAGGGTGATCACGGATATCGGAACACTCGGCGGCCCTGCCACGGCCGTCACGGCGATCAACGATGCCGGCCAGGTCACGGGGACATCCTCGACCCGTACCGAGGATGTCAGCCATGCCTTCCGCTGGAGCCGGTCCACGGGCATGATCGACCTGGCGCCCCCGGGGGCGGGGATATCGACGGGCGCTGACATCAACAACAAGGGATGGGTGACGGGGACCGCCCTGTTCCCGCCCGGCCGCTTCCACGCATTCCGCTGGGCGCCGGCGACCAGCATGGTGGACCTGGGCTCGCTCAACATGAGCTCCAACGGCTTTGCGCTGAACGACGCCGGGACGGTCGTCGGCGGCTCCGAGTCCGTCGAAGGCGGCATCGGCCAGAACGCGGTGCGCTGGCCGGCCACGACGCCGCTGGTGCTGACACCCTTCGCCACGCCCTTCTCGGCTGCCTGGGACATCAACAATGCCGGCCAGATCGTCGGCAACGGCGGCCTCGATCCGACCTTCGCCGACCGGGCCTTCCTGTGGTCTCCTCAGACCGGCATCATCGACCTGGGGGTGACGGCGGCGAACGTGCCCAGCGCCGAGCAGATCAACGAAAAAGGCCTCGTGATCGGCAACCTCTATTCGCCCGGCAACTCACGCGGCTTCGTCTGGAGCCGCGAGACCGGTCCCATCGTGTTCGGGACCGCCGAGGCCGACGCCACCAATACCGCGGACCTGAACAAGCGCGGCCAGGTGGTCGGGAGCTTCAACGGCCGCGCCTATGTGTGGACGCGCGCGGAAGGCTTCGTCGACCTGAATACCCGCATCGCGAACGCGCCGTCCGACCTCGAGCTGGGCCAGGCGGTCGCGATCTCGGACAACGGGTCGATCGTCGCCGCCGGGAACACCGGCCTGGTCCTGCTGGTGCCGCGCGGCAGCGGCTACCACGAAGCTCCCGTCGTTGCGCCGATCAAGATCACGGGCACCCCGCGCGTGAACGCCCTGCTTTCCTTCTACGCCGCGTTCAGGGATGCGGACCTGCGCGACACCCACAAGGCCCACTGGGACTGGGGTGACGGCAGCGCCTCGGCGGGAACGGTCAGCAGCAAGAACGGCAGCGGCAACGCGAGCGGGCAGCATGCCTACCGCAAGGCCGGTAACTACACGGTGCAGCTGACGGTCACGGATAGCGGCGGCAAGCGCACGAGCGTCAAGCGCACGGTGGTGGTATGCGGATCGGGGGCCGGCATCGTGGGTGAAGGAGCCTTCCTGTCGCCTGCGGCCGCATACAGGCTTGGCACGGCCCGCAGCTCGCTCGCCGCCTTCTCGTTCGCCTCCGACGCGAAAGGAACGGGGCATGCGGCGGTCGCCTTCAACGTGGGGAACCTGGCCTTCCGCAGCAGCCGGATCGAGTCGCTGTCCCTGAATGGCGCGCAGGTCGACTACCGCGGCACCGGCACCGTCAACGGCAAGGGCAGCTATCGCTTCACGCTGGCGGCAAGCGCCGGATCAGGCGGCGGCAGGCACCGCTTCGGCATCCGGATTTCGCACGTCGATCCGGTCACGAAAGCGGAAGTGCTCGACTACGACAACCTGGCGGCCAACAATCAAGGGAGCGTCGTGAGCGGAACCGGAACGATGCTGGTCGGCGTGCAGTAAGCAGGCAAGGGTGCGGCGGCCGCCGCACCCTTGTTCAATACGTCACCGGATAGTCTTTGGGGAAGCTGCGGCCGCTGAACGCCTTCTTCTGAGTCCAGTCCTGAGCGGGCGCGGTCCAGAACGAGTCGGTGGCAGGCAACCCAAGGGCCAGCAGGCTGCTGGATGCGATATACATGCTGCCGTTGTTCGAGTACCAGTCTCCCAGTTCGGGCTGGTGGCCGCGGAAACCGATGGTCAGGAAGCCGTCCGCCGTGAAGTTACCCGGCACATCCCAGATCGCCTGGTGCACCGCGTGCAGGGCGGCGCGCACCTGCCCTTCCGGCAGCGAGGCCGGCAAGGCTTTGCGCCAGGCCAGCAGCGCCAGCGGCTGGAAGGCGGCCGTGCGGTAGGTGAGCGAGCGGCCTATCGGCGGATAGCTGCCGTCGGGGCCGATGAAGCGCTCCAGGTGCTCGCCATAGCGCTGCGCGCGTCTGATGGCCTGTGCCAGCAGTTCCTGCGGCTTGGCCTGCCAGAACGGCCCCCTCTTTGCCGCCAGTACCTCGAGCACTTCCACGAGCATCGGGTACATGACGTAGGAGTTGTAGTAATCGAAGTGGAAATCCTTGCCGTCCTTGATCCAGCCGTCGCCGATGTACCACTCGTTGATCTTGCGGATCGCCCCGTTCATGCGCATCGGGTCGGACTCTTCGCCGATCGACAGCAGCCAGGCTTCGTTCATCGCGGCGAACAGCAGCCAGTTGGTGTACGGGGGATCGACCCGGCGCAGGCCCTTGATTTCCGCAATGATGCGCGCCTTGGTCGCGGCGTCGAGCGGCTCCCACAGCACCTTGGGTGCGCGCAGGAGGGCATTCGTGAAATAGGCGGAATCGACCAGGGCCTGGCCTTCCCCGCGCCATTTCAGGTAATCCGGGCTGTGCGGATCGACCGCGTGGGTATAGCTTTGCAGCGCCATCTGCTGCAGGCGCTTGCGCAAGCGGCCTTCCGGCGTGTCGTCCAGCGGCAGGGCCAGCCACGGAGCGATGCCCGACATCAGACGGCCGAAGCACTCGAGATAGGCCACCGAGCGGTCGCGCCCGTCCCAGGTGGGGCTCAGTTCGAGCGGGAACTTCTTTTTCAGTTCGCCTTTCGACATCAGGCTCAGGACCGGCTCGGCCATCCGTTGCAGCAGGCGCAGCAGGTAGGCATGCTCGGCTCCCGCCGGTGCTGCACCGACAGCCTGGTCTGCAGCGAGCATGCCGGGTACGGCCGGGGCGGCGGCCAGGGCGCGCATGAAGTGTCGTCGTTCCATATTGTCTTCTTTGTTACTGGTCGGCCAGGCGCGCCATCTCCGCCGCGGCCAGCAGGACGGCGCCGACGCCGAACGGCGCCGTCGAGTTCTGGTTGACGACCTGCCCCGGAATCGCGCGCTCGCCGATCGGCTGGACGTAGCCGACCTTGCCGTCCGCCTGCAGCGCGACAGTGCTCAGGTAGCGCCAGCCGCGCTGCGCCGCCGGCAGATACTCGGCGCGCGGCAGCAGGCCGTGATTGATCCCCCACAGCAGCCCATAGGTGAAGAAGGCGGTGCCGCTGGTCTCCGGTCCCGGTGCGTGCGCCGGGTCGAGCATGCTGCGGGTCCAGTACCCCTCGGGCTGCTGATGGCGTATCAGGGCTGCCGCCATCGCCTGGAAGCGCTGGACATACTGTGCGCGGTACGGATCGTCCTGCGGCAGCTCGGCCAGCACCTTGGCCAGCCCCGCGAACACCCAGCCATCGCCGCGTGCCCAGAAGTCCTTCTTGCCGCTACTGGACTTGTGCTTCGGGTAGACGTACTTGGCGTCGCGGTAGTACAGCTGTTCCTCGGCGTCGTACATGATGCCGTTCGCGTACTCGTAGTATTCATGCAGCTTCTCCAGGTACTGGCGATCGCCGGTAATCCTGTACATCTTGGTCATGACCGGCATGACCATGTAGAGGCCATCGGCCCACCACCAGTAATCCTTGTTGGGGGTGCTCATCTGGTATTCCATGACCTCGCGGGCGCGGGCGATCTTGCGCGGGTCCTTGTCCAGCCGATAGAGGTCGGCATAGGTCTGGAAGCAGATCTGCCAGTCGCCGAACAGCACGTGCTCGGGGGTCTCGCCGTAGTTGTACTTCCAGGCCGCCTTGTTGTTCGAGGTCGCGCCCTTCCATGCATTATGCTCGGCCCACTCCTCGGAATAGCGCCGATAGCCTTCGTTGCCGGTGACGCGGTAGGCTTCGATGTTCCCGGTGTGGTAGGCCGCGACGTCCCAGAACGCCCACTGCTTCGCCGGCGTCTTCGCCTGCCAGTAGCTGTTGACCTTGTCGATCACGGCGATCGCTTCGCTGCGCTTGACGCCGATGCCGGATGGCGTCGCACAGCCGCCGAGCAGGAAGCTGGATGCGACCATAACGGCAGTGAGGTAGGTCTTCATGGTGTGCCTGGACAGGTGGGAGTCCACTCCAGTACGCCGACCCTGGTGGGCGCTGTAGGCAGGACGCCTTCGGCATCGGCCTGGTGGACGGTTTGCAGGTAGAGGTTGAGTCGGCGCGAGGTGCGCCACAATTCGGTATCGAAGCTCGGTTCCCAGGCCCCCATGGCGCGCTGGTCGAGGTCGAGCAGCTGCCAGCCGCCACGGCGCAAGTCGGCCGTGCAGGCCACCGAGACCTTGTTACCCCGCTCCTCATCGCGGAACAGCACCCAGGCCGCGCCGGCGCCATCGACCAGGATTTGCGGACGGGAGATCGGGATCGCCTTGGTCCCCAGGCCCGACAGGGAGAATGGCGCGCGCCGGAAGGCGAGATTGTGCGACTGCCAGGCTTGGCCATCGTGGTGCAGCACTCGGTATTGCGGGACGGCGTCGCCGGCCTCGCGCCAATAGCTGGCGATGACGGGATTGCCGTCGCGGTCGGCCGCCATGGCGGTCTGGTTGATCAGTTCACTCTTTTGCGGAATATGCGCCGCGATTTCGGCACTGCCGGCCGTGATCGGCAGGCGGTAGCGCTCCCCGTTGCTGCGCTCCCAGGTCCGTCCGCCGTCGCGCGAGCGGGCATAGGCCAGGTCGTGGTTGCTGGCGACGTCGGGCGATTCGCGCCACACCCAGGACAGGTGCAGCGTGCCCGCCCCGTCGGCGACAGCCTGCCAGTAGGCGTTGCGCCGCCCTTCCCCGCTCAGCAGATTGTCCTGCAGCCGCTCCCAGGTCCGGCTGGCCGGGTGGTAGCGATTCAGCACCAGGTTGCCGCGGCCGGAGCCGCCGTCGCGGTAGAGGAACAGCAGGCTGCCCTGCGGCGTGCGGTAGAACTCCGGGTAGGACACGGACTTCTCGTTGCGCCCGGTCATCGCCTCTTGCGGGCCGAGGGCCAGCGCGCCGGGCGCCGTGCCGCGGGCGTAGCGCAAGGGACCATTGTGGTGGTCCCAGGCCACGTGCAGGGTGCCGGCGCCGTCGACCATGATGCTGATGCTGTTGTGCGCGTCCCTGGCATTGCCCAGGTACTGGGTGGGCGCCAGCTGCCAGTGCGCGTCGCCCGCGCGGCGCTTGCCCAGCACCACCCTGCCGGTGGCGTCGTAGAAGGCGATGTACTGGCTACCCTCATGCGTGACGAGCGAGTTCTTGCGGAACACCACGGCATTGACCGAGTTGGCCGCCCAGCCGTCCGCCACTTCGGTGATGCGCACGCCCTGCTGCTTCATCGGCCCCGCGCATGCGCACAGCAAGAGGGGCAGCGCCAGACCCCGGATCCTGCGGTTCCTTCTCATGATCTCTCCAAGCGAATCCGGCTACCTTACTATGCAAATCACCGCGTCCGGAATCAAGCTGTTGATCATTGTGCAGAAGCCCCTGCTGCGGCATGCGGACTTCCTCTACCATGAAGGGCACCAGCCTCTCGATCAGGAACCGCCATGCCCCTTCATCCTTCGCGCCGCAGCTTCCTCGGCGCCGCCGCCGGAACGGCCCTGGCACTGAATGTGCCGCTGGCCGCGGCCGCGGCGCCCCGCTTCGCCATCGGCGACAAGGATTTCCTGCTCGACGGGAAGCCCCTGCAGATCCGCTGCGGCGAGATGCACTTCGCCCGCGTGCCGCGCGAATACTGGGGGCATCGCCTGAAGGCGATCAAGGCCATGGGCCTGAATACGGTCTGCGCCTACCTGTTCTGGAACTACCATGAGTGGCGCGAAGGCCAGTACCGCTGGGACGGGCAGCGCGACGCCGCCGAATTCTGCCGGCTGGCGCAGGCGGAAGGCCTGTGGGTCATCCTGCGTCCCGGTCCTTACGCCTGCGCGGAATGGGAAATGGGTGGCTTGCCCTGGTGGCTGCTGAAACAGCCGGGCGACAGCTTCCTGCGGACCAGCGCCCCGGCTTTCGTGGAACCGGCGCGGCGCTGGCTGCGGGAAGTCGGCCGGGTGCTGGCGCCGATGCAGGTGACGCAGGGCGGCCCGATCCTGATGGTGCAGGTCGAGAACGAGTACGGCTTCTTCGGCGAAGACCGCGACTACATGCGCGTGATGCGCCAGGCCTTGCTGGATGCCCACTTCGATGTCCCGCTATTCCAGTGCAACCCGACCAATGCGGTGGCCAAGACCCATATCCCGGAACTGCTCTCGGTCGCGAATTTCGGCAGCGATCCGGAACGCGGTTTCAAGGCGCTGGCCGCCGTGCAGCAAGGCCCCCTGATGTGTGGCGAATATTATTCCGGCTGGTTCGACACCTGGGGCACGCCGCACAAGCGCGGCGACAATGCCCGCGCCATCCGGGATATCGACACCATGCTGAAGGCAAACGGTTCGTTCAGCCTGTACATGGCGCACGGCGGCACCACTTTTGGTCTGTGGGGCGGCTGCGACCGCCCCTTCCGTCCCGATACGACGAGCTACGACTACGATGCGCCGATCAGCGAGGCCGGATGGCTGGGCGAGAAATTCTCTACCTATCGCGAATGCCTGAGCCGGCACCTGGCACCCGGCGAGACCCTGCCTGCAGCGCCGGCCCACCTGCCGGTGATGGCGATCCCTGCTTTCGCACTGAGCGAGACCGCACCTGTGTTCGCGAACATGCCGAAAGCGGTCATCAAGGATGCATCGCCGCGCAACATCGAACAGTACGATATCAGCCGCGGCCTGGTCGCCTACAACATCACCTTGCCGCCCGGCCCGGCGGGCAAGCTGGAAGCCGCGAACGCGCGCGACCTGGCCTGGGTCTACGCCGGAGGAAAGCTGGCGGGCACGATGGATACGCGGCAGCGCCGCTTCAGCGTCGACCTGCCGGCGCGCACGCAGCCGACCAAAGTGGAAATCCTGCTGTACACGATCGCGCGCGTCAATTTCGGCATCGAGGTCCACGACCGCAAGGGCATGCACGGCCCGGTGATGTTCCGCACCAGGGACGGCAGTGCCGAAGAACTCAAGGGCTGGGAAATCCGCGCCATCGACTTTGGCGCCGACGGCGACTTGCCGCCGCAGCGCTGGCAGGCCGAGCGAGCCGACGGCCCGGCCTTCTGGCGCGGCAGGTTCGAGGCGAAAGAGCGGGCCGACACCTTCCTCGACATGTCCAGCTGGGGCCAGGGCATCGTCTGGATCAATGGCCGCTGCCTGGGCCGTTACTGGAGCATCGGTCCGACCCAGACCATGTACCTGCCGGGTCCCTGGATCAAGGCCGGACGCAATGAAGTCATCGTGCTCGACCTCACGGGCCCGCGCGCCAGCCGCATCGCGGGGCGCACCACGCCCATCCTCGACGAACTGCATCCTGAGCGCGACCTTGCGCGTCCGGTCAGCACTGCACGGCCGCGCCTGACCGGCCTGGAGCCGGTGCACGCCGGGCAGTTTGCCGGTGGTGCGGCCACCCAGGACGTCAAGTTCGAACAGCCGGCACGCGGGCGCCAGCTTTGTCTCGAGGTGGTCGATACGTTCGACGGTCAGCCGCATGCTGCCGTGGCCGAACTCGCCCTGCTCGGCGCCAATGGAAAGCCGATGAACCAGTCGACCTGGACGATCGCCTACGCCAGCAGCGAGGAAGCGCGCAAGGAAGACGGCAGCGCCCTGAACGCCATCAACGGCCAGGCCAGCGATTACTGGCATACGGCCTACAGCGACGGGCATCCTGCATCAGGGCCGGCACGGCTGATCATCGACCTCGGCGCGCCGGTCGACATCACCGGCCTGCGCTACACGCCGCGCCAGGGTCCGGATACCGTGACGGGCAGGATCAGGCGCTATCGGGTGTATGTGGGCGACCGGCTGGTCGAGCAGCGTTAAGGCCGCGCGACGCCCTGCGGTACCAGGCGATACGTCAGCACCCAGAACAGCAGGGCGAGAAAGCTGATGGCGGCACCGAGAACGCACACGCCGGTCCACCCGGCGTACGCATAGGCCATCGTTGTTCCGATGGCTCCTGCACCGCTTCCGGCTGCGTAGAAAAGCATGTATGCGCCGACGAGACGGCTGTGGTCGCCACGGCTCCCGCGGAAAATCATTCCCTGGTTCGTGACGTGAATTGCCTGCCCGCCCAAGTCGAGCAGCACGATACCGATGACCAGGGCCCACAGCGAACTATTCATCAGTGACAGCGGCAGCCATGCCAGGGTCAGGAGCAATAGTGCTGCCAGGCTGCTTGTGCGCTCAAGGCCGCGATCAGTCAATTGACCTGCATAGGTCGCCGCCAGAGCACCCAAGGCCCCCACCAGGCCGAAGGCGCCGATGACGGTGTGCGAATAGTTGAATGGCGGCGCGCTGAGAGGAAGCACCAAAGCGCTCCAAAACACGTTGAATGCCGCGAACATCAGCAAGGCAAGGATGCCGCGCACCTGAAGTATTCGATGCTTACCCAAAAGCACGAACATGGAAACAAGCAGGTCTCGGTAAGTCATGCCGGACGAGGTGTTGACGATTGGCGGCAGTGCTCGCCACATCAAGGCCGTGAGCATCAGCATCGCTGCCGAAGAACAGACATAGACGCCGCGCCAACCCGAGATATCGCTGATGCCGCCCGCCAGCACGCGCGCCAGAAGGAGGCCCAGGAAGACGCCCCCTTGCGTGGCACCCACTACCCTTCCACGCTCGTCATCGTCCGCCGCACTGGCAGCGTAGGCGATCAAGCCTTGGGTCATCGCCGTTCCGAGCAAACCTGTCACGAACATGGCCGCCAGGAGCATCGCCGATGACTGCGCGACGGAAACGCCGATCAGTGCCAAGGCAAGCATGACTGCCTGTATCAGCATCAGCTGGCGGCGCTGGACGAGGTCTCCCAGGGGTACCAGTAGCAGCAGCGCCAGTGCGCATCCAATCTGGGTGGCCGTAACGACGCCGCCGATGGCAGCGTGTGAAATCGAGAAGTCGCGTGCCAGGCTGTCGAGTAGTGGTTGGGCGTAGTACACGTTTGCCACGCTCATTCCTGCAGAAACAGCAAATAAGGCCATGGCACCCCGCGACATTGCGGGACGTCTTCCGGCGGGGCTGGATGCTTGCATGGGACTCTCCTTAACTGGTTTCAAAACAAAACCAGTTGGAGAATAGGCGATGTGGTTTTAAAATGCAACCACACTACCTGGAGCGATGGCATGTCGATGGCAAAATCAGCACCCCTCAGCGATGAACCTTGCCCGGTGGCGCGGTCAATCAGCGTGATCGGCGACCGATGGTCGCTGCTCATCGTGCGCGATGCCTTCGATGGAATCCATCGGTTCAGTGATTTCCAGCGTAGCCTGGGGGTGGCACGCAATATTCTTTCCGACAGATTGCGGCGACTGGTTGAAGCGGGCATCCTCCTTGCCCGCCCCACCAGGGAGGGTGGCGCTTACCAGGAATATGTCCTGACAGAGGCTGGGAAAAACCTGTTCCCGGTTGTGCTGGCACTGCGCCAGTGGGGTGAAGGGCAGCTGTTTTCGCCGGGCGAGCCCCATTCGGAACTGATCGAGACGAAAACCGGCAAGCCGGTGCAAAGGATGGTGCCACGGAACAAGGACGGCGACGTCCTCCTGCCTGATGACACCAAGGTGCGCAAGCTTTCCTAGCCGATCAGTCGAACTTGCTGAAGTCCGGCTTGCGCTTCTCGAAGAAGGCCGTGAAGGCTTCCTTCGCTTCCGGCGCCAGCAGCATGGCGGCGAAGCGCTCGTTCTCGGCGGCGATCGCGCCCTGGATCGCATCGATGCGGGGACGCTTCATCAGCGCCTTGGTGGTGCGGATCGAGGCGGCCGGCAGTGCCACCAGCTTGGCGGCCTGCTGTTCTGCAAAAACGCGCAGTTCGGCGGCCGGCAGCACGCGGGTGATCAGGCCCATCTCGAAGGCTTCCTGGGCGCCGAAGGCGTCGCCCAGCAGCAGCTTCTCTGCCGCGCGCGGGTAGCCGGCCAGTTGCGGCAGCAGCAGCGAGGAACCGAATTCCGGGCACAGGCCGAGCTGGGTGAAGGGTACCGAGAACTTGGCGTTGTCGGCGCAATACACCAGGTCGCAGTGCATCAACATGGTGGTGCCGATGCCGATGGCGGCGCCGGCGACGGCGGCGATCACCGGCTTGGTCGAGCCATGCAGCGCGCGCATGAACTGGAACACCGGGCGGTTTTCGGCAGGCACGCCGGGGACCGGGGCCGAGTTCTTCATGAAGTCGTCGAGGTCGTTACCGGCGGTGAAAATCTCCGGCTTGCCGGCGATGAGGATGGCGCGCACGGCGCTGTCCTGCTCGGCCTCGACCAGGGCGTCGGCCATCGATTGGTACATCGCGGCGGTGATGGCGTTCTTGCGCTCGAGGCGGTTGAATTCGATGGTCAGCAGGCCGGCGGCCTTGGTGATCAGCATGTCCATGTTTCAGGGTCTCCGGATATTCTTGGGCTGGTTGGACGCGTGGGCGGGAGACCCGCCCACCCTACAAGGGCAAACGGTTCTCCCGCCCACGCGGTCATTGCTTACTTGATGATTAAACGCGCTCGATGATACCGGCTGCGCCCATGCCGGCGCCGACGCACATCGTCACCATGCCGTACTTCAGGTTATTGCGGCGCAGTGCGTGCACGACGGTCGCGGCGCGGATCGCACCGGTTGCGCCCAGCGGGTGGCCCAGGGCGATCGCGCCGCCCATCGGGTTCACTTTCGACGTGTCCAGGCCGAGGTCGCGGATCACGGCCAGCGCCTGGGCGGCGAAGGCTTCGTTCAGCTCGATCCAGTCCAGCTGGTCCTGGGTGATGCCGGCGGCGGCCAGGGCCGCAGGGATGGCGACCTTCGGGCCGATGCCCATGATTTCCGGCGGCACGCCGCGCACGGCGAACGACGAGAACTTGGCCAGCGGGGTCAGGTTGTGCTCGCGCAGGATCTTCTCGCTGACGACGATCAGCGCACCGGCGCCGTCCGACATCTGCGACGAGGTCGCGGCGGTGACCGAACCCTTGGCGGCGAACACCGGCTTCAGCTTGGCCATGCCTTCCGGGCTGGCGTCGGCGCGAGGGCCTTCGTCCAGGTCGACGGTGCGGCGCTTGACGGTGATTTCACCGGTCGCCAGGTTCGGCGTGCGGGTGATGATTTCGACCGGAGTAATCTCGTCCTTGAAGTAGCCGGCCTGCTGGGCGGCGATGGCGCGGCGGTGCGATTCCAGGCCGAAGGCGTCCTGGTCTTCGCGCGACACTTTCCACTGCTCGGCCACCTTCTCGGCGGTCAGGCCCATGCCGTAGGCCAGACCGACATTTTCATCCTTGAAGGTTTCCATGTTGATCGACGGATGGTGGCCCATCATCGGCACCATCGACATCGATTCGACGCCGCCGGCGATCATCACGTCGGCTTCGCCCACGCGGATGCGGTCGGCCGCCATGGCCAGGGCGGTGATGCCCGAGGCGCAGTAGCGGTTGACGGTGACGCCGCCCACGGTGTTCGGCAGGCCTGCCAGCACCACGGCGTTACGCGCCACGTTGAAGCCCTGCTCCGCTTCCGGGAACGAGCAGCCGACGATGGCGTCGACGATCAGGGCCGGGTCCAGGTTCGGCACGGCGGCCATGGCGCCGCGGATCGCGTGCACCAGCAGGTCGTCCGGGCGGGTCTTGTTGAAGAAGCCGCGTGGCGCCTTGCCGATCGGGGTGCGGGTCGCTGCGACGATGTATGCGTCTTGAAGTTGTTTGCTCATTTTCCTTGTCCTTGTCCGCGGCTTAGTTGCGCACTGGCTTACCGGTCTGCATCATGCCCATGATGCGTTCCTGCGTTTTCGGGTTACCCAGCAGCTCGATGAAGGCCTTGCGCTCCATGTCGAGCAGCCACTGCTCGGACACCACGCTGCCCTGGTCGACGTCGCCGCCGGTCACGATCTCGGCGATCATGTCGCCCAGCTTGTAGTCGTAGGCCGAGATGAAGCCGCCGTCGCGCATGTTGACCAGCTGGCCGCGGATGGTCGCCCAGCCGTAGCGGCCGGTGACGGTGATCGGGCGGCGCGCCGGGGCGCGGTAGCCGGCGTCGAACATGGCGCGCGCGGTGGTCTTCGCCACGTGCAGCAGTTCGTAGGGATTGAAGACGATGACGTCGTCTTCCTTCAGGTAGCCCATGGCCTTCGCTTCCAGGGCCGACTTCGACACCTGGGCGGTAGCCGCGTTGGTGAAGCCGGTCTTCAGGAATTGCAGGATGTCGTTGCCCTTGGCGTCAAGGAAGGCGCGCACTGCCGCTTCCTTCAGGCCGCCGCCGGCCGGCACCAGGCCGACGCCGACTTCGACCAGGCCGATGTAGGACTCGATCGAGGCCACGCGCTTCGATGCGTGCAGCATCATCTCGCAACCGCCGCCCAGCGCCAGGCCCGCGACAGCAGCCACCACCGGGATGTTCGAGTACTTCATCTGCATGAAGACGTTCTGCAGGTCGCGGACCATCGGGTCCATCGCCTTGGCGCCGCCCATCATGAAGGCCGGCATGGCCGACTGCAGGTCGGCGCCGGCCGAGAAGGCGCCGCCTTCGGCCGCGTCGGTATTCCAGATCACCAGGCCCTTGTAGCCTTTTTCAGCCTCGGCCATGCCGCGCTGCAGACCCTTCACCACGCCTTCGCCGATGACGTGCATCTTGGTCTTGAGCGAGATGACGAGAACCTCATCGCCCGAGTGCCACAGGCGCACCGAGTCGTCCTCGAACACGGTGGTGCCGAAAGTCTTGGCGTCCGTGGTGGTCGAACCGAGCACCGGTGCGCGGAACTGCTGGCGCTGGTAGACCGGCAGGTCGGACACCGGCGCGTAGGCGTTCTTCGAGGCCGAGTACGAGCCTTCGGCGGTGTGCACGCCCTTCTCGGCGACCTGGCCTTCGAACACCCAGGCTGGCAGCGGTGCGTTGGTCAGGGCACGGCCAGCGTCGATGTCTTCCTTGACCCATTGTGCGATCTGGGTCCAGCCGGCGGCCTGCCAGGTTTCGAACGGGCCGACGCTCCAGCCGAAGCCCCAGCGCATCGCGAAGTCGATGTCGCGCGCGTTGTCGGCGATGGTGTCGAGGTGGATCGCGATGTAGTGGAAGGCGTCGCGGAAGATCGCCCACAGGAACTGCGCCTGCGGGTTGGTCGATTCGCGCATGGCCTTGAACTTCTTGACCGGGTCCTTTTCTTTCAGGATGCGGGCAACGATGTCGGCGGCCTTGGCGCCACTCGGCACGTAGTCGCCGGTGGCGAACTCGAGGCGCTGGATTTCCTTGCCGACCTTCTTGTAGAAGCCGCCGCCGGCCTTCTGGCCCAGGGCGCCCTTCTCGATCAGCTTGGCCAGCACGTCAGGCGTCTTGTACAGGCTGAAGAAGGGATCGTCCTGCAGGGTGTCCTGCATGGTCTTGATCACGTGGCCCATGGTGTCCAGGCCCACGACGTCGGCGGTACGGAAGGTGCCCGACTTGGCGCGGCCCAGCTTGGCGCCGGTGAGGTCGTCGACGATGTCCACCGACAGGCCGAACTTCTCGGCTTCGTGGATGGTGGCCAGCATGCCGAAGATACCGACGCGGTTGGCGATGAAGTTCGGGGTGTCTTTGGCACGCACCACGCCCTTGCCCAGGGTCGAGGTCAGGAAGGTTTCCAGTTGATCCAGGATTTCCGGACGGGTGCTGGTGGTCGGGATCAGTTCGACCAGGTGCATGTAGCGCGGCGGGTTGAAGAAGTGGACGCCGCAGAAGCGCGCCTTCAGTTCTTCGTCGAAGCCTTCGGCCAGCTGGTTGATCGACAGGCCCGAGGTGTTCGAGGCGAAGATCGCGTTCGGGGCGATGTGCGGGGCGACCTTCTTGTACAGGTCGTGTTTCCAGTCCATGCGCTCGGCGATGGCTTCGATGATCAGGTCGCACCCAAGCAGCACGTCGAGGTTGTCCTCGTAGTTGGCCACTTCGATCAGGACCGCGTCATCCTTGTTGCCCAATGGGGCCGGCGACAGTTTTTTGAGGTTCTCGATGGCGCGCAGGACGATGCCGTTCTTCGGGCCTTCCTTGGCCGGCAGGTCGAACAGCACGACCGGCACCTTGGCGTTCACGCAGTGCGCAGCGATCTGCGCACCCATCACGCCGGCGCCCAGCACGGCGACTTTCTTGACGATGAAATTGGACATCTCTTATTCCTTAGTGTGCGTGATGAGTGGTTAGAACAGGTCTGCGTCCATGGCCAGCAGGTTCGATGCACCCGAACGTGCCTGGCGGATCAGCATCGCGGTTTCCGGATACAGGCGGGCGAAGTAGAAGCGTGCGGTGTGCAGCTTGGCTTCGTAGAACTTGTCGCCCGAGTCCTGCTTGGCCAGCGCGATCTTCGCCATCTGCGCGAAGAAGTAGCTGAACACCAGGTGGCCCACGACGCGCAGGTAAGGCACGGCGGCGGCGCCGACTTCGTCCTGGTTCTGGAAGGCCTTCATGCCGATTTCCATGGTCAGCTTGCCGACCTTGTCGCCGAGTTCGCCCAGCGGGGTCACGAATTCCGACATCGACTCGTCCAGGCCGTTCTCTTCGACGAAGTTCTTGATTTTTTCGCCGAAGGCGCGCAGCTTGGCGCCGTTGTCCATCAGGATCTTCCGGCCCAGCAGGTCGAGCGACTGCACGGTGTTGGTGCCTTCGTAGATCATGTTGATGCGGGCGTCGCGCACGTACTGCTCCATGCCCCACTCGCTGATGTAGCCGTGGCCGCCGTAGACCTGCATCGCTTCCGAGGTGGCGATCCAGCCGTTGTCGGTGATGAAGGCCTTGACGATCGGGGTCAGCAGCGCGACTTCGCCGGCCGCTTCCTTGCGCACTTCTTCGTCCGGGTGGTTCAGTTCACGGTCGATCTGCAGCGCGATGTACGAGGTCAGGGCGCGCGCGCCTTCGGCGTAGGCCTTGGCGGTCAGCAGCATGCGGCGCACGTCCGGGTGCACGATGATCGGGTCGGCCGGCTTGTCCAGGGCCTTCGGGCCCGACAGGCTGCGCATCTGGATGCGTTCCTTGGCGTAGACCAGCGCGTTCTGGTAGGCGACTTCAGTCAGGCCCAGCGACTGCATGCCGACGCCCAGGCGGGCGGCGTTCATGAACACGAACATCGCCTGCAGGCCCTTGTGCGGCTGGCCGATCAGGGTGCCGATCGCGCCGTCCAGGTTCATCTGGCAGGTGGAGTTACCGTGGATGCCCATCTTTTCTTCGATGGCGCCGCAGGCAATGCCGTTGCGCTCGCCGACCGAACCGTCGGCATTCACCTTGAATTTCGGGACCAGGAACAGCGAGATGCCCTTCGAGCCTTCCGGTGCGTCCGGCAGGCGCGCCAGCACCAGGTGGACGATGTTCTCGGACATGTCGTGTTCGCCGGCCGAGATGAAGATCTTGGAACCGGTGATGCTGTAGGTGCCGTCGGCTTGCGGCTCGGCCTTGGTGCGCAGCAGGCCCAGGTCGGTGCCGCAGTGCGCTTCGGTCAGGCACATGGTGCCGGTCCATTCTCCCGAAACCAGCTTCGGCAGGAACAGCTTCTTCTGATCGTCGGTGCCGTGCTCCTTCAGGCACTCGTAGGCGCCGTGTGACAGGCCCGGGTACATGGTCCATGCCTGGTTCGACGAGTTCAGCATCTCGTAGAAGGAGTTGTTCAGCGAGACCGGCAGGCCCTGGCCGCCGTATTCCGGATCGCATGCCAGCGCGGCCCAGCCGCCTTCGACATACTGTTTATACGCTTCCTTGAAGCCCTTCGGGGTGGTGACGGCCTTGGTGGCCGGGTCGAAGTGGCAGCCTTCGCGGTCGCCCGAGTGGTTCAGCGGGAACAGCACTTCCTGCGTGAATTTCGCACCTTCTTCGAGCACCTGGTTGATGATGTCGGCGTCGATTTCCTGGTAGGCAGGCAGGTTCTTGAACTCTTCGCTGACGTTGAGGAATTCGTGCAGAACGAACTGCATATCCCGGATTGGCGCGACGTACTGACCCATGGTTTTCTCCTGAACGAAGGTAAAGTGTGTTTGTTTGATGAACGGCGCTTACTGGGCCGGCATGGATGGATTGCGATAATTTTCGATCAGCCGCTCGAAGCCGCGACGGGCCCGCTCGACGGAGCCGGGCATGCGCAGGAAGCGCGCGTCGTGGTGCAGGGCCAGGATCAGGCCGTACATCTCGTACACCAGCTGCCCGGCGTCGGCGTCGGGACGCAGGTGCCCGACCTCGATCGCCTGGCGCGCACTGCGCTGCAGGGCGCCCTGCCAGGCCTGCACCATCTTGACCAGCTCCTCGCGGATCGGGCCCGGGCGGTCGTCGTACTCGACGGCGCCGCTGATGTAGATGCAGCCGGACGCGATCTCGACCGACACGCGCTCGAGCCAGCGGTCGAACATCGACTGCAGGCGCAGCAGGCCGCGCGGCTCGCGCACGCTCGGGAAGAACACTTCCTGCTCGAAGCGGTGGTGGTACAGCTTGACGACTTCGAGCTGCAGGTCCTCGCGCGAACCGAAGTGGGCGAACACGCCGGATTTGCTCATGTTCATCCGGTCGGCCAGCAGGCCGATGGTCAGGCCTTCGAGGCCGTCGCGGCTCGACAGCTCGAGCGCCACGTCGAGAATCGCTGCCCGCGTGAGTTCGCCCTTGCGCATGAATTTTGCTGAAGTAGTGATAGCTGCCCCTGAATCGAAAAAAATCCGAACGCTCGTACTATTATCTACCAGAGATGAAATGTCAAACGGGAACTTAGAGGCGAGATTCTATTGATGCAAAACAACGGCAGGAGGAGAAACCGCCTGCAGGACGCTCCCGCCGGAATATGACTGGAACAACGTTGTCGCAGATGTAAAGGTACCGCATTTTGCACGGTCGTGCGCTGATTTTCGTACACCGGGGTCAGGTCTGACATTTGGACACGGCCTCAACAGCTATTTGCCAGCAGCGGCCGAGATATCTATCAGACGCTATCCGGAACGTGGAAAAACCATATGGCTCAGCACTGAGCAATCTCAGCTTCCACCGAGCTTTCTTCAGTACCGTTACCGACATGACACGACCTCTTCGACTCGAATTCCCTGGCGCTCTTTACCATGTCACCTCTCGGGGCAACCGGAAAAATCCGATCTACCGTCATGACCTCGATCGACGTCAATGGCTGGAAGTCCTTGCTCACGTGTGCGAACGGTACAACTTTGTCATCCATAGTTTTTGTCAGATGACAAATCACTATCATCTTCTGGTCGAAACCGTCGAAGGGAATCTTTCCAGAGGAATGCGCCAGCTCAATGGCTTGTATTCGCAGAAGTTCAATCGGCGACATGAGCTGGTCGGGCACCTCTTCCAAGGGCGGTATAAGGCAATTTTGGTCCAGAGAGAAAATTACCTTTTGGAGGTAAGCCGCTACATCATCCTGAATCCTCTACGGGCGAACATGGTGAACTCACTAGACGAATGGCAATGGAGCAGTCACCACTTTCTCGTCAACGCAAACCATCCGCCGTCCTGGTTCCAGCGCGATTGGCTGCTTAGCCATTTCGGCAGCACCCCTACGGCAGCCGTGTCTGCATACCAGGCGTTTGTCCTGGCGGGAATCGGCCAGGACAGCCCGCTCACTGCTACCCGTCACGGTGTGGTTCTTGGAGACGATGACTTCGTCTCAACTCACCAGCAATTGCAACGAGCTGAAGAGTTCGTGGAGGCTGTCAGGATCGAACGGCGCGCTGTGGCACTCTCACTGGCTGAATATCAGGGCAGATACCCCAGTAGGGACGAAGCGATGGCGCGCGCTTACCGATCGACGGCGTTCACGATGCCGCAGATTGCATCATTTTTTGGCGTATCGAGCAAAACCGTGAGTCGAGCAGTAGCTGCTTTTGAAAACCTCCACCTGCAGGGCTAAGGTAGAGCTCGTGTCCGAATGTCAGACCTGACCCCGGTTCTGCGGTTCTGATTACGAGCCGGCCTTTTCCATGGCCCGCCGGTCGCGCTTGGTCGGCCTTCCCTTGATCTCGGCACTCGGTTCCGGGAACAGCCGGCGCGCCGTCTTGTCGTTCTCGCGCTTGGCGATGCTTTCGTCGGTTTCGAAGTACAGGGTGCGCGCGGCCGGCGCCGGGCCGCGCGTGCCCGAGATGGCGGCCACGATCACTTCCCAGCGATCCGAGCCGTTATCGATAAAAATCTTGTCATTGATCTTGACGTTGCGCGCCGGCTTGATGGGCTCGCCGTCGATGCGCACCCGGCCGCGGTCGATCGCGTCGGTCGCCATCGAGCGTGTCTTGAAGAAGCGCGCGGCCCACAGCCACTTGTCGATACGTACGTTGTTGTCTTCCATAAATCACCTATGCCTGTCATGCGTAGCCGATCGCAAAGATCCGCATGACCAGCTTATACATCATATAGGCCAAGCCATAGCTCGCACGGCGAATCCAGCCGATGTGGGCGAATTCCTCGGCGCGGATCGGCACGCCGTCGGCAATGCCGCGCTCGATGTGGGCGCGCATGGTGGCGGCGAAACGCTCGTCCAGCACCACTACGTTTGCTTCCTGGTTCAGGAACAGCGACAGCCCGTCGCAGTTGCTCGACCCGACCGTGGCCCAGTCCTCGTCCACCACCGCGACCTTGGCGTGCAGCTGGGTCTTGCGGTACTCGACCACCTTGATGCCGTCGGCCAGCAGCTTCGGGTAGAAGGAGTGCGCGACCATGTCCTGGATGACGAACTCCCCTACCCCGATCAGGAGCGTGACCCGCACGCCGCGCTGCGCCGCATGGGCCAGCGCCTTGCGGAATTTGCGGCCCGGGGCGAAATACGGCGTGGCCAGCAGCACGCTGTGCTTGGCGCGCCCCAGGGCCTGCAGGTAGGCGCGCTGGATCGTGGAACGGTTGCGCAGGTTGTCGCGCACCACGAAGGCGGCGCGCGCCGGGTACTTGCAGGACTGCTCCGGCTCCTTGCGCATTTCCTTGAACAGTTCGATGCGCTGCCTGAGCTTCAGGCGCCCCGCGCGCAGCCACTGGCCTTGTGCCTCGTCGTGGATCTGCGCCACCAGCGGCCCGCGTACCTGCACCGTGAAATCCCAGCGCGGCGCGGGCAGGCGATGCCGGTCGGCGTGGTCGCAGCGCCAGTCGTCGTTGATGTTGATCCCGCCGACGAAAGCGACCGCGCGGTCGACCACGACGATCTTGCGGTGCGAACGCGCGATGCCGCGCCGGCACCAGGGATTGAAGACGCGGTACTGCACGCCGGCCGCCGTCAAGGCTTCGCCCAGCCGTGCCGCGGGCCGGTGCTCGGTGCCGATCCAGTCGACCAGCACGCGCACCTTGACACCCCGGCGCTCGGCGCGGATCAGGGCGTCGCGCACCGCGTGCCCGACTTCGTCCTCGGCGAAGATATAGGTTTCGAACAGGACGTCGTACTGGGCCGCATCGATGGCCGCGATCAGGGCCGGGAAGAAGGCGGTGCCGCTTTCCAGCAGGGTGACGTCGTTGTTGTCTACGAAGCTAAGGTGGCGCATGGCGCGCTAGAGCAGCTGGAGTTCCGCCACGATCGGTGCGTGGTCGGACAGCTTGGCCCACAGCGGGCCGTGCATCACCTGCGCATTGTCCACCTTGAAGCCGCGCACGTAGATGCGGTCGAGGCGGAACCAGGGCAGCATGGCCGGGAAGGTGCGCGCCGGGGCCAGGCGCGGCTGGCGGCCGGCCCAGCTGCGCACCATGTCGCCCAGCGGCGATTTCGGTCCCAACTCGTCGAAGACTTCGGCCACCCCAAGGGCGTTGCGCAGGCGCTCGCCGAGGGTATTGCGCCAGTCGTTGAAGTCGCCCGCGATGATCACCGGCTCGCCGTGCGAGGAAGCGTTGACGTGCTCGATCAGGGCCTCGGTCTGGCGCCCGCGGCTGCCCTCGAACAGGCCCAGGTGCACCACGTAGCAATGGACCTTGCCGCTCGGGGTCTCCAGCACGCAGTGCAGGATGCCGCGCTGCTCGTAGGCGTGGTCGGAGACGTCGTGGTTATGCGAATTCTCGATCGGGAAAGCGCTCAGCAGCGCATTGCCATGGTGGCCGTGGTCGTAGACCGCATTCATGCCATAAGCCGTATGGTGCTTCTCGCCCGCAAAATATTCGTGTTGCGGATCTTCCGGCCAGTGGTGGTGGGCCAGGGCTTCCTTGCCATAGCGCGCCTGGAAGCGGTCGTGCCGGCCCTGCACTTCCTGCAGGAAGACGACATCGGCGTGGAATTCGGCGATTGCCTTCTTCAGCGCGATCACGCGCGGCTGGCTGCGCAGCGAGCTCACGCCCTTGTGGATGTTGTAGGTGGCCACACGAATCTTCATGGGAACATTCTAACAACAACGCGGTCCGCCACCCTTGGCGCCGGTCCCAATCGTGCGCTTGGCGAAGAATCTACGGGGAAATATGCCTGGGCAACTGCAGGATGGCCTCGGCGTTCGAGGACGAGAAGCAGCGGTCGGCGGCTTCCAGCCAAGGCAGCCAGGCGTACTGCGTGTGTTCGCGCGGACTCAGGGTGATGGCGATGTCGCGCGGGACGCAGACCGAGAACACGTGCTCGGTGTTGTGGGTGACGCCGGGGGCGTAGCGGTGGCGCCAGACGGGATAGATCTCGTAGATGTTGGAGAGCTGCCAGTCGTGCAGCACGATGTGCTCACCGTCGGCCACGATGCCGGTTTCCTCGAACAGTTCGCGGGCCGCGGTCTGCAGCAGGGGTTCGTCATGGGCGTCGAGCGAGCCGGTGACGGATTGCCAGAAACCCGGGCGGTCGGCGCGTTCGATCAGGAGCACCTCCATGGCGGCGGTGTGGATGACGACCAGGACCGATTCGGGGATTTTGTGGGGCATAGACAAATAAAAGCGCCAAATAAAAAACGCGGGCGCAGCCATTATATGGCCGCGCCCGCGTTTGTCGAACCCATGGTCCGTTTACGCGACTTTCGGCTCGTTGCGCAGGCGGATGTGCAGTTCCTTGAGCTGCTTCTCGTCGACTTCCGAAGGCGCGTTGGTCAGCAGGCACTGGGCGCGCTGGGTCTTCGGGAAGGCGATCACGTCGCGGATCGACTCGGAGCCGGTCATCAGGGTGATGAGGCGGTCCAGGCCGAAGGCCAGGCCACCGTGCGGCGGCGCGCCGTACTGCAGGGCGTCAAGCAGGAAGCCGAACTTCAGCTGGGCTTCTTCGGCATCGATCTTCAGGGCGCGGAACACCTTGCTCTGGACTTCTTCGCGGTGGATACGGATCGAGCCGCCGCCCAGTTCCCAGCCGTTCAAGACCATGTCGTAGGCCTTGGCGACGCAGGCGCCCGGGTTGGTCTCGAGCATGTCCTCGTGGCCGTCCTTCGGTGCGGTGAACGGGTGGTGGGTGGCGTTCCAGCGGTCGCCGTCCTCGTCGTATTCGAACATCGGGAAGTCGATGACCCACAGCGGCGCCCAGACGTCGTCGAACAGGCCGGCCTTCTTGCCGAATTCCGAGTGGCCGATCTTCACGCGCAGCGCGCCGATGGCGTCGTTGACGACCTTGGCCTTGTCCGCACCGAAGAAGATCAGGTCGCCGTCTTCGGCGCCGGTCAGTTCCAGGATCTGGGTCAGGACTTCATCCGAGATGTTCTTGACGATCGGCGACTGCAGGCCGTCACGGCCCTTGGCCTTCTCGTTGACCTTGATGTAGGCCAGGCCCTTGGCGCCGTAGATGGCGACGAACTGGGTGTAGGCGTCGATTTCCGAACGCGGCATCGAGGCGCCCTGCGGCACGCGCATGCCGACCACGCGGCCGCCGGCCATGTTGGCGGCGCTGTTGAACACCTTGAACTCGACCGACTTCATCAGCTCGGTCAGTTCGGTGAACTGCAGCTTGACGCGCATGTCCGGCTTGTCCGAACCGTAGGAGCCCATGGCGGTGGCGAAGTCCATCACCGGGAAGGGATTCGGCAGGTCGATGCCGGCGGCGTTCTTGAACACGACGCGCATCATGTCTTCGAACAGGTCACGGATTTCCTGCTCGGTCAGGAACGAGGTTTCGCAGTCGATCTGGGTGAATTCCGGCTGGCGGTCGGCGCGCAGGTCTTCGTCGCGGAAGCACTTGGTGATCTGGTAGTAGCGGTCGAAGTTGGCGACCATCAGCAGCTGCTTGAACAGCTGCGGCGACTGCGGCAGCGCGAAGAAGTTGCCCGGGTTGACCCGCGAAGGCACCAGGTAGTCGCGGGCGCCTTCCGGGGTCGACTTGGTCAGCATCGGGGTCTCGATGTCGATGAAGCCCAGGTTGTCGAGGTACTTGCGGACTTCCATCGACACCTTGTAGCGCAGGCGCAGGTTGTGCTGCATCTGGTTGCGGCGCAGGTCGAGCACGCGATGGGTCAGGCGGGTGGTTTCCGACAGGTTGTCGTCGTCCAGCTGGAAGGGCACCGGCACCGATGCGTTCAGCACTTCCAGCTTGGTGGTGTTGATCTCGATCTTGCCCGACTTCAGGTTGGCGTTGGCGGTGCCTTCCAGGCGATTCACGACGGTGCCGGTGATGCGCAGGCAGTACTCGTTGCGCACGTGTTCCGCGGCCTTGAACACCTCGGCGTTATCCGGGTGGCAGACCACCTGCACCAGGCCTTCGCGGTCGCGCAGGTCGATGAAGATCACGCCGCCGTGGTCGCGGCGACGGTGCACCCAGCCGCACAGGCTGACGGTTTGGCCCAGCAGTTCCTCGGTGACGAGGCCGCAGTAGTGAGTACGCATGGAGGACATAGTTTTCGTTCCAGGTTGATTGATTCGTTTGTTTTTACTCGGGAGCGACGACGCCCATCGAGACGATGTGCTTCAGGGCCGCGTCCACGGACATGTTCAGTTCCACGACCTTGCTGCGTTCCATCATCAGGAAGAAGCCAGAGGTCGGGTTCGGGGTGGTCGGCACGTAGACGCTGACGTAGTCGCCCACCAGGTGGTTCTTGACGTCGCCGCCCGGCACACCGGTCAGGAAGGCGATGGTATAGGAATCCGCATGCGGGTACGGGATCAGGACAGGCGTGCGGAAGGCATTGCCCGAGGACGAGAACAGCGTGTCCGACACCTGCTTGACGCTGCCGTACAGCGAACTGACCACCGGGATGCGCTTCATCACGCGGTCGCCCAGGCGCACGACGTAGCCGCCAACCAGGTTGTTGGTCAGCAGGCCGGTAATGAAGATGACGGCGAGCGTCAGGACCGCGCCGACGCCCGGGATGTCGCGCCCGAACAGCGCATGCGGCTGCCAGGCTTCCGGCACGAACAGCAGCGACTGGTCCAGGGTGCTGATGATCATGCTCAGCACCCAGGCGGTGATCACCAGGGGCACCAGCACCAGCAAGCCAGTCAGGAAATATTTACGCATCGAGTTCTCGTGTCAGGTACTGCTCTTGTCGCCGCCCGTGGCTGGTGCCGGGGACGCGGCAGGCGTACTTGCGCTGCCGCCGCTGTCGGGCGCAGCCGCAGCCGGGGTTGCAGCGCCCGCAGCGGTGCCGGTCGCCGGCGGGGTGCCGCCGCGGAAGTCGGTCACATACCAACCCGTACCCTTCAGCTGGAAGCCGGCAGCGGTCACCTGTTTTTTGAAGGCTTCCTTGCTGCAGGACGGGCAGACGGTCAGCACCGGGTCGGAAATCTTTTGCAGTACATCTTTGGTAAAACCGCATTCATCGCAGCGGTAAGCGTAAATCGGCATCTGATACTCCGCAAAAATCTTCAAAACCCTGAATTATAAAGCTTTTACGGGATGGTTTGCCCGTTTTGGCTGCAGCAGCGGGGCTGGGCCGGTGTCGGCCGACGGCTTGGCGCGCACAGGGTGTTGTTTTTCTTCATCGTCGAGCACCGTTTCATTTGCTCAACAACAGCTCCGGGTGATTAAATAGCATCTTTCTTGGAAACATGATGGCAGCAGGCAAGCTCCGCTGCCCACAGTTAAGAAGAAACAGAAGATTCTGCGCGGTGCTGCACCGCCGCTGGTCCGTAAAAGAACGCTGTACTTATGAAGCCCGCTGATGCGGGCTTTTTCTTTGGCCTCAGCGGCGCTGCCACACCATCCAGCGCTCCTTGCCCGCGAAGATAGGAATCGAGTCGGTCACCTCGGCATCCTCGACGCAATCAAAGTACGGCGCCATCAAGGCCGCCAGTCCTGCCCGGTCGATACCGAAGGGCGGACCTTTTACGGTCTGGTCAAAAAAGAAGAAGCCGGCCACCCTGCCCCCGGGGGCCAGCAGCTCGGCCCAGCGCGCCGCTACCTGCGGCCGCCTGGCGCGCGGCAGCGCGCACAGGAAGGCGCATTCATAGATGAGTTCGAGCGCGCGCGGCGGCTGCCAGGCGAAGAAGTCCGCTTCCACCACCCGATCGCTCCACTGCCCCGCCAGCGCCTTGCCGCGCGCCACCGCTTCCGGCGCGAAGTCGATCGCGGTGGCGTCCCAGCCGGCCGCGCACAGGTGCACCAGTTCGTAGGCGCTGCCGCAGCCGGGAATCAGGGTAGAGAGCGGACGCGCACTGCGCGCCACGAAATCGCGCAGCGCCTGCGGCACGCCGCCGCGGTCCCAGGGGGTGAAGGATCGTGCAAAACGCTCGTCCCAGAATTGCGGGCTGAGCGGATCGCGGCTGGCGAAGCTGGGCGGCTCAGCCACCGGTGTAATAGAACCAGCCGATCACCGCCATGCCCAGCGCGCCCGTGGTCAGGCCCAGGAAGGTCATGACGCCCAGCAGCCGGTTGGTGCGGCGCTGTTCGGCCAGCACCATCGCCAGCAGCTCGGCCTGGGCCAGCGGATGCCCGTTGTGGGTGGCCATGCCCGAGTGCGCGTGGCGCTCGAGGGTCTGGTGCAGCAGGCGCGGCAGTTGCGGGAAGATGTGGGCGTAGCGCGGCGCCTCGGCGCGCAGGCGCTCGACCATGCCGCGCCAGCCGACCTGCTCGCCCATCCAGCGCTCCAGGTAGGGCTTGGCGGTCTTCCACAGGTCGAGGTCGGGGTCGAGCTGGCGGCCCAGGCCTTCGATGTTGAGCAGGGTCTTCTGCAGCAGCACCAGCTGGGGCTGCACCTCGACGTTGAAGCGGCGCGAGGTCTGGAACAGGCGCAGCAGGATCTGGCCGAAGGAGATGTCTTTCAGCGGACGGTCGAAGATCGGCTCGCAGCAGGCGCGCACCGCCGATTCCAGTTCGTCCACGCGGGTGTCGCGCGGCGCCCAGCCGGATTCGATGTGGGCCTCGGCCACGCGCTTGTAGTCGCGGCGGAAGAAGGCCAGGAAGTTCTGCGACAGGTAGTCCTTGTCGAAGTCGTTCAGGGTGCCGACGATGCCGAAGTCGAGCGCGATGTAGCGGCCGAAGGTTTCCTTCTCCACCGAGACCAGGATGTTCCCTGGATGCATGTCGGCGTGGAAGAAGCCGTCGCGGAACACCTGCGTAAAGAAGATCTCCACGCCATCGCTCGACAGCTTCTTAAGGTCCACGCCCTCGGCGGCCAGGCGGTCGATCTGCGATACCGGAATGCCGCGCATGCGTTCCATCACGATCACGCTGCTCGAGCAATAGTCCCAGTACATCTCCGGCACCATCAGCAGGTTCGAGTCGGCGAAGTTGCGGCGCAGCTGGCTGGCGTTGGCGGCCTCGCGCATCAGGTCGAGCTCGTCGTGCAGGTATTTGTCGAACTCGGCCACCACTTCACGCGGCTTCAGGCGGCGGCTCTCGGCCCACACCGTTTCGATCAGCCGGGCGGCCAGGTCCATCAGCGCCAGGTCTTCGTCGATGGTCTTCTTCATCCCCGGACGCAGCACTTTCACCGCGACCTCGAGGCCGTTCTTCAAGGTCGCGAAGTGCACCTGGGCGATCGAGGCCGAGGCCACCGGCACCCGGTCGAAGCTGGCGAACAATTGATCGGGGTGGGCGCCGAGCGACTCGGTGATCTGGGCCACCGCCAGGTCGGAGTCGAAGGGCGGCACCCGGTCCTGCAGCAGCGACAGCTCGTCGGCGATATCCTGGGGCATCAGGTCGCGCCGGGTGGACAGCACCTGGCCGAACTTGATGAAGATCGGCCCCAGTTCCTCGAGTGCCTGGCGCAGGCGGATCGCGCGCGGCGAGGTGATGCGGCGCCAGAAGAACACGGTGCTCATGAAGCGCGCGGTGCGCGGGGCGTGCAGGCTCGTGACCGCGATTTCGTCGAGACCGTACTTGGTCGCGACGGTAAGGATTTTCAGCAGGCGCAGGAATTTCAATATCATCAGTTATCCGGACTCAGTATCACGCTCGTCGGCGCGGCGCTCTGCGCGAGGCGCTGCTCCAGTTTGGCAATGCGCTTGGCGCTGCGTTCGACGTCGTCGCGCAGGCGCACCACGTCGGCCGCGAATTCGCCCACCGCGCTTGGGCGCACCAGCACCGGCCGCTCTTCCAGCAGGAATTCGGCGAGGTTCTCGGCCAGCCGGCGGCCGGCGCCCAGCACGCCGTGAGTCGCGCCGCGCGTGCCCTGCACCAGGCGGCGCGCGCCGAGCGGGCCGACGATGCGCTCCAGGTCATGCTCGGCATCCCAGCGCAGGCCCTTCGACAGCGAGGAAATCGTGTTGGCGAATTCGGCGTCGCCCTCGATCTTCACATAGGAAAAGGCGCGGTCGCGGTTCTGCGCGATCAGCGGCAGGTCGCTCAGCTTGACGCGGATGGTCACGTTCGCCGGGGTCTCGGCCGTGCCGGGCTCGAGCATGCCATCGCGCGCCACGCGCAGGCGCAGCTCGAGGTGGCCAGTATCGATGCAGGCTTCCTTGCCGGCATGGCGCAGCAGGGCTTCGCGCGCCCAGGGCTCCTGGGCCAGCAGATGGTTGATCGTGGCGACGGCGGGCGTCGCCAGCATGGCGGTACTCGGGAACATGGCAGAAAACGTCGTCAATAAATAAACCAAAAAAAACCGCCCGGTGTTAGCGGGCGGTTTCGATCTTACCAGTTTGCCGGGCACAAACCCGGCAGCACGGAACTTTACTTAAAAATAATTACGACACTTGCTGGATGCCCGCCAGCACCCATCCGCCGGATCCCGACAGCGGCTTGGACATGTTCCAGACTTCCACGAAGGGCTCGGCCGGCGCGTTCGGGGCGGTACGGATCATGCCGTTGAACTGCACGCTGGCCAGGTAGTCGGTGGCGGTGGTCTCGATGCCCAGCAGCTGGCCGTCGATCGTCACCACGTCGGTGAAGTCGGTGGCGCCGTCGCGCTCCTGGATCTGCATCTTCAGCTCGGCGAACACTTCGGGCGAGGTGAACTCGCGCAGGTCGTTGGTGTCGCCGCGGTCCCAGGCGGCCTGCATGCGGATGAACGAGGCTTTCGCGTGGCGCAGGAAGGCGTCCTGGTCGAAGTCGGCCGGCACGCCCCACTGGTTGTGCATGGCCGACGTTGCCGACGATGTGCTGCCGGGCTTGCCCAGCGACACGCCCGACTGGCCCTGGAAGGCCGCCGGCTGGCGCAGGCCCGAGCCGATTTCCGGGGTCGATACCGCGCCCGCCGATCCATGCGGCGCGGCGCCGGCCGGCACCGGATTGGTGTAGCCGCCGCCGAAGGCCGGGTTGGCCGGCGTGTCCTTGCGGCGGAACATGCGCACCACGAACAGCACCGCCAGCGCCAGCAGGCCGATCATCAGGATCGCCGAGATCGCGCTGGCCAGCGCGCCGCCGATGCCCAAGTGCGACAGCAGCGCCCCCAGGCCGAGGCCCAGCAATGCGCCGCCGAGGATACCCTTCCACATGCTCGGGCGCTTGGCCTGGGCCGCCGCGGCGGCGCCGGCAGCACCGGCGGCCGGCACGGCGGCGGGTGCGCGTTGCTGCTGGAAACCAGGGGTCGGTGCAGGCGCCGGGGCCGGCATCCGCTGCACCGCCTGCGACTGGCGTCCGATCGAGCGCTTGCCGCCCATCGGGCGCGCGCTCGCTTCCGCGATCATCGAGATGGCGGTCAGCGCCAGTACCATCGTTGCCACGAATTTCTTCATTATCGACTTCCTTACAGTTTGATACCGGTGTGGAGTGCGGCCACACCCGCCGTCAGGTTGTGATACTGGACCCGCTCCAGTCCCGCATCGAGCATCATGCCTTTCAGGGTTTCCTGGTCGGGATGCATGCGGATCGATTCGGCCAGGTAGCGGTAGCTCTCGGCATCGCCGGCGATCTTCTGGCCCAGCCACGGCAGCACCGAGAACGAATACACGTCGTAGGGCTTCTGCAGCGGCGCGATGACCTTTGAGAACTCCAGCACCAGCAGCTTGCCGCCAGGCTTGAGCACGCGGCGCATTTCGGCCAGGGCCTGGTCCTTGTGCGTCATGTTGCGCAGGCCGAAGGCCACGCTGACCCGGTCGAAATAATTGTCCGGGAAAGGCAGCTTCTCGGCGTCGCACAACAGAGTTGGGGTCACCAGACCCTTATTCAATAGTCTATCCCGGCCCACGCGCAGCATCGACTCGTTGATGTCGGTGAGCCAGACCTCGCCGGTGCGGCCGGCCTGCCTGGCGAAGGCCTTGGCCAGGTCGCCGGTGCCGCCGGCAATGTCGAGCACCTTGAAGCCGGGACGCACGCCCGCCTGCGCGATGGTGAACAGTTTCCAGGCACGGTGCAGGCCGGCCGACATCAGGTCGTTCATGACGTCGTATTTGGAGGCGACCGAATGGAAGACCTTGGCGACTTCCTGGACCTTCTGGTCCTCGGCGACGGTCTTGTAGCCGAAGTGGGTGGTATTCGTCATATTTACCTGCGGATGTGGGTTGTCACATTATACAAGGTGGCTGGACAGGGCCACGCAGCACGATCGGACCGCGATTGGCCTGACTCCTCCGTCCCTGCGCCCCCTCCCTTCCCGGTAGCGCGCCGCACATAGTTACAGCCACATAATCACCAATAATCACTGGCAATAATTTCTTCTAAGCTATTGATTCCTGTAGGTATTTTTGCGATGCGAATTACCAACTCAACAATATTCGTGCGCCGGACGGTGTCAGTTTCTGGTTAAATAACGGTCAACGCGGTGTCGGACGAATCCGGCATTCCTTGCCCGGTGTTTCCTTACAAGACGCCTGGGTGTCTGGCCGACAATGGCGCCAGCAGTGACCAGTAATAACGAATAAGAACGAGGTTAATGTGTCGGTCAAACGACTCTTATGCATTACGACTGAGGGGAATGCAGGCGTGCGTGCTGCCTGCGGGGAATTGCGGGGCTGGGATGTGTGCACGGTCGACAGCGTCGGCGCCGCGCGCAAGGTGCTGGCGCAGCAGCATTACCCGGTCGGCCTGCTGCTCGACGGCAACGGCAGCCTCGAGCATGACGACACCGAGCGCTTCCTGCAGCAGCACCATCACATCCGCTGGATCGGCGTGTTCGGTTCCGACCTGCTGCACCGCCCGCAAATGCGCCAGGCCATCGCCACCCACCTGTTCGATTTCCATACCCGTCCAGTCGATACCACGCGCCTGCACCACTCGCTCGGCCATGCCCACGGCATGGCCATGCTCGCCAAATCCACGCCGCCGCACAAGCGCGCCTCCGGCGCACGCCACATCGACGGCCAGTCGGTGGCGATCCGGCGCCTGCGCGCCCACATCGACAAGATCGCGGCCGTCGATGCGCCGGTGCTGATCTCGGGCGAGAGCGGCAGCGGCAAGGAACTGGCGGCCCAGGAAATCCATGCGCAGTCGCCTCGCGCCGGCGGACCATTTATTGCCATCAACTGCGCGGCCATTCCACCCTCGCTGATCCACTCCGAGCTGTTCGGCTACGAGCGCGGCGCCTTTACCGGCGCGGCCAAGGACAAGCCGGGCCTCATCGAAGCGGCCTCCGGCGGCAGCATCTTCCTGGACGAGATCGGCGACCTGCCGCTCGACCTGCAGGCCAGCCTGCTGCGCTTCCTGCAAGAGCGCACCATCTACCGCGTCGGCGGCACCCGTACGGTGGCGGTCGATGCGCGCGTGATCACCGCGACCCACGTCGACCTGCCCAAGGCGGTGGCCGATGGACGCTTCCGCGAAGACCTGTACTACCGCCTGAGCGTGTTCCCGATCCGCGTGCCGCCGCTGCGCGAGCGCAAGGACGACCTGCCCATGCTGACCGAGATTATCTTCAACAAGTATGCGGACGAAAAAAGCCCGCAGCTCAAGGGCATCAGCAACCAGGCCCTGCGCGCCATGGCCCAGCACAACTGGCCGGGCAATATCCGCGAGCTGATCAACCGCATGCGGCGCGCCATGGTGCTGGCCGAGAACCGCCTGATCATGCCGGAAGACCTCGAGCTGGCGCCGCACGACGACGCCATCATCCTGCGCGACGGCCTCGACAATTCGCGCGGCAGCGCCGAACGCGCCGCCATCTCGAACAGCCTGGCAAAGTGCGGCAACAACATCAGCCAGGCTGCACGCGAGCTCGGTGTCTCACGCATGACGCTGTACAGGCTGATGGCCAAGCACTCGATCGCGCCCTGAGCGGCGCCCGTTCCCTTCTCTTTCTCCTACATACTCAGAGCAAGTGCCAGCAAGCACTTGCCTCTGCTCGCCCTTGGAAAGCTGTTACAGCTTGATACAGTCTGGTGACAATCCCCTGCCACCTGTCACAGGTTTGCGACAGCATGAGTAAGAGATATTGAACTGTCCCATCAATTTGGTCCTACATTCTTTCCTGGCATAAAAATCCTCAAATTAAACAAAGACTTGCGAAAGAAAACAGACTTGGCACGCAACGTGCTAATGCTTCAATCGACCGGTGTATCGAACGCCGGGCATTTCAACTTCTGTCACACACAAAGGGGAATAACCGATGAAGCGCACACTTCTGGCGACCGCGATCGCACTGGCATTTGGCATGGCCCAAGCACAAGATGGCAATACGGCCGGCAATGTCACCGAAGGCAATACCCAAACTCAAACAACCGACCAAAGCAATAATTCGGACAATCGCAATTCCTCGGGCCAGAACCGCAGCCGCGGCGACGCCACTGCGACCGCCATCGGTGCCGCTTCGGCCAACAACAACAGCACTGCAGAGGCCTCGACGACGAACTCGTTCAACACCTCGCGTGCAGACTCGATCAGCACCCTCCGGGGCCGTGCGGCAAACAACACCGTGAACAGCATCGGTAACGCAGCCGAGAACGGCGGCGACGCCAACGGCGGCGCCGGCACCGGCTCGGCAGGCGGCACCGCCAACGGCGGCAATGCCAACGGCAGCAACGGCGGCGACAGCGGTAATGCACGCGGCGGCAACGGCGGCAACGGCGGTGACGGCGCCAGCGCCACCAGCGGCGCGGCGCGCAGCGGCAACGCCACGACCGGCGCGGCGCGCGGCGGCGAAGGCGGCGCCGGCGGCGAAACCGGCAATGCCCGTACCGGCGCAGGCGGCGAC
>NZ_JCASIE010000022.1:0-80276 GCF_059685865.1 Telluria sp. ZB4P36
GCCGACGCCTGCTGTGTTCAACTTCGCTTCCCAAGATAGTCCCCGCCAAAATTTAGTGGGGACTACTTTGCGACTGGCTCCGTTCAGTGTCTAGACGGCGCTGGTTTGACGCTTACTCATCAAGCGCCTGTTCATCGTTTTGCTCGCTGGATGGTAACTGGTCCGTCAGGGGAAGCAGGGTTCGCATGAGATCCTCCGGTGCCTGTACACATGACATTCGTATTTTCCGATATCGATACCTGGCCGCTTCGGGTGCGACAGCGCAGTAAATGGCCGGTTTCTATCCAGAATTGAGCCTGGTGTAACAGGCCGGGTTATTGCGTGATTATTCCTCCAACAAGTCATTGTCGCCAATCGGCGCGGCGTTTGAACGATCATCAATAACAAATCTGGCGATGCGAATCGCTCTGTCTCTTGCCTCACTGACCGTGCCGTGCGATGGCTCGGTGGTAAAGCATGGTTCTATTACCGACTTGCCGACACGACTTATTTGAATGGAGGCGTGCCATTTTGGGGTCTTCCGTTCGCCGTTCGAGTGCAGGGTGACTGCAATATCGTAACCTCGGTATGTGCCCAGTCGGTCCATCGCTCCTCTCCTTGTAGAATGAACATCGTACAGGATGCGCTACTTTGCACCGTCCATGCAGATACGTCACCGAAAAGAAGGTCCCGGTTCCATGCGTCGCAGCAGTTCGGGCAGCTTGATGCGAACCGGTGAAGGAGCACGGCTACTATAGGCCGGTGCGCGTTTCACTCGTGTTGGACGGGGCCGCCTGTACCGCTCCACTTAATGGGCCAACACGACCGGCAGTGTCATCGACCGGAGGACCGTAGCGGTAACCCCGCCAAGTAGGGACTCTCGCAATGGCGATCGGCCGTAGCCGCCCATGACCAGCAGGCCGGCATCCTCGTCGTCCGCAGCGGACAGCAGGGCCGTTCCGACAGCCACTTCGTCCGGGCGGTCGAGGGCTCGTGCGGAAATGCCGGTGCGGGTGGCAGAATGGGGAACGACGAGCAGCGGCCTTCCGGACTCCTGGCCCGGCTGGCTGATCACGACCAGATCCGCATAGCGCGCATGCAGTGCAATGCCGGAGGCGTCGTCGTCGATGACGCGTTCCTCTGCCGTTAGCATGCCCCGCTCGGACACGATCTGCGCGAAGTGCTGAAGGGAGTCCGCGGCATTGGCGCGCATCGCCGTACAGAAATCCGCCAGTGGCGTGCCTTCCCGCACGATGACGTCGGGCGGAATGAAGCGGGATATGCCGGTTGGCGCGCAGCCGGTCAGGTGAGCGTCGAAATTGAGCGCCAGGGCGGCGGCTACGTGGAAGCGCTGTTGCGCCCCCGGGCCGCCATCGACATGCGCGAGGATGGTTTTGTATGACATCGCTTGCCTCGGATTCAGTTCATACCATGAAGGTAGGCCAGCGGCTGTGGCCTGTCCACGGTGAATATGCCAATAGCAGCTCTGACTCAGGGCAATTTGATCTTGGTCAAATTTTTTGTTTCGTCTTTGGTTAGTCTTGGGCTTACATCAAGAATTTCAAAGGAAGCCCAATGAGTGTCCGTCATCTGGACCATTTTTTCACGGCAGGCTCTGTCGCCGTGGTCGGAGCATCCTCACGCCAGGGCAGCGTCGGGGCGACCGTCCTGGCGAACTTGCTGGCCGGAGGCTTCCAGGGGCCGCTCTGGCCGGTCAATCCGACATACCGGCAGCTGGAAGGCTTGGAGGTTTACCCGGACATTGATGCGTTGCCGGCTTGTCCGGGCCTGGCCGTGATCTGCACACCCGCTGCAACCCTGCCGGACATTATCGCCCGGCTCGGACGACTCGGCTGCAAGGCGGCGGTCGTGCTCAGCGCAGGACTTGACGCTCCCGGACCGGACGGGCGCAGCCTGCGCCTGGCCATGCTGGAGGCGGCAAAGCCCTTCCTGCTGCGTATCCTTGGTCCAAATTGTGTCGGGCTCCTGGTACCGGCGCTGGGACTGAACGCGAGCTTTGCGCCGGTGGCCGCGCTGCCCGGAAGGCTGGCTTTCGTCGCGCAGTCCGGTGCGCTGGTGACCACGGTGCTGGACTGGGCACGCACCCGGCGTATCGGTTTTTCCTGTTTCGTGTCGCTCGGGGACGGCAGCGACGTCGATTTCGGCGACTTGCTCGACTACCTTGCGGGCGACCCGGGCACCGATGCCATCCTGCTGTACGTGGAAAGCGTGCGCCAGGCACGCAAGTTCATGTCTGCCGCCCGTCGCGCCGCACGGGCCAAGCCGACCGTGGTCGTAAAGGCGGGCCGCGTGCGCGAGGCCGCGCATGCGGCCTTCAGCCATACCGGCGCGCTGGCCGGTTCCGACATCGTATACGACGCTGCACTGCGCCGCGCGGGCATGCTGCGGGTGTATACGACCGCTGAACTGTTCGATGCCGTGGCTATCCTGGCGCAAGCGCGCCGCCCGCCCGGGGATCGCCTGGCGATTCTGACCAATGGCGGCGGCCCCGGGGTGATGGCGACCGACGCCCTGGTCGCCGGCGGCGGTGTGCTGGCGCCGCTGTCCGGGGCGACGCTCGAGCGCCTGTCGCAGGGCCTGCCCGCCACCTGGTCACATGCCAACCCGGTCGACATCATCGGCGACGCCCCGGTGGAGCGCTACCGGCTGGCGCTGGAGGCCGTGCTGGACGATCCCGGCGTCGACGCGGTATTGCTGATCCATGCACCCACCGCCATCGTCCCGAGCGCCGACATCGCGCGTGCGCTGCTGCCGCTGATGCGGGCCAGCCGCCGCCCGGTGCTGTGCTGCTGGCTGGGCGGGGACAGCGTTGCCCAGGCGCGCAGCCTGTGCCTGGATGCCGGCTTGCCGGTGTTCGATACGCCAGAAGAGGCTGTGCGCGGATTCCAGCAACTGGTCGATTACGGCCGCAACCAGCGCCTGCTGGACCAGGTGCCGCCGGCGGGCGTGCTACCGGTCCCCGACCGTGCGGCCGCTCGCGCGCTGGTCGCAAGTCTGCTCGCCAGAGGCTCGAGCGCGGTGGGCGAGGCGGACGCGAAAACGATCCTTGGTGCGTATGGCATTCCGGTGGTGCGTACCGCCATCGTGCGCGACAGGGAGGCGGCGATCGCGGAGGCGCGGCGCATCGGCTACCCGGTCGCCCTGAAGGTCCTTTCGCCCGACATCGTCCACAAGAGCGATGTCGGGGGCGTGGCACTCGACCTGGCAGACGAGGCCGCGCTTGGTGCAGCGCTCGATGCCATGCTTGCGCGCGTACGCAGCTTGCTCCCACAGGCGCGGCTGGACGGTTTCACCGTGCAGGAGATGGCGCGCCGCCCGCAGGCGCAAGAGCTGATCTTGGGCGTCGCCACCGACCCGGTGTTCGGGCCGGTCATCCTGTTCGGCCAGGGCGGAATCGCGGTCGAGGTCATGGACGATCGTTCGGTTGCGTTGCCGCCCTTGAACCGCGTGCTGGCCGCCGACCTGGTGGGACGCACTCGCGCGGCGCGCCTGCTGGCCGGATTCCGCGACCGACCGCGCGCCGACCTCGAGGCGCTCTACGATGTCCTGGTGCGGGTAGGCCAGCTGGCCATCGACCTGCCCGAACTGTCGGAACTCGACATCAACCCGCTGCTTGCCGACAGCGCCGGCGTTGTCGCCCTCGATGCCCGCATGCGCCTGGCGCCGGTGGCGCCGGGAACCGATCCGCTGGCGCGCCTGGCGATCTTGCCTTATCCAGACGCGCTCGAACGGCAGGTCGAGAGCGCGCTCGGTGCGCTGGTCCTGCGTCCGATCCGGCCCGAGGACGCGCGCGCGCACCAGGATTTCTTTCATGCGCTTACTCCGGAAGCCGTTCATTTCCGCATGTTCGGCATGATGCGCGAGCTGACACCGTCCCAGCTGGCGCGCTTCACCCAGATCGACTACTCGCGCGAGATGGCTTTCATCGCCACCCGCAAGGCGGCCGCGGGAGAAGAAACCCTCGGGGTGGCCCGCGTGAGCATCGATCCGGATAACACCGTCGGCGAATTCGCGATCGTGGTGCGCTCCGACCTTGCGGGGCACGGCCTGGGTCGCATGCTCATGGAATGTCTGCTCGACTACTGCCGTGGGCGCGGCTTGCCATTGCTGAGCGGTGTCGCGCTCGGCGACAACGCGCGCATGCACGCCTTGGCCCGCGCCTGCGGTTTCGCGCTGGCGCCGAACCCCGACGGCACTGTCGAGATGACGCTTACCCTGTCGCCAGCGCGGAGCACCTGATGGGCCTCCGGCATCCGCTCAACGCTCCAGTACGTAGCTGCCTGGCGCCGGCGCCAGTCCGGCGACCGGCTCCGGCGGCGACCGCATCGAATTGGACCGGCCGGCGAGCCACTGTTCCCAGGCTGGCCACCAACTGCCTTCGCGTACGTCGACCAGGCGCTCCCAGCTGTCCGGATCGACGTAGGACGCATCGTGGGCATGCGTCGCCATCTGGTAGCTGCGGCGCGGGGTGCCGGGCGGCGACACCACTCCGGCGTTGTGGCCACCGGATGTCAGCAGGAAGGTAACCTCGGTGTCGGTCGAGGGCATGATTTTGTACACCGAGCGCCATGGGGCTACATGGTCGGTGCGGGTGCCGACCGCAAAGACCGGAACGCGGATGTCGTTCAGAGAGACGGGACGTCCATCGACCAGGTAGCGCGCGCTGGCGAGGCTGTTCCCGAGAAAAAGCTTGCGCAGGTAGTCCGAATGCATGCGGTAAGGCATTCGGGTGGTATCGGCATTCCAGGATGCCAGATCGTTGTCCTTGTCTGGAATGTCGAGCAGGTAGTGGCGAAGGCGGCGCGACCAGACCAGGTCGTTCGAGCGCAGCAGCTGGAAAGCGCCTGCCATCTGGTGCGCGTCGAGATAACCCCGCTCCCACATCGCAGCTTCCAAAAATTCGACCTCGCTGTGATCGATGAACAAGGACAATTCTCCAGGCTCGGTGAAATCGACCTGGGCAGCCAGCAGGCTGATGCTTTCCAGGCGCGCATCGCCATCGCGCGCCATGGCCGCCGCCGCGATCGCGAGTAGCGTGCCGCCCAGGCAATAGCCGCAGGCATTCAGGCTGGGCGCGCCGGTCTGCCCGGCGATCGCGTCGATGGCGGCCATGACCCCAAGGCGACGGTAGTCTTCCAGGGACAGGTCGCGGTCTTCCGGCCCCGGGTTCTTCCAGGAGATCATGTACACCGTATGCCCATGTTCGACCAGGTAGCGCACCAGCGAGTTCTCTGGCGACAGGTCGAGGATGTAGTACTTCATGATCCAGGCCGGCACGAACAGCAGCGGCAGCGCGTGGACGGTCGGCGACGCCGGATCGTAGCGCAGCAGCTCGATGAGGCGGTTGGACATGACGACCTGTCCGGGCGTGAGTGCGACGTCGGTACCGGGCAGGTAAGCCAGGGGCGGCCTGGTTTCGGCAAGCGCATGCTGCGCATCGGAGGCGGCGCGCTGCATGCCGTGCAGGAGATTGCGTCCACCGGTGGCTGCCGTGGCCTGCTGGGCGGCGGGATTCGTGGCGATAAAATTCGATGGCGCCAGCGCATCGAGCAGCTGGCGTGCGACAAAGCTCACGACGTCGGTGTGGTGGGGGGCGACGCCGCTAACGCCACAGGTGGCGCGATGCCACCACTGCTGCGTCAGCAGGAAGCCCTGGCTGGCCACGTTCCACGGCCATGCGTGCCAGGCGGGATCGGAAAAACGCTTGTCCTGGGCGAGTGGCTCCAGTGGTTCCGACGCGGGGCCGCAGGCCGCGGCCAGGGCGTAGTCCAGCCAGCGCCGGGTGCTGGCCTGCGCCAGCAGGGCCAGCTCGGTCTGCTTGTCAGGCGACAGGGCCAGGTGGCTGGCCCAGTCCTGCCAGGCCAGTGCCAGGGCGGCCGGCGAGACATGTGCGGTGAAACGGCCGAGCCAGGCGTGCAGAGCCAGGTCGGCCGAGTACGGTTGCGCCTTCGACCCGTCCGGGGGCGCATGCCGGCCACCCTGCCATGTGCTCCCTTCGCGCCGCAGTTCGCTCGGGGGGATGTCTCTTGGCGCGGCTCGCATGGCTCAGTGCGCAATAAGCAAGGGAATGGCGGCGCGCTCCAGCAATTCGCGCGTCACACCTCCCAGTACCCATTCGCGGTAGCGGCTGTGGCCATAGGCGCCCGTTACCATCAGCCCCGCGCCGCTTTCGCGAGCCAGAGCCAGCAGCGCCTCGCCTTCGGTCGAGGTGGCGCCCTCAGCCATATCCCGGATGGCAAAACCTCAAACGCGCGACGCTCGTTCCGTGCGTTCACTCACGTCCAGTCCAATCCCGCGGTAACCGGCAAAACCGCTGGCCGCGTCGAACATGGGTTCGCCGCTGACTTGAAGTGTTTGAACTCGGCCGTCCGGCAAGGTACGGCTGTAAATCAAGTCGAGGAATGCTTGCCGGTTCGCGATCTTGGCATCCAGGACCGCCCGCTCATGCACGTTCCAGCCCGCCCTGGCTATTTCCTCGGCTGTGGCACCGTTGCCGATCCCGAGCATCTCTTCCACTGGCCCGGAGAATTGCGTCAACTTTCCTTCGGCGTCCTGCTCCCAATACCAGTCGGACGAGAGCTCGGTAAAGCGCTGGAAACGCGCTTCACTTTGCCGCAACTCGGCGGTGCGCTCGAGTACGGTCTGTTCGAGCAGACGGTTCTGATCATTGAGTCTGCGGTACAGGAGGCGCACTTCCAGCATGTTGTGGATACGCGTCTGTACTTCGACGAAGTCAAACGGCTTGCTGACGAAGTCTTTTGCGCCGGCCTTCAGGGCACGCAATTTATGCGCAGGCTGCGCGGTAATGACCAGTACCGGAAGATAGCTGCCAGCCTCGACCTGCTTGAGTGCTTCGATGACTTCGAATCCATCCATGTCGGGCATCTGCAGGTCGAGCAGGATCAGGTCAAAGCTGTGCGCTTTGTGCAGGCTGCAGACGGTTCGCGGGTCCTGGGTGGTCGTGATGCACTGATAGCCCTCGTTGCGCAGCATTTGCTCGAGCAGCATGACGTTCGCTTCCTGATCGTCCACGATCAGGATGCTTGCGTTCAGTATTTCAATGGATTCAAGCATGGCAGTTCCCTGTGTTGTGGATTGGCGCGTCGTTCGTGGTGGAGCCCGCTGGCGCGACGCCGCGCTGGGTGGCGGCGTGCAGCAGGGCGAGGTCGAGGGCATCCATGAATTCATGGACCCGGATCGGCTTGGTCAGGTAACGGAAGAAACCTGCTTCCAGTCCTTTTTCGATATCTCGCGGAATCGCATTCGCCGACAGCGCCAGCACCGGAATATGAGCGGTGACGCGGTCTTCGCGCAGGCGCTTGAGCGCTCCGTAGCCGCTCATGCCGGGCAGGTTGATGTCCATCAGGATGACGTCGGGCAGGTAGGCGTGCGCCAGGTCGATTCCGAGATCGGCATCGATTGCGGTGAGCAGTTTCAGGTCGCCCCGGCGGGCGATCAGCTGCTCGACGAGCGCAAGATTGGCCGGATTATCCTCGACATACAGCAAGGTCGGCTGTTCGTCCAGTGCGTGCGGGGGGCGCTGCCGGCGTCCGAGGGATTCCTCATCGATGTCGTCCAGCATCAGGGCAGGAGGCAGCGACGCCGCGAATTCCACCCAGAACACCGTGCCTTGACCAACCACGCTGTCCACGCCGATCTCGCCTCCCATGAGCTCGACCAGCTGCTTGGTGACCACGAGCCCGATGCCAGTGCCTTCTTCGACGCTGTCGTGCTGGCCCAGGCGGTTGAACGGCTGGAACAGTTGCGCAAGCTGATCAGCGCACAAGCCGGCGCCGGTATCCCCGACGCTGAGGCGCACGCGATCGTGGCCGCTGCTGGCGCACTGCACGGTCACGCTGCCGCCGGTGCCGTTATATTTGATCGCGTTCGAGAGCAGGTTGATCATGACCTGCTTGATGCGGGTACGATCCGCATGCACGTAAAACACCTTGCCGCGTTCCGGGAAGCTCATCGCAATGCCGCGCTTGCTCGCCTGTGGTTCGATCATGCCCTTGCAGTCCTGCAGAACATCATTGATCGACATCGATTCCTGCGACATCGTCACCTTGCCTGCCTCGATCATCGACAGGTCAAGGATCTCGTTAATCAGGCGCAGCAGGTACCAGCCGCCCTTGAGGATCTGGTCGATGGAGCGCTGCTGGCGCGGATGCGGGGGAGGAAGCTCCGATTCCATCAGCTGGGCGAACCCCAGCACCGCGTTCAGCGGTGTGCGCAGCTCATGGCTCATGCTCGACAAAAACTCGGACTTGGCACGGTTCGCTTTTTCGGCGGCTTCCCTGGCTGCGTCGAGCGCGATATTCGTCTCCTGCAAGGCATGTTCAAAATGCTTGCGCTCCGTGACATCGCGCGCCGCGGCGAAGACTCCCCGCAACTTGCGGTCGCGATCGTTGAATGTCGTTGCATTGAACGACACCACCGTTTCCTTGCCGTCGCGTGCGAGCACCGTTAACTCATAATTCGTGACCTTGCCCTCATGGAGGACCCGGGCGATGGCGTCTTCGGCACGCCGTGGCTCCGTGAAGCAGCTCTTGAAGGGCGCACCAATCAGCTCGTCGCGGGTGCGGCCGGTCAGCATCTCGGTCTGCTGGTTGACGTCGCTGATCACGCCGCGCGGGTCGGTCGTGATCAGCGGGTCGATGTTCGATTCGATCAGCGAGCGCGTATAGAACTGCTGGTCGCGCAGGCGCTCGTCCAACAGCGCCTGTTCGGCCTCCACCTGCTTGCGTGCGGTGTTGTCGGTCCCGATCAGCAGGAAACCGATCACGTCGTTGTCGGTGCCGCGCAGGGCTGTGACCGACACCAGTGCCGGAAAGCGGGTGCCGTCGGCCCGGATGTAGGTCAGCTCGTAGATGTCCTCGATGTTGCGCAGCGCCTTGTAGACGAGGGTGTCAAAGCCGGGGCTGATCGTGGCGCGGAACTCGGTACTCAGGGATGCTGCGCGGTCGACCAGCTCCTGTGCGTCCGAGATGCTCGCCGGCGTCAGCTTGTTGATCACATCCCCGGGAGCGTAGCCGAGCATGCGTTGCGCGCCGACGTTGAAGATCTGGATCACGCCGTCGGCATCGGTGGCGATGCTCGAAAAATTGACGCTGTTGAAGATGGCGTCCTGCAGCGCGCTGGCTTTCAGCAATGGCGCGGCCTGCATTCTTGCCTGCAGCGCGCTGCGCTGGCGCGACTGCAGCCTGGCGAGCAGGAGCAGCGCGCCCAGGAAGCACAGCAGCAAGCCCAGGCTCGCCACGATGCGCACGGCAATCGACAAGCTTTCCGCCTCCTGCAGGGCGAATGCGCTTACAAGGAGCAGTGCAGCGAGCGTCGCGGCGAAGCCGGCCGCCATCAGGCGCTCGACGGAAAAATAGTGGGTGTTTGGCATATTGCTGGTCTGGTGGTGGAAGAGTGAAAGGCCGGCCAGCCAGGCATGGCAGGCCGGCACGCTCAGGCGCGCAGTGCAGGACGCACAGCGCCCTGGCGCTGGCGCACGTCCGAGAGCAGGCGTCCGAACTCCTTCTTGACCACGTCATAGCATTCGCACACATCCTGTTCGAGGCCAGCCCGGTCGAGCACGGTGATGTGGCCGCGCCGGTAACTGATATGGCCGCGCCCCTGCAGCCTGCCGGCCGCCTCGGTGACGCCTTCGCGGCGCACGCCGAGCATGTTCGAGATCAGTTCCTGCGTCATCGTGAGCTCGTTGGACGACAGCCGGTCGAGCGTGAGCAGCAGCCAGCGGCACAGTTGCTGTTCCACCGTGTGGTGCCGGTTGCATACCGCTGTTTGCGACATATGGGTGAGCAGGGCCTGGGTGTAGCGCAACAACAGCCGCATCACCGGGCCGGCACGGTTGAATTCTTCCATCAGGATCGCGACCGGCAGCCGATAGCCGAAGCCGCCGGTCTGGATCACGGCGCGGCTCGGCGTCGTGCTGCCGCCCATGAACAGCGCGACGCCCAGCAAGCCTTCATTGCCGACGCCGGCGATCTCGGATGAGCCGCCGTTTTCCAGCAGGTAGTGAATGGAGATGATGGCGGTCGTCGGGAAGTAGACGTAATCCAGCTTGGCGCCGGACTGGCACAGCACGTCGCCGAGCAGGAGCGGGACACACTGGAGATGGGGAGATAGACGGTCGAACTCGGCGTCGAGCAGGGCGGCAAGGAGGTGATTCTGGTTCGGATCTTGTATGGGGGGCACGCGGCGTGGTTTCTCGGGGAAGGAAGAATGGAAAGGGCAGGGTAGCACGCGCTTGTGATAAAACCTACAACTATCTTTCCTTGAAACAAACAGATGTCTAAGCGTGGTACCGAACTGAGCCAGCTTGATCGGGAAGCCATAGTGCAGAACGAAGCGGCGCCTGCATCATTGCCCCGTTCCAGCATTCCCACTTTGCATGAGTCCCATGTTTAGCCAAGAAATGCTCATAAGAAAGTAAGTGTATGCCCCCTCCCTTCGCCTGCTTGAACCCCATGTCTTCCCCCACCGTCGCGCTGGCAGCGTCCAGCATCGTAACGCTCGCATGGGCCTTTCAGCAGCAGGGTTGGTCATTCTGCATTCCTGGTGTCGTGTTTGCCGTCCGCAAAGTTGCCAAGCTCCGCTGGAAGGATGTCGCGGGCATCGCGAATTATTTTTAACTATGTACGGTAAGCGACGGATCAGTCGCCAGGGAAAGCGGATAAGGGTTTCAGCAGAGCTGAGTCCGCAGCCGGAACAAGAAAACTGAATCGATCTCCGACCATTTTGCACCCTCATTCCACATTGTCATCACCAGAAAGAAAACACCATGAACATGCCACTTGCCAATACCTCGACACCGCGCGTCCATCCCATTCTGATCATCGCCAGCGCCAGCCTCGTGCTGCTCTGCTTGACCGGAACCGCCGCCCTCATGGGATGGCTGCCAGACTCGACCGGGGCAGACGCCGCCGAAGGGGTGACGCTGGCCTCGTATGCGCCGTCGGCGGTCGCAACGGTGCCGGCACGCCCCGCCGCCGCCCTTGCACGCCAGGTTCGTAGTGAACCAGTGCGCCGGACTCCCGCGCCGGTTTGCCAGACCTGCGGGGTAGTGGAGTCGGTCCGCGAAGTCGCCGTTCGCGGCAATGGCAGCGGGCTCGGCGCGGCAGGCGGCGCGGTGGTGGGCGGCTTACTGGGCAACCAGGTCGGTGGTGGCCACGGAAAGCAGGCGATGACCGTGGTCGGTGCGATCGGCGGAGCCCTGGCCGGGAACCAGATCGAGAAACAGGCAAGGGCGACCCGCAGCTATGAGACCACGGTGCGCATGGACAGCGGATCGCGCCGGACCATGACGCAGGCGACGCAGCCGGCATGGCATGACGGGGATCAGGTCAAGATCGTCGATGGCGTGCTCAGGATGAATGGCTAAGCCATATGGCAAGCCGCTCCGTATCCCCACTTCGAGCCTGCCCATGAAGGCGAATACAGCCTGCTTCGGCATCTTGCGCACCCTTGCCGTGTGCCTGCTCCTATCCTCGCTGGCGGGGTGCGCCGGATTGCCGTCGCTACAGGATCGGCCGTACTCCACAGCCGACCTCGACGCGGGGACTTCCCGGCTCGGACGGGCACTCTCGGCCGGGAGCGTGGCACACCCGGGCAAGTCCGGCGTCCACGCGCTCACCGATGGCCGCAACGCATTTGCAGCCCGCGTGCTCCTGGCACAGGCGGCCGAGCGCACCCTGGATGTCCAGTATTACATCTGGCACAAGGACATGACCGGCACCTTGCTGTTCGCTGCCCTGCGCGAAGCCGCCGATCGTGGGGTCAGGGTCAGGTTGCTCCTCGACGACCAGGGCACATCGGGGCTCGACACCTTGCTTTCGGCGCTAGACGCGCATCCGGCAATCGAGGTTCGCCTGTTCAATCCATTTGTCGTGCGAAATATGCGCGTCCTTGCTTACATGAGCGACTTCAGCCGGGCCAACCGCCGGATGCACAACAAGTCCTTTATCGTGGATAACCAGGTTGCGATCGTCGGTGGCAGGAACGTCGGCGATGCCTATTTCGGCGCCGCCGACGATGTCCTTTTTGCAGATCTCGATGTCATGGCGATTGGTCCGGTGGTGAACGATGTGTCGAAGGACTTCGACCGCTACTGGAACAGCAATTCTTCGTACCCGGTCAGTGGATTGCTGCCCATCGCCGACGCGCTTGAATTGGAGGCGCTGTCGGCGGCGGCTTTACGTATCGAGGCCAGTGCGGCGGCTGTGGCTTACGTCCGTGCCCGGCGTGCTTCGGCTTTTGCGGATGACCTCCTGGGCGGCAGGCTCGTATTCGAATGGGCGATCACGCGCCTGGTCAGCGACGATCCTGCCAAGGGACTCGGGCTGGCCGAAACCCGGACCCTGGTCGTCAACAAGCTGAAGAAAAGAATGGGCGAACCCCTGTCGGAACTGAATGTGGTCTCTCCTTACTTTGTCCCCACGGCAGCCGGCGTCGATGCACTCGTGGAGCTGGCCCGGAACGGCGTCAAGGTCAAGCTGCTGACCAATTCCCTGGAAGCGACCGACGTCGCTGCCGTACACGCAGGTTATGCAAAGCATCGGGCCTCGCTGCTGGAAGCCGGGGTATCGCTCTTCGAGTTTCGGCGCCAGTCGCAAGCATCCGCGCGAAGGCGAGTTCTTGGCCTGAAAGGCAGTTCGGCGTCGAGCCTGCACAGCAAAACCTTCTCGGTCGATCGCGCACGGGTGTTCGTCGGCTCCTTCAATTTCGACCCGCGCTCCGCCAGGCTCAACACTGAAATGGGTTTTGTTATCGAAAGCCCGGCACTGGCAACCCGCATTTTCGCCGCACTCACTGAACGGATGCCCGAGGAAGCCTATGAGGTGCGCCTGGGGCCAGGCCGGCAGTTGTATTGGCTGGAGCGTCATGGAAAAGCGGTTGTGCGACATGACGTCGAGCCTGGCACCAGTTTGCACGAGCGTATCGCGGTGTTGATTATGTCAATATTGCCAATCGAGTGGTTGTTGTGATGTCGATTCACAGCGTGCTTGATTTATGCGATTGGTCGAAACCGGGACTCGCGGAACGTGGGCGAATCGCCACTTTGCGCCCGCCTGGCGGGCGCTCCGCGTGCGCAGCTCGCCTAGCGGCCACTAATCAAGCGTCGAGCCTCTTTGGGTTTGCAGGACAGGCGCGCCCAAGATAGCTGCCTGAAAGGTAAAACTTGCAAAGGCGCTGCCGCTGATATCGCGCGTTTGCCCGCCGGCCGCCAAAGTCATCTGACCTCGCTGTTCGATGAGCTTGATTTCATGGTCTTGGCACTTATCTTCATGTGCTGTTCCTGCAGCAGCCGCCATGCGGCAGGAATCACGAACAGCGAAAGCAAGGGTGCTGTGACCATCCCGCCGACCATTGGTGCCGCAATGCGCTGCATGACCTCGGAGCCGGCCGCGCTTCCGAACATAATGGGCAGCAGCCCGGCCACGATGACTGCAACCGTCATTGCCTTGGGGCGCACCCGCAGGAGGGCACCTTCTGTAATTGCTTCTAATACCAGTTCGCTAGTCAATGCGCGCCCGGCATCAAGCCGGCTCTGTAGCGCATTACGCAGATAAACCTGCATGACGACACCGAACTCTGCCGCCAGCCCTGCAAGCGCAATGAACCCTACCGCTGTTGCGACCGATACCGCATGACCAAGCAGCCAGACCAGCCAGAATCCGCCCACGAGTGCGAATGGCACCGTGGCCATCAGCAGTATCGCTTCCGCCATGGAACGGAAGGCCAGGTAAAGCAGCAGGAAGATGACAAGCAAGGTAAGTGGGACAACGGTCATCAGGCGATCGGACGCGCGCTCGAGGTATTCGAACTGCCCCGACCAGCCGATCGCATACCCGGGGGGCAGCTTGACGTTGCCGCGGACACGCTCCTGCATCGCACGAACCGCTGTGAGAAGGTCGGTGCCGCGAACATCGACATATACCCAGCCGGACAGGCGTGCATTCTCGCTTCGGAGCATCGTGGGACCGTCCATCACGACAATCGTCGTTACGTCCCCAAGCAGGATCTGTGCGCCTCGGGCGGTGACGACCGGTAGTTCGCGCAGGGCCTGCACCGAATCGCGGTAGTCCTGCGGGTAGCGCACGTTGATCGGAAAGCGCTGCCGCCCGTCGACCACTTCCCCCACGTTGTCGCCACCGATCGCCGTCGACACCACCGTCTGGATGTCGGCCACGCCCATGCCATAGCGGGCGGCGCGCTGCCGGTCGATGCTGATATCAATGTAGCGGCCGCCGCTGAGCCGCTCGGCGAGTGCGGAACTGACGCCCGGCACCGTCTTGACCGCCGCTTCGATGGCGGTCGTCAGCTTGTCGATCTGGCCCAGGTCTGGCCCGGAAACCTTGATGCCGACGGGCGTCTTGATACCGGTAGAGAGCATATCGATGCGGTTGCGGATCGGCGGCACCCAGATGTTCGACAGTCCCGGCACCCTGACGACGCGGTCAAGTTCCTCCACCAGTTTTTCCGTGGTCATGCCGGGCCGCCACTGGTCCTTCGGCTTGAACTGGATCGTGGTCTCGAACATCTCCATCGGCGCCGGGTCGGTCGCGGTCTCCGCGCGGCCCGCCTTGCCGAAGACGGTCGCCACCTCGGGCACGGTCTTGATCAGGCGGTCGGTCTGCTGCAGCAGTTCGCCGGCCTTCGCGGCGGACAGGCCGGGCAGGGCCGACGGCATGTAGAGCAGGTCGCCCTCGTTCAGGGGCGGCAGGAACTCGCCACCCAGCCGCGAGATGGGAAAGGCCGTCAGCACGAGCGCGATCGCGGCGATGCCCAGGGTGGTTTTCGGATGCCGGAGACTGGCGTCGAGCAGCGGGCGGTAAGCCTTGATGAGCAGGCGGTTGACCGGGTTGGCCGATTCCTTCGGAATCCTGCCCCGGACGAGATAACCCATCAGCACGGGCACCAGGGTGATGGCCAGCCCGGCCGCCGCCGCAAGCGTATACGTCTTGGTGTAGGCGAGAGGGGCGAACAGCTTGCCTTCCTGGGCTTCGAGTGCGAACACCGGGATGAAGGACAGGGTCACGATCAGCAGCGAAAAGAACAGTGCCGGTCCGACTTCGACCGAAGCCCGGGCGACGATCTCCCAGCGGGTCCTGGCGTCGGGCGTGAGCGCCGGGTTGGCGTCGGCATGGGCCTCGAGGTGCTTGTGGACGTTCTCGACCAGGACGAGCGCGGCATCGGTGGCGGCGCCCACGGCAATCGCGATACCCCCGAGCGACATGATATTCGCGTTGACGTCCTGGTAGCGCATGACGATGAATGCGGCCAGCACGCACAGCGGCAGGGTGAGCACGGCCACCAGCGCGCTGCGCACGTGGAACAGGAAGACCGCGCACACGATGGCGACGACGACGAACTCTTCGACCAGCTTGCTTCCCAGGTTCGCGACCGATGCCGAGATCAGCGTCGAGCGGTCATAGGTCGTGACGATCTCGACACCTTTCGGCAGCGCGTGCTTGAGCGTTTCGAGCCGGGCCTTGACCGCCGCAATGGTGTCGAGCGCGTTCTTTCCGGACCGCATGACGACCACGCCGCCTGCGACCTCTCCCTGTCCATTGAGCTCGGCGATGCCGCGTCGCATTTCCGGCCCCAGGCGTACCGAGGCGACGTCGCGCAGCAGGACCGGTGTGCCGGCCTCGCTCGCGTTCAGGACGATGTTGCGGAAGTCCTCCAGGGAGCGCAGGTAGCCGTGCGAGCGCACCATGTATTCGGTCTCCGCGATCTCGACGACCGATCCGCCCGACTCCTGGTTGGCCTGCGCGAGCGCATCGAGCACCCGGGTGTGGGACATGCCGAACGCGCGCAGTCTGTCCGGATCGAGGACGATCTGGTACTGCCGGACCATGCCACCGATGCTGGCGACTTCGGCGACGTCGCGCACCGTCTTGAGCTCGAATTTCAGGAACCAGTCGTTCAGGGCGCGCAGCTGGCTGAGGTCGTGTCGGCCGCTCCGGTCGACCAGGGCATACTCGTAGACCCAGCCCACACCGGTGCCGTCGGGGCCGAGCTCCGCCCTTACACCCTCCGGAAGGCGGTTCTGCACCTGGTTGACGTATTCGCTCACGCGCGAACGTGCCCAGTACAGGTCGGTCGCGTCATCGAACAGCACGTAGACGAAGGAGTCGCCGAAGAAGGAATAGCCGCGCACGGAGGTCGCACCGGGCACCGACAGCAGGGCGGTGGTCAAGGGATACGTGACCTGGTCTTCGACCAGTTGCGGCGCCTTGCCGGGATACTGGGCGCGAATGATGACCTGGGTGTCGGAAAGGTCGGGCAGGGCGTCGAGCGAGGTCGTGCGCAGCGAATGGACGCCCCATGCCGCCAGCAGGCCGGCCGCAAGCAAGACCCAGACCCGGGCGGCGATCGCGGCGCGGATGATGCGCGCGATCATCGCTTGCCACCATTGGCTAGTATGACCCGCTTGAGCATGTAGCCGTCGGGGCCCTCGACAAAGTCGAATTCGACGGTCTGGCCGGCCTTGATCTCCTTGAACGCAGCAGGCGTGGGCTTCATGAAATCCATTGTCATGGACGGCCATTGCAATGTGGCGACCGGCCCGTGGATCAGCGTGATGGCATCGTCCGAAACCTGCTCCACCTTGCCGACGGCCGTATGCACTGTTGCCGCTGCCTTGCCCGGCTTGTCCGGCTGCGCGGACGCCTCGCCCGAGAACTTGGGCAGGACCGACTTCAGGCTGGCTTCCGAATCGATCAGGAACTGGCCGGAGGCGACGATTTTCTGGCCTTCCTCGAGGCCGCTCAGGATTTCGGTGGCTTCTCCGATCTCGCGGCCGGTGGTGACCACTGCCGGCCGCAGGCTGTCGCCCTGTGCCACCAGCACGACAGAGCGTGTGCCCGACGCGATCACTGCTTCGGTCGGCACCATCAGGCGGGGCTTCGCCGCCGCAGCGCTCAGCCGGACGCGCATCAACATGCCAGGCATCAGCGCTGCGTCACGGTTGTCCAGTTCGATACGGGCCTGGGCGGTCCGGGTAGCGGGATTCAAGCCTGGGAGGATTTCCCGCACTTTCCCTTCGTAGGTGTGCCGGGCGCCGCCGTCAGCCGTGGCACTCACACGCATGCCCGTCCGGGCAGAGCCGATCAGGGCTTCCGGCAATTCGGCAAGCAGCCAGACAGTTTGCATGCCGACCACCTTTGCGACCGTCATGCCCGGCGTGACCTGGGCACCCTCACGCACCCCGAGCTCGCTCACGATTCCGGAAACCGGGGAGGTCAGTGTCAGGTGTGTCTGCACACGTCCGCTGCGTTTCAGCTCCGCAACCAGGGAGTCGGGGATCGCGAGCGCGCGCATGCGCTCGCGTGCGGCGGCGGCGAGCGCCGCGTCGCCCCCGCGCCTGAGCGCAAGGTATTCCTCCTGGGGTGCAATCCACTCCGGCGCGAACACCGAGGCCAGGGACTGGCCGCGTTTGACCTGCTGCAGCGGCGCGCGGACGTGGAGCCTGTCGATGTAGCCGGTAGTACGGCTCTGGATGAGCTCCTCGCGGCTGGTATCGAACTGGATGCTTCCCACCAGATCGAGCGAGTCCGCGCGTTCCTCGCGCCGTACCGTGGCGAAGCGGATGCCGAGGTTCTGCTGGAGGGTCGGCGAAATCCTGACCCCGGCCGTGTCGCCCTCGTCGGCATACACCGGGACCAGTTGCATGTCCATGAACGGGCTCTTCCCCGGCTTGTCGAAGCGCTTGCCGGGGACCATGGGGTCGTGCCAATACAGGACGCGCTTGCCCGAGTCCGTCTGGGCGGCGGTGCCTGCAGAGCTGTTCGCGCCCAACCAGTAGCCGCCATAGCCGATCAGGCCGCCCGCAAGGGCGAGGAGGAGAATCTTCGTTGCCAGCGGGCGTTTCATTGGCCGGCCCTCCCGGTACTTGCCATCTCCTGTGGGATCAGACGCAGCTCGAGTTCCGCCCAGATCATCGCCGCCTCCAGCTCGAGCGCATTGACCTGCAGCCTGCGCGCGAGGGCGGCACGCCGGGCCTTGAATACCGCAGTCAGCGTTCCGGCTGCGCCGCGATAGTCGGCCAGCGCAGTCTCGACCTGCTGGGCCGCGGTCGGCAGCAGCTCCTTTTCGAGCCGGGCGATGCGGCGCTTCAGGCTGTCGAGCTGCATCGACCTGGCTTCGATCGACGACCGCGTCTCGACCAGTGCCTCCTCGTACTCAAGCCTTGCCCGTGTACCCAGTGCGGCCTTCCCGGCGATCTCGCGATCCTGGCGCTGCGCCCGATGGACGGTCAGGGGGATGCTGACGCCGAACGAGACCATGTTCGAATACTGACTGCCGCGCTGGGCAAAGCCGGCTTCGAATGACCAGTCGGGCCGGCTCTCGAGTACGGCGGCACTGGCGTCCGCGTCGGCCAGGTCGACGGCACGCCGTGCGCCGAGGACGGCCGGATGCATCTTCTCCAGGTTCGGCAGGGCGAAGCGGGTGAGCGCCGCTTCGAGCTTCGGCGCCTCATCGGACACCCCGCTGGTGTCGGTGCGGGTCCAGCGCCGCAGTTCGATGAGCGCGGTATGCAGATCCTGCTCGGCAGCATCGACGCCGTCGCCGCTGAGCAGCAGTTCGGCCCTTGCTTCCAGCACGTCGCTGGCCGAGGCCCTGGCCCCGCGATGCGCCGCCCGGAGGGCGGAAAGTTCACCTTCCATCTCGCGGTCAATCGACCTGGACAGGCCGAGTGCGCGCTGCTTGTACAGCACGCTCAGCCAGGCTTTCCCGGTCTCGGCCCGGATATTCCCGATCTTGTCGAGATGGGCCGCTTCGGCGGCCTCGACAGAACGTCGTGCCAGCTCCGACCTGGCCTGACGCTTGTCGCGCGAAACCCATTGCTGCTCGATGCCGATCCTGCGCATGGTCATGAAATCGGCATTGGGACGGAAGCGATCCGGGCCGGTGACCGGCAGGTTATCGATGCCCATTTTCAGCATGGGATCGGGTAACTGGTCCGCGCGCGCGGCAGCATGCTCGCTGGCCGTGACGGAGGCACGCGCCGCCTTGGCGGACGCCGAGGCGGACGTTGCGAGCGCCAGGGCTTCGTTCAGCGTGAGCCCATCTGGGGCTGCGCTTGCGCCTCCGGAAACAAACAGCAACAGGGCCACGACCAGCGCGTGGCCAGGGCGTGCGGGCTTGGCCGGCACGTCATGACGTGACATAAAAAAAGAAAACATAGGTCCCTCCGCGAGTGAAAACGAGCGCCGGCAACTAGCCGGACACATGCCAGACGGAAGGTGGTCAGATTCGGATGCGCAGGGTTCGCAGGTAGGGCGGATCGGCATCCGGCTCGGGAAGTTTCCCGGGCCGGGGCAGGGCGATCGCGAGCGCCGCGACGGGAGCGACGATACGAACCAGGCTGGCGGGAGACGGCAGGGTCAGCGCGGGTGCCGGGTTGTGGTGATCGACCGAAGCCTTGGTATCGGCCGAGAACTCGGCGCAATGGACGGGGCGCTCCATGTCCATGCCGGCGCAAGCTTCCCCGTCCATCATCTGCATGGGGACCGGCTTCGCGACAATCTCGGGACACATGTACGATGCCATCGTCATGCCCGACGTCACGAGCGTCATGACGAGGAAAAGCGCAATGCATCTGAACAGTGTCGGGAAGGAGCGTCGCATCGGGTTCGATTGGGTAAGGGCCGTCCATGCCATTCTAGCCATACTGCGGGATGACAGGGCAAGTCGTCATGAAAATGTGTACACGCTGAGTCGGGAGCATGCTACATTGATTATATGTTCGCCAGGCTACGATCATTTTTCTTGTGCCTACTCATCGTCTCCCTGCCTTTGCAGAGCATTGCGGGAGTGGCGAGGGTTGAGTGCGGCATGGCGCATCATCCCCTGAACACCGCCGGCCAGCCCGACGGGATGCAGATGGAAGCGAGGGCGCCCGTCGCGGCGCCCCATAACGGGCACGAGCATGCTGCCGCGCCGCTGCAAAGCGCCGCATCGCCAGACCAGGACTGCGACGACGACGGCTCGCATGCGCGCTCCGGTTGCGGCACCTGCGCAAGTTGCTCCATTGGCGCCTCGGCGCCACCGCCGGTGATGGCCGTGACCGCAGTCGAGGAAGCCGTCAGCAGCGCCCTGCAATTCTCCTCATCCTCACTCACCGGGCATGTTCCCGCCCGGATTGAACGACCTCCCCGCACTGCCGCGTCAATCGCGGCCTGATCCTTTACGGCTGACGCCGGCGATGCGTTCCTGAGTACCGGGAGCGCTACCCATGCCTGCGCACGCTTGCACGAAGCTGCCGGACCAGATGAGCGAGTCGTGTCCTGCAGCTATCCGTTGCGGTCCCATAGTTTGTACAAAAATAAACCCGGAGGGTAGATGTTTCACAAATACGTCCCAAGAACGACAGCCGCGCTTGCAATGCTGGTCATGCAGCAGAGCGCCCATGCACAGCAGCCTGCGACCGGCGAGAACACCCAGGCGGAAGGGATGGAGCGGGTCCAGATCACGGGCAGCCGTATCAACCTGCGACAGGAACAATTGTCCGGCGTCGGTCCGGTTACGGTGATCGACGCGGAAACGATCCAGCGCTCCGGCGCGATTTCGGTCGAGACGCTGCTCCAGCGCCTGCCGTCGTCCGCAGGGACGGCGGGCAACCAGAGCAGTGCCTACTGGACCAGCAACGGCTACGGGACGACGCAGGTCAATCTGCGCGGCCTCGGCATCGACCGCACGCTGGTCCTCCTGAACGGACGCCGCGTCGTGTCGGGCGGGACCGGCGCCAATAGCTCGGTCGACCTGAACATGATCCCGGTCGCGATGATCGAACGGATCGAAGTACTGAAGGATGGGGCATCCGCAATCTATGGCGCCGATGCCGTTGCCGGCGTGGTCAACATCATCACCAAGAAGGCGATCGACGGTGTCGAGGCCTCCGTCCGGTACGGCAAGACGGAGCGCGGCGACGGCGACGAGAAATCCGCGGATCTCGTATGGGGCACGCGGAGCGAGCGTGGATCGCTGATGGCGTCGCTGAACTATTCCGAGAGCGGCGCCGTCAACCTGGCGTCGCGCGCGCCTTGCGCACTGTTCGAGGATGACGGCGAACTGGTCTGCTCCGGCAGTTCGTCCACCATCGGTGGCCGTGCCCGGCTTGCGGACGGTCGTCGAGTCAATTTCAACCAGGATCCAAACGGGAATCCGCGTGGTTTCGAGACCTATAGCGCGGCCAAGCACGCCTACAACGGCAATCCGTTCCTGAACGCGGTCAATCCGATCAAGCGTGTCGGCGTCAGTGCCTTCGGTAATATGCGTCTGACCGACCGGGTGGACATGTTCAGCGAGCTCATGTTCACGAACCGCAAGTCCGAGCAGCTGGCGACGCCAGGCGCAATCGGCCTGTATCGTCCGATCGCGATCGCGGCGAGCCATCCGACCAATCCGACTGGGCAGAATCTGACCCTGGAGCGGCGCCGGGTCGCCGAGGTGGGTCCACGCTACTTTTTCCAGGAAACGAACACCTTCCGGGTCGTCGCCGGCCTGAAAGGCGCACTGGGCGACAAATGGGACTGGTCTGCCTCCCTCAACTGGGGCCGCAATACCGGCGTGGACGGGATGACGAACATCATCAACCTGGACCGCGTCGACGCAACCCTGAACGCTGCGACCTGCGGCAAGACCCCGACTTCGGCTCCTTGCGGTAATTACCTCGGTTACGGGAACCTGAGCCCGGCAGTGCTGGAGTACATCCACTTCACGACACGCGACCATGGCGGCAACGATCAGAAGAGCTTCAACGCGAGCGTCAGTGGGGAGCTGTTCTCGATGCCGGCGGGACCGGTTGGCTTTGCCTCGGGATTCGAGTATCGCCGCGAGAAAGGATGGCGCGACCCGGACAGCCTGATCGTGTCGGGTGCAGCCAATACCAACGCGATGGGCCCGATTGCCGGCGAGTACAGCGCGCGTGAAGTGTTTGCCGAACTGGCCGTCCCCTTGCTGGCCAAGCTGCCGCTGGTCCAGTCGCTGACCATGAATGCGGCCGCCCGCTACTCCGACTACAGTCTGTTCGGTTCGCAGGGAACCTACAAGCTGGGTCTGGACTGGCAGCTCATCCCCGCGCTGAAGATGCGTGCGAACCGGTCGTCCGCCTTCCGTGTCCCGAACGTTCCCGAGCTGTTCGGTGGTGTATCCGAGGGCAACCTGACCACGACCGACCCATGCAACAACTGGAACACGCTCGATCCAAATTCCGCGGTCTACAAGAACTGCCAGGCCTCCGGCGTCCCGGTCGGCTACAGGCAGTTCGGCCCATCGATCCTGACGACCGGCGGCGGCAACCAGAACCTGAAGCCGGAAGAAGCCGATACCTTCACCGTCGGGGTGGTGTGGACGCCGTCCAGGGCGCTGACCCTGACCCTCGACTATTTCAACATCGAGATCGACAATGCCATCGAGACAGTGCCGGGATCGACCAAGCTGTCTGTCTGCTACAACTCGCCTGGACTGTCGCACATCTTCTGCCGCCCTTCGAGCTTCACCCGCGATCCGCGCACTGGCGAGATCAACTTCCTGTCGTCCCAGCCGGAGAACGCTGCCCAACAGAAGGTCGCCGGCCTGGACTTCGGTGCCATGCTTGATTTCAACCTGCTCGGCTGGGCCTCGACCATCACGACTGACGTCTCGCGCCTCAACCGCTACGACGTGACGCCTTTCCCTGGTGGCGAAGTCATCGAGTACGCAGGCAAGATCACCGGCGGCCGCGGCAGCTATGCCAAGTGGCGGTCGACGGCGTCGCTGACGACGTCCAGGGGCCCGTGGTCGGGGTCTTATACGGTCCAGTACATCGGCAAGGCGGACGACATCAATGCCGCGCCGGAAGACATCGGCTCCCGCGCACCGAGTATCTCGTACCACAACGCCAGTGTGAAGTATGCGTTCAACAAGGCGATGGCGCTCTCGTTCGGTGTCGACAACCTGTTCGACAAGCGTCCTCCGTACATCCAGAGCTGGACGGACGGAAACACCGATACGATGACCTACGACCTGCTGGGTCGCCGCTGGCACGTTCGCCTGGGCTACAAGTTCTAGCCTTTCGATGATGCCGGGCGGCCGCGAGCAGGTGTGCTTTGCGCCGGCCGCCCGGCTGACCGGGTAACTTACTGACGACAACAACTATGCAATCAGCTTTCTGGGTGCGGCGCGCCCACAAATGGATCGGACTCGTCATCGGCGTGCAGGCGCTGCTCTGGATGATCAGTGGTCTGTATATGGTCGTCGTGCCGCTGGAGGTCGTCCACGGCGACCACCTTGCCCACGTCCCGACCGAAAGGCTCAACCCGTCCGGGGGCCGTATCAGCCAGGCTCGCCTGCACGAGGCCTACCCGGGCATCACCGCCGTTCGCATGAAAAACCTGCTTGGCAAAGAAGTCTACGAGATCAAGCAGGACAAGCAAACGAGCCTGGTGGACGCCGCCAGCGGAGAAAAGATCAGCCCCCTCGATCGCGACCAGATCGTTGCCCTGGCCGACGCAGCCTACGTGGGCGAGGGCAGTATCAAGGGCGTCGAATGGGTGACGAAGGCGCCCCAGGAAGTCGGGTCACGGCCCGTACCGCTGTGGGCTGTCCATTACGACGAGCCAGGCCTGACGACGCTGTACTTTTCCCCGCATACCGGCGAGCTGGTGGCCCGGCGTCATGAGCTGTGGCGCTGGTTCGATTTCCTGTGGATGTTCCACATCATGGATTACGAGGAGCGCGAGAACGTGAACAATACGCTGCTGCGCACGGCGTCGATCACCGGCCTGCTGTTCGCTCTCAGTGGGGCATGGCTGCTCTTCTACAGCTTCAACCGGAGGAAGCAGGCATGAGCCATTGGATGAGACGCCTGCACAAGTGGGTAGGAGTGATCCTGGCGATCCAGTTCCTGCTGTGGATGTCGAGCGGGGTTGTCATGAGCCTGCTCGACGCGAACAAGGTGCAGGGACGCGAATCCCGCATCAAGCCGCCGGCGCCGCCCACCTGGCCACACGACGTGCTCAGCACGGACGCCGTGCTTGCCGCCAGCCGGGAAAACGTCATGGCGATTGCTTCCGGCTGGCTGCTCGACCGGCCCGTCTATCGTCTGCAGAACGACAAGCGCAGCTGGCTCGTCGGCGCAGCGGACGGGAAGGCGGTGGCGGTGGACGCCAGCCTGGCAAGGGAGATCGCGCGTGCGTCCTATTCCGGCAGCGGGAAAGCCGGAACGCCGCGCCTGCTGAACTTCACGCTCGAGGCCCGCGCCCACAAGGAGCCGGTCTGGCGCGTCGACTTCGACGATGCGGACGAGACCTCCGTCTATGTCTCCAGCCGGTCGGGAGCCGTGCTCGAACACAGGAACAGTACCTGGCGCCTGTTCGACCTGTTCTGGATGCTTCACATCATGGACTACAGCGAGCGGACCAATTTCAACAATCCCCTGCTCGTTGGCAGTGCGATCGGTGGACTGTGGATGGCGCTGACGGGTGTCTGGCTGCTGTTCGTCAGCGTCCGGTTTGCGGAATTCGTTCCCGGCCGCTGGCGCCGGCGCCGTACCGTCAACCTGGTCGACGCACAGGGCGCCACGCAGCGCGCAATCGAGGCCGTCCAGGGCGATACCGTGTTCCAGGCACTGGCACGCTCCGGCCTCCAGCTGCCGTCGAACTGCGGCGGCGGCCAAAGCTGCGGACTGTGCGAAGTCAGATGCGTTGGCAAGGTACCCGAAGCTACGAGCGCCGACCGTGCGCTGCTGTCACCGCAGAAGCTCGAGGCCGGATACAGGTTGGCCTGCAACCTTCCGGTAAAACGCAGTCTCGATGTCGATATCGGAAAAGCCCTGGCGATGCCGGCGGAGCGGCTCGGGATTGTCACCAGCGTGAAGCCGGTGACGCCTTTCCTCAGAGAGATCACGCTACGTCCACTGGGCCTCGTTGAGTGCCGTCCGGGGGCCTACGTACAGATCCACGTGCCTCCCTATGAGCGGGACGCCAGCCATGTGGACGTCCCGGAGCATCATCAGGAGGACTGGCGTGCGATCGGTAGCTTGGCGAGCCTTGCAAACGATGCGCCGGTACGCCGGTCCTACTCGGTATCGGTGCCGGTCGAATGCGCAGGCGGGCAGCTGACTTTCCTGGTTCGCTTCATGCCTGGAGAACGGCCGGGCAGGGGATCGGGCTACATGTACACCCTGAAGGTGGGTGACGAGCTTCGCTTCAGCGGCCCCTTCGGGGACTTCGCACTGAAGCCGGGATCGCGCGAGAAAGTGTTCATCGGCGGCGGCGCCGGGATGGCGCCATTGCGTGCGATGATTCACGAGCTCCTGACAAAAGGCGCGACCGAACCGCTGCACTTCTGGTACGGCGCACGTAGCCGGCGCGATGCTCCTTACGTCGATGAGATGCAGGCGTTCGCATCGAAACACCCGAATTTCCACTGGCACCTGGTACTGTCGGATGAGAAGGCAGAGGACGGCGCAGCTGCGGCACTGGTTCACGAAGCCGCGCTCGAGGGTCTGCTGCGCAGGCATCCGGGCATCGCATCGCTCGAGTTCTACGTCTGCGGCCCTCCGGCGATGCTGTCGAGTACCCGGGCAATGCTGCGCAGTCTCGGGGTCGACGAGGCGAACATCGCCTACGACGATTTCAAGATCTGAACGAAGAAGAGCCCAAGGACTGTCTCTTGCGCTCTTCGCGTCATACCGCCGGCTTACTTCGCCTTCCGCGACGACCAGTGCACGTGAACGATTGCCCAGGTATCGCCCTTCTTTTCAAGGACTGCCGTCCCGGTTCCGAAAGCATGCACCGGTTTCCCCCGCACGGTCCCGGTGGTCTCGGATTCCTCCCACACGACCGCAGTGTTGCCATCGATGCGCTCGGACTGCTTTAGAACTTTCCGGGTCGAGTTCTTTGCGAACTCCATGTCGCCGCCCAAATGATGGTGGGCGTACTCATCGCGTGACCGCTCGACGTAGCCGGATTCATAGATCGCAATGTCGGGCGACAGCAGGCTGAGGGCCTTCGCCTTGTCGCCACTGGCAAGGGCGTCGTGGAAGGCTGCGAGCGTCTCTTTCGGTGACGCTGCCAGGCTTGCCGAAGAGATCGCGAAGAGGGTAGCGCTCAGGACGAGGGCCGGAATGGTTTTGCTTTTCATTATTATTCCTTGGACGAAGAAGTGCTCACGACGCCGTCGGCGGTGAGGTGGAACTCAGGAAGGCAGCTGCGATGAGCACGGCCACCAGGATCAAAGCCTCAAGCTGGAGGACCAGGACGAACTTCGCATTGGCGCTGCCTTCCGGTTTTGGTTTGCGCAGTTGAGCCAGCAGCTTCGGCATCACGAGGAAGCGGTTCAGTCCACCCAGTGCGGCTGCGGCAAGCACCAGTCCGACCTTGACGAGCAAGGTCGTTCCATAGGGATTGCCGAGGACGTCCGCGAAGCTTCCCAGCCCGCGCCATGCGCTCAGGATGCCGGTGATGAAGATGCCGGCCAGGGCGACAGTGGCCGATGTCGACAGCGAGGTGATAAAGCGGGCGCATTCGCCGCGGTTCTTCGACTCCCATTCAGGCCGCGAGCGCAGCGTGACCAGGCCGGCGACGATGACTTCGCCCACCCAGAGGCTGACCAGGACAAGGTGAACCCAGTCGACCAGCACGGCCCAGGTGAAGTCACCCGCGGCGCCGGCGTGGCTGACCATGCTGCGGGAATAGAGCAAGACGCCGAGCGCGGCCATACGTATCAGCGGCGCTGCACTGCCTGGCCGCCCAGCTTTGCTTTTGCGGAGGGTGATGGCCGCGACGAGCAGCGCTGCTGCGCCGATCATCCAGGCGAGTCCGTAGTGCGTGGCGGTGATGACGGACCGCACCGCAGGGAAGGCCGCGCTGACCGGAACCTCCGCCATCGACGCCGCTTCGAGCCATAACACGGCGACGTACGCCATCGCGGCCGCCGCGATGGCAGACAGCATGAGCTTGCGCAGACGCGGAACCAGACCGATTCCCCATGCCGACCGCGCGCTGCGCAGCCAGATATGCGCTGCGCTGGCGCCAACGAGGAAGGCCATCGACAGGTTCAAGGCGACCGTGACGAAGCGTTGGGCCAGTGCGAGCTCAGCCTCCATGTCACCTTACCCGGAAGTCGAACTGGCCTTTGACCTTGTGGCCGTCCCGGGTGACAGTCGACCACTGGACGCGCCAGGTCCCGGAATGCAGGATCGGAACAGTCGCCACCAGCACCTTGGGGTTCGTATCGTCCAGGGCGGTCTTGCTTGGCTCGATCACCGCACCTTTCTCGTCAACCAGTTTGACCTTGCTGAACGGCAGCTCGAGCTGCTCGCTGAACTGCAGGCGCACTTGCGAAGGCGCCGGACTCACGATCGCATTCGCCTGGGGCGCGGAGGACTCGAGTTTTGCGTGTGCGGATGCGGTGGACGTGGCCACCAGTCCGAGAACTGCAACAGCCGCTGCAAAGAAGGTTTTCGTTTTCATGCTGTCTCCTGGAAGGCTCGACTAAGGGAATCAGGCCAGTTCGAGCCCCGGTTATCGATGCTTACTGGGCAGCCTTGAGCTGGACCACCGTGACTGCACCGTTGACGCGGTCCGCTGCGAACTTGACCTTGTCGCCCACCTTCACCTGGTCCAGCATGGCCGGGTCCTTGACGCGGAACACCATGGTCATGGCCGACATGTTGAGGTTCTTGAGTTCGCCATGGCGCAGCGTGATCTTGCCAGCCTCCTTGTCGATCTTTTTGACTTCGCCATCGGTGAGTTCAGCCGTCGCCGGCGCGGCATGGCCGGCATGGGCGTCATGGGCGCCTTGGGCGCCGTGGGCGCCGTTCTGGGCGGCGGCAAGGGAAGCCGCGGCGGCCAGGGCGATGGCGAGGCTCAGTTTCGAGAATGCGTTCATATTGAATCCTTTCAATGGTGAAGAAAAAATTGTTCAGTGTAGTGCTTGAGCAGCTGCGTGCCGCTCCTGTCCTGTTGCGATCAGTGATGGCCCTTGTGGCCGGTCGGCTTGCGCACGGTGACTTCCACCTCGGGCGCTTTCTTCGCAGCCGGCATCGCCTGGCCGCCGGCGCTCTGGCTGCGCACCGCGGCCGGGGCCTCGCCTTTCCACTCGTAGGCGACGGTGCCGGCGGGATGCTTGTACCAGCCCGGGTCCTTGTAGTCGCCCGGCTTCTGGTCCTTGCGCACCTTGAGCACGGTGAACATGCCGCCCATCTCGACGCCACCGAATGGACCCTGGCCGGTCATCATCGGCAGCGTGTTCTCGGGGAGCGGCATTTCCATGTCGCCCATCGAGCCGCCTTTGTCGCCCATGACCATGTAGTCGGGCACCAGCTTGGAGATCTTTTCGGCGACGCCTCGGTGGTCCACGCCGATCAGGGTCGGGACCTCGTGGCCCATCGCATTCATGGTGTGGTGCGACTTGTGGCAGTGGAAGGCCCAGTCGCCCGGCTCGTCCGCGATGAACTCGATGGCGCGCATCTGGCCCACCGCGACGTCGGTCGTCACTTCCGGCCAGCGCGACTCCGGACGGGTCCAGCCGCCATCGGTGCCGGTCACCTCGAACTCGTGTCCGTGCAGGTGGATCGGATGGTTCGTCATCGTCAGGTTGCCGGTGCGGATGCGCACGCGGTCGCCCTGGCGCACGTTCATGGTGTCGATCCCGGGGAAGGCGCGGCTGTTGAAGGTCCAGATATTAAAGTCGAGCATCTCGTTGACCCGCGGCGTGTAGCTGCCCGGCTCGATGTCGTACGCGTTCAGCAGGAACACGAAATCGCGGTCGACCTTGTGATGGGCAGGATTCTTCGGGTGCGTGACCCAGAAGCCCATCATTCCCATCGCCATCTGCACCATTTCGTCGGCATGCGGGTGGTACATGAAGGTACCCGCCCGGCGCGCGACGAATTCGTAGACGAAGGTCTTGCCCGGCTGGATGCCCGGCTGGTTCAGGCCGGTCACGCCGTCCATCCCGTTCGGCAGCCGCTGGCCGTGCCAGTGGATGCTGGTGTGCTCCGGCAGTTTGTTGGTGACGAAGATGCGCACGCGGTCCCCCTCGACCACTTCGATGGTCGGGCCCGGGCTCTGGCCGTTGTAGCCCCACAGGTTGGCCTTCATGCCCGGCGCGATCTCGCGCACGACGGGTTCGGCGATCAGGTGGAACTCCTTGACGCCATTGTTCATGCGCCAGGGCAACGACCAGCCGTTCAGGGTGACGACCGGGTTGTACGGCCGGCCATTCGGCGGCGGCGGCGGCGGCTGCGTGGCCGCGCTGGTCATGATGGGGGCTTCCGGGAGGGTTGCCGCGCCGGCGCGGCTGACCAGTCCGGCGCCGACCAGGGCGGCTGCGCCAGTGAAGAAATCTCGACGAGAACTCATTGCTGATGTATTCCTTGTTTAATGTTCCGCGGCGGCTTCGGTGGTCGCGGCAGTGGAAGCCATGGAGATGGACGAAGCGCCGGTGCCGCTGATGGCCGCCTGCAGATTCGTTTCGGCCATCCAGAAGTCGCGCTGGGCATCGATGGCCGCATTCACGCCTGCGATCTGTGCGCGGGCGTCGGCCAGCAGTTCGAACACGCTCATGAGCATGCCGTTGTAGCGGAGGAGGCTCTCTTCGGAAATCTTCTTCCGCAGGGGCACCAGTTCGTCGCGGTGCTGCCTGGCGACGTCATAGGTGGTCCGGTAAGCGGAATAGGCTTCTCTTACCTGCGACCGGGCATTGATGGCGGTGTCGGCCGTACGATGCACCGATTGCATGTACAGCGCCTCGGCCTTCGCCACCCGTGCACCTCCCCAGTCGAAGATCGGCAGGGCAAGCTCGATCTCGTAACCGTTCTCGCGCGGCGAGCCGGATTTGCTCGCGTTGACGTAGCCGGCGTCGAGGACGTTGATCACGCCCGTCGCCTTCGTCAGGCCCAGGGCGCGCGCAGTCGACTCGGTGCCGAGTTTTGCCAGGCGCACATCGAGGCGCTGCTGCATGGCAAGCGATTCGATATTGCCCGCCTCACGCGGCGTCGCCGGCAGCTCGGGCAGCTTGTCCGGAAGCTGGAATGCCGTATTTTCTCCCCACACGCCCATCAGCCGCGCTAGCTGCTCGCGCGCGGCCGTCGCGTTGTGGCGCGCGCGCGCCAGCTGGGTCGCGGCTTCGGCTGAAAACGCCTGTTCGCGCGCCTGGTCGAGGGCACTCAGGTTGCCGACCTTGGCCATGCGCCGCGCCAGTTCGGCACTCGCCCCAGCCGCCTCGCGAACCTGTTCCGCATAGCGTGCCGACTGTACCGCCGCGACGGCATTGAACCAGGCCTTGCGCGTGTCCGCCGCCAGCCGGACTGCTTCGCTTGCCGCGACCAGCTTGGCGCTCTCGAAGCGGCGCGACTCGATATCGCGGCGGATCGGAATGGTCAACAGGCCGACGAGATCGAACATGACGCTGCGCTCGATCTCGGTCTCGCCGCCACCGGACATGCGGCTGAAGCCGAAACCGGGGTTGGCCATGCGTCCGGCCTGCACCAGGTCGGCCTCGGCGACACCCAGCTCGGCGAGCGAGGCACGCAGGCCACGGTTATTAATCAGGGCGATGCGAACGGCGCTGTCGGCGGAAAGGGGCTGTTTCAGCAACTTGTCCAGTTCATCCTGGATGGCCGTGCTATCGGCATTCGCTTTGGGAAGGCGAAGGTCCTGGCCAGTGCGCTCGGCTGTCAAGGCCGAGACAGCATCCAGGCCGCCGTCCTTGGAGAAGGTCGCGCACCCGCTCAACGCAAGGACCATCGCGCCCGCAGCGATGGTGCGCAACCCGGGAATAGAAGGCTTTGTTGTCATTGTGTGTTCGGCTTAATGGTGTTTACTGTGGTCGACGGGAGTGGGACTGGCCGGTTTTGCAGGCGCCACGGGCCTTGTCGGAGCCGGCGCTGCACCATGACCGTCGTGCGGCTGTTCATTGCCATGCGCGCCATGTCCGGTGTGGCCGGGGACGCCGGCGAGGGCATCGTTCGCGGCACGCCAGGATTTGTCAGGCGTCGTCTGGACGTCTTGCGGCGCCGGCGAAGGGCCGGGGATGACCGACTGGTACACGGTCGGCGGTACGGCCGCGCCAGGGTCGGCAGGATCTGCCGAGGGACGGGATTGCGGGGCCTGTGCGTACAGGGGCAGGGACAGGAGGGCGCCGAAAGCGGCGGCCAAAAGCTTGGAGGTCATGGGTTATCCTCGAAATCGGTGACAGGGCGTGACAGACACGCACGCGTGCTCAGGAGCGACGACGACAGCGCTGAAGAACAGCGGGTCAGCTCGTCCTGCGATTAAGCGGATCGGTGCCTGGGAGGGCGCTGAGGGCCGTCCTGGATAAAGCCTACGGCGAAGGCCGCAGGCGCGACGACGACGGCGTCGGAGCCATCGAAAGCCGGGATAGCGAGATGCGTGGAGGGTGGCGCGGCAGCGCCCAGACAGAATGCGGAACAGGCGCTGCAGGTGGAGTGTGGCTTTTTCGTGGCCTCGGAGCTTGCCGGATCGGCATCGGCCGAGGATCCATCGGCCTGGCTGGCATGCTCGCCGCCGTGATGAGCGTGCACATCGGCCATATGCGCGTGGGACTGCGGGACCACATCAGGCAAATTCTGGCTGGACTGTGGGTGAACCGGGCCGCACGACATACGGCCACCTGCGACCGCGTGCAGCGGAAGCACGGCCAGCAATAGCCAAACCAGGAATGTCTTGATTGCGCGGTTCATAGGTGAACCTGAGTATAGCACGACAAATTTGGCCTGGAGCAGCCTTAAGCCTGGTCAAAGTCAACGCAGTTTGCCGACCGATTCCGCACGAAGAATTCGCTTGACCTTGCCATTGTCGGAAGGTTTACAGTGGATTCGTCTACACATTGGAGGATCTGTCATGTACGCCCTTATACCTGAGCACACCCGTACGCTGATCGAGACTGTGCAGGCCGAGCCGGACGACGCTCCCTCCGCCAGTGTCCAGGCTAGCGCAGCGCGGCGGATGGCCGGCCCCGTTGCCGCTTGTCTGTTTTGTCGCTACCGAGGCCCCGGCTTGGGCAAGGAGGCTACGCATGCCTAAAATTATTGTGCTCCCTCATCCCGAATGTGCCCCTGGCGGTGCGACGCTCGACGTCGCCACCGGTACAAGCATCTGCGATGCCCTGCTCGACGACAGAATCGACATCGAACACGCCTGCGGCAAGGTCGGCGCATGCACGACCTGTCATGTGGTCGTACGGGAAGGATACGCCTCACTCGCGCAAGCAAGCGATGCAGAAGAGGATATGCTCGATCGTGCCTGGGGTGTCGAGCGGCTGTCCCGCTTGTCGTGCCAGGCGATCGTTGCGAACACGGATCTGACCGTCGAGATCCCAAGGTACTCCCTGAATCACGCGAAAGAGAACGGATAGGTGGGGAGCCAGCGCAGGTGCATTCCGACATGCTGGATGTACTCGCCAACCTCAAGCGTTTTTTACTGGAGCTGTCATGAAAGATGAGATGCAAAAGCATTCGGCGCACCGGCACGCAGGTCACGAATGCCATCATTCGCATGAGCACCATGATACGGTTACCAAGCCCCCTGCCGCCATGCCTGAGGCGCCGCCAGGGACGATTTACACCTGCCCGATGCATCCGGAAATCCAGCAAGCTACGCCAGGCAATTGCCCGATATGCGGAATGGCGCTGGAGCCGATGCTGCCATCGCTGGAGGATGAAGAGAATCCGGAACTGGTGGACTTTCGCCGCCGTTTCCGGTGGACGCTGCCGCTGACCGTCGCCGTCGCCATCCTGGCGATGGCAGGGCACCGGATCTTCAGTGGAGGACTTGCCTACCAGAGCTGGATCGAGCTTGCCCTCAGCACGCCGGTGGTGCTGTGGGCCGGCTGGCCCTTCTTCGTCCGCGGCGCACAGTCCTTCAAGAATCGCAGTCCGAATATGTGGACCCTGATCAGTATCGGGGTCGCCGCGGCGTATGGTTACAGCCTCGTCGCGACCCTGTTCCCGGGCCTGTTTCCGTCGAACTTCGCGATGCACGGCCGTATCGGCGTCTACTATGAGGCAGCCGCTGTCATCGTTTCGCTGACCCTGCTCGGCCAGATCCTGGAGTTGCGTGCACGCTCGCAGACGTCGGCGGCGATCAAGTCATTGCTTGGCCTCGCACCGAAAACGGCCAGGCGGATTCGCGGCGACGGCACTGAAGAAGACATCGAGCTGTCGCATGTGCACATCGGCGACTCGCTGCGGGTCAGGCCTGGCGAGAAGGTGCCCGTCGACGGGATGGTCCTGGAAGGCGAAAGCGCAGTGGACGAAGCCATGCTCACCGGCGAGCCGCTGCCGGTGACGAAGCGCCCGGGCGACAAGGTCATCGGCGCGACCATCAATACCAGCGGCAGCCTTGTCATCCGCTCGGAACGCGTCGGATCGCAGACCATGCTGTCGCAGATCGTGCAGATGGTCGCGCAGGCGCAGCGTTCGCGGGCGCCCATGCAGCGCCTGGCCGACGTGGTCGCCGGCTATTTTGTCAGTGTCGTCGTAGCGATTGCGCTGCTCACCCTGTTGGGGTGGGGCCTGTTCGGGCCAGATCCCAGCTGGGTCTACGGTTTCGTGAATGCCGTGGCGGTCCTGATCATCGCTTGTCCGTGCGCACTGGGTCTGGCGACGCCGATGTCGATCATGGCGGCGACGGGGCGCGCCGCCACCCAGGGCGTGCTGTTTCGCGACGCCGCGGCAATCGAAGCGATGCGCAAGGTCGATACCATCATTGTCGACAAGACGGGCACGCTCACGGAGGGAAAACCTGCCTTCGACCGGGCAATCGCTGCGGCCGGGTTCCAGGAAGAGGATGTTCTCCGGATCGCTGCCAGCATCGACCAGGGAAGTGAACATCCGATGGCACATGCGATCGTCGCCGAGGCAGGCAGGCGCAATCTGCAGCTGGACAAGCCTGAGACGTTCGAGTCGTCCAGCGGGATCGGTGTCCGTGGGACGGTGAGGGGACGCCAGGTTGCACTTGGAAATACGGCCTTGATGGATCTTGAAAAGCTTGACTGGACGCCCATGCGGGGCGCCGCCGAGGAGCTGCGGCAGACGGGCGCCAGTGTCATGTACCTGGCGATGGACGGACGACTGATCGGTCTGATTGCGGTGTCGGACCCGATCAAGGCAACGACGCCCGAAGCGCTCGCCAGCTTGCGGGAAGCGGGAATGCACGTCGTCATGGCAACCGGCGACGGCGTAACGACGGCAAAATCGGTCGCCGCGAAGCTCGGCATCAGCGAAGTGTACGGCGAGGTCAAGCCTCAGGACAAGCTGGCGCTGGTGGAGCGCCTGCAGCAGCAAGGGCGTGTCGTGGCAATGGCCGGCGATGGCATTAACGATGCTCCTGCGCTTGCGAAGGCCGATGTCGGAATTGCGATGGGCACAGGTACCGATGTTGCGATCAACTCCGCACACCTTACTCTCATCAAAGGGGACCTGCGTGCCATCGCAAGATCGCGGCTGCTCTCGCTCGAGACAGTGCGCAACATGAGACAAAATCTCGGTTTTGCTTTTGCCTATAACGCATTGGGGATTCCGCTGGCTGCCGGACTTCTCTATCCATTTACCGGGCAGCTGCTCTCGCCGATGATCGCAGCGCTTGCCATGAGCTTGAGTTCGGTGTCCGTCATCGGCAATGCCTTGCGGCTGAGAGGAAGAGCTGGCGCGACAGCAGCGCTTCGATCGCCGCCGCCTCGCCGGCGTCCAGTAGCGGCATCCGCGCCGCCTGCACCGCCTCGATGACCTGGGCCGGCTTGCTGGCGCCGATCAGCGCCGAGCTTACCGCCGGCTGGCGCAGCACCCAGCGCAGGGCCAGCTGGGCCAGCGATTGCCCGCGCTCCTGCGCAAAGGCGTGCAGGGCGCGCGATGTGCGCAGGCGCTCGTCGGTGAGGTGTTCCTTGCGCAGGAAGCCCACGCTGCCGGCCGCGCGCGAGTCGCCGGGCGGCTCGCCGACCAGGTAGCGGTCGGTGAGCAAGCCCTGCGCCAGCGGCGAGAAGGCCACGCAGCCGATGCCTTCCGCTTCCAGCACCGGCAGCAGGCCGTCTTCCACCTGGCGCGTATACATGTTGTAGCGCGACTGGTTGAGGATGCAGGGCGTGCCCAGCCTGCGCAGTTCGACCGCCGCGATGCTGGTCTGTTCGCCGGAATAGTTCGAGATGCCGACGTAGAGCGCGCGTCCGCTGCGCACGATGTGGTCGAGCGCCGCCATCGTTTCTTCGATCGGCGTGGCCGGGTCGGGCCGGTGGTGGTAGAAGACGTCGACGTAGTCGAGCCCCATGCGCTTCAGGCTCTGGTCGAGGCTGGCCACCAGGTATTTGCGGCTGCCCCAGTCGCCGTAGGGGCCGGGCCACATGGTGTAGCCGGCCTTGGTGCTGACCACGATCTCGTCCCGGTAGGGCCGCAGGTCGAGGTCCAGCAGGCGCCCGAAGCTGCTCTCCGCCGATCCCGGCGGTGGGCCGTAGTTGTTGGCCAGGTCGAAGTGGGTGATGCCGAGGTCGAAGGCGGTGCGCATGATCCCGCGCTGGCGCGCCGGGTCGTCCACGCCGCCGAAGTTGTGCCACAGGCCGAGCGAGACGGCCGGCAGGCGCAGGCCGCTCCTGCCGCAGCGGCGATAGGGAAGGGACTCGTAGCGCTCGCCGGCGGCCTGCCAGCTCATGCGACGACGCCGGCGCCCGCGGCGGCGCGGCAGACGTAGACGGTCGCGCGCATGCCGTTCGGCGCGGTGTAGGCGCGGGCCACGGCCTCGCGGGCGGCGTCGACCAGCGCCTCCGGCACCAGGGCCACCACGCAGCCGCCGAAGCCGCCGCCCGTCATGCGTACGCCGCCGGCCTTGCCAATGACCTGCTTGACGATGCCGACCAGCTGGTCGATGGCCGGCACGGTGATCTCGAAATCGTCGCGCATCGAGGCGTGCGAGGCTTCCATCAGCTCACCCATGCGCGCCAGGTCACCTAGCGCCAGCGCCTGGGCGGCGGCCGCGACGCGGGCGTTCTCGGTGACGACGTGGCGGGCGCGGCGCAGCACGACCGGATCGAGTTCGGCGGCGCGCGCCTCGAGCGTGGCCAGGTCGAGGTCGCGCAGGGCGGGCAGGCCGAAGTGGCGGGCCGCCGTTTCGCACTGTTCGCGGCGGGTGTTGTAGGCGCTGTCGACCAGGCCGCGCGTGATGTGCGAATTGAAGATCATGATCGCCGCCCCGGGAGGCATCGGCACCGGTTCCACCGCGAGCGAGCGGCAGTCGATCATCAGGACGTGGTCCTGGACGCCGCAGGCGGAGCTGATCTGGTCCATGTTGCCGCACTTGCAGCCGACGAAGTCGTTCTCGGCGCGCTGGGCGACCAGGGCCATGTCGACCGGGCTCAAGTCCTCGAAGCCGGGCAGGGTGGCGAACAGCCGGCACACCGCGACCGACAGCGAGGCCGACGATGACAGGCCGGCGCCCTGCGGCACGTCGCCGGCGATGGACAGGTCCATGCCCTGCATCGGCAGGCCGCGCTGCACCAGTTCGCGCACTACGCCGCGCACGTAGTTGGCCCACATCGGCGACGCCAATCGCTCGATCGGCGCATCGAGCGAGTATTCGTCGATCGCGCCTTCGTAGTCGGCAGCCAGTACCCGCACCAGGCGGTCCTCGCGCCGGCGCGCCACGATCACGGTGCGGTAGTCGATCGCGCAGGGCAGCACCAGGCCGTCGTTGTAGTCGGTGTGTTCGCCGATCAGGTTGACCCGGCCCGGGGCCTGGACCTGGATGCTGTGGGCCTGGCCGAAGGCGGCCTGGAAGACGGCGGCCGCGCGGGCCAGTGGGGTGTCGTTCATCTTGCTGTCAGGGAGTGGGCTGGGTATGGAGGTAGTGCACGCTTGATACCGCGCGCAGCTGGGCGGCGGCCTGCTCGGGCGTCAGGTCGCGCTGGGGTTCGGCCAGCATTTCGAAGCCGACCATGAACTTGCGCACCGAGGCCGAACGCAGCAGCGGCGGGTAGAAGTGGGCGTGCAGCTGCCAGGGCTCATTGTCGTCAATCTTGTCGTCTTCGGCATAGGGCGCGCCGTGCCAGCCCATCGAATACGGGAAAGAGGCCTGGAACAGGTTGTCGTAGCGCACCGTCAGCTGTTGCAGGGCCAGCGCCAGGTCGGCGCGCTGGACCCCGTTCAGGTCTTCCAGGCGCTTGACCGGGAGGCGCGGCAGCAGCAGGGTCTCGAAGGGCCAGCTGGCCCAGTAGGGAACCACGGCCAGCCAATTGTCGGTCTTGACCACGACGCGCTCGCCGTCGGCCGCTTCGCGCTCGACATAGTCGAGCAGGAGCGGCTTGCCATGTTCGGCGAAGTAGGCGCGCTGCTGGCGGTCTTCGGCGGCCGGCAGGTCGGGCAGGAAGCTGGTCGCCCAGATCTGGCCGTGCGGGTGCGGATTCGAGCAGCCCATCACCGCGCCCTTGTTTTCGAATACCTGCACCCAGCGGTGGCTGGCGCCGAGTTCCGCGCATTGCTCGCACCAGGTGTCGACCACGCCTTCGATGGCCTCCAGGCTCAGGAGGGGGAGCGACTTGCTGTGGTCCGGCGAGAAGCAGATGACGCGGCTGGTGCCGCGCGCGCTCATGGTCTGGAACAGTGGATCGGCGCCGGGCGCCGCTTCCGGGGTATCGGCCATCAGGGCCGCGAAGTCGTTGGTGAACACATAGGTGCCCGTATAGGGCGGATTCTTCTCGCCGTTGACCCGCGTGTTGCCGGGGCAGAGGTAGCAATCGGGGTCGTGCGCCGGCTTGGCCGCGCGGTCGACGGCTTCCTGCTGGCCCTGCCACGGGCGCTTGGCCCGGTGCGGCGAGACCAGCACCCAGTCACCCATGAGCGGGTTGTAACGGCGGTGAGGATGGTCGGTGGGATTAAACATCGAGGGCCTCGTTGAATGTCAAAGGATGAATGGTAATGGGTTTCGCTTTCCAAGCACGCATGCTTGGCAAAATGCTCAGCTTTGTGACTGCTTGGAACCGCCACTGCCGAACAGCAATCAGCTTCGTGAGTGTTTTGGGCAAGGCGTCGTATTCGCTTGCGGCGCGCGGCGGCCTTTACATAGACTGGCAGCCCGCTCTTGTTGCCCATCGCACACCATGCACTTTTTCGATTTCGCCGGTTCAGGGCAGTTGCGCAGGCTTGCCGCGCGTGCCTGCCTGTCCGTCCTCATGCTGGCCGGTGCTGCGCAGGCGGCCACGACCAGCCTGAACGGGGGCTGGCAGTTCTACCGCGACGACAGCCGGCGTCTCGGCAGCGCCGAACAGGTGCCCGCGAACGCCTGGGCCCGGGTCGACCTGCCGCATGCGGCGCGCCTCGAGCCGCGCGTCCCGACCGACCCCTGGCAGGGCACGGTGTTCTACAAGAAACAGGTCGACGTGAAGCTGCGTCCGGGGGAGCGCGCCATCCTGCGCTTCGAGGGCGTGATGAACGTGGCCGACGTCTGGCTGAACGGCAAGCACCTGGGCCAGCACCTGGGCGGCTATCTGCCCTTCGCCTTCGACATTACCGATGTGCTGCGCGCAGGTGGCGGCAATGAACTGGTGGTGCGCGCCAATAACGAGGACAACCCGGTCACCGGCCCCAAGCCGCTCAAGCAGCTGGACTATATCCAGCACGGCGGCATCTACCGGGGCGTCAAGCTCATCGTCAAGCCGGCGGTGCACATCACCGACGAGATGGTGTCGAGTACCCCGGCCGGCGGCGGCGTCTTCGTCAGCTATCCGCAGGCCGGCAAGGCGGCTGCCGTGGTCGAGGTCAAGGTCGAAGTCGGCAACAGCACCAAGAGCGCCCAAACGGCGACCGTGCGCCACACGCTGGCCTGGAAAGGCCGGCAGGTGGCCCAGGCGGAGCAGCAACTGCGCCTGGCGGCCGGCGGGCGCCGCCATGTCAGCATCCAGCTCCCGCTCACCAAGCCGAAACTGTGGTCGTCGAAGGACCCGAACCTCTACCAGCTGACGAGCAAGGTGCTGGCCGCCGGCCGCGAAGACGTGGTGGCGACCCGCATCGGCGTGCGCCGCCTGGCCTTCGAGGGCGGCAAGCTGCTGCTCAATGGTGAGCCGCTCACGCTGCGCGGCGTCAACCGGCACCAGGAATATCCCTGGGTCGGCTACGCCCTGTCGGAGCAGGCCGACTATCGCGATGCGCTCCTGATCAAGAAGTACGGCTTCGACTACGTTCGCCTGTCGCATTACCCGCAGTCCCCGGCCTTCATGGCGGCGGCCGACGAACTTGGCCTGCTGGTCCTGCCGGGCATCCCCGGCTGGCAGTTCTACCATCCCGATCCGGCCTTCAGCCGCCAGGCGCTGCGGACCTGCGCCGACATGATCCGCCGCGACCGCAACCATCCGAGCGTGCTGGCCTGGGAGTGCTCGCTGAACGAGACCCAGATGCCGGACGCGCTGGTGCAGGCCCTGCACGACACCGTGCATGCCGAATACCCGGGCGACCAGGCCTTCTCGGCCGGCTGGGTGCCGCAGACCTATGACATCTACCTGCAGGCGCGCCAGCACCGCCTGGGCAAGAAGCATGCGCTCCCAAGCAAGCCCCTGATCGTGTCCGAGTACGGCGACTGGGAGTACTTCGCCCAGAACGCCGGCTTCAACCAGGAAGCCTGGGCCGACCTCAAGCCGGCCGACCGCTCCAGCCGCCAGTCGCTGGGGGCGGGCGAGACGCGCCTGCTGCAGCAGGCCAGGAACCTGGCCGAGGCCCACGACGACAACTTCACCACGCCGGCCTTCGCGGATGGCTACTGGGTCATGTTCGATTACGCGCGCGGCTATGCCCCGGACCTCGAGGAGTCGGGCGCGATGAGCATCGAGCGCCTGCCCAAGTTCGGCGCCGAATTCTTCCGCTCCCAGCGCGCCGCGGGCGAAGCATCGCCACGCTGGGGCGGCGGACCGATGGTCTTCGTCGCCAGCTACTGGCAGCCGGATTCCTCGCCGCGCGTGCGCGTGTTCACGAATGCCGGGGAAGTCGAGCTGCGCCTGAACGGCAAGTTGATTGCGCGCCAGAAGAGCAAGCCGTCTGCGGCCCACCCGCGCCTGGCCCATCCGCCGCTGGAATTCGATACCGGCGGCTTCGCGCCCGGCGAACTGGTGGCGCTGGCCTATTCGGGCGGACGGGTCGTGGCCGAGCACCGCGTGCGCACGCCCGGCCAGCCGGTGAAGCTGGCACTGGCGCTCGACGACCTGGGTGTGCCCGTGGTTCAAGGGGATCTCGTCTTCGTGCGCGCCCGCCTGCTCGACGCCAAGGGGACCACCGTGCCGGCGAGCGGACGCGAAGTCCGCTTCACGGCCGGCCCGGGAACGGAAATCGTCGGAAGCACCAATGTCAGCACCGAGGCCGGCACCGCCAGTGTGCTGGTGCGGGTCCAGGGCCGACGCATCGAGCTGAAGGCGGACATGGGCGCCTTGACAAGCAACATGACAGGGTTCGACACCGGGCCGCCCTGACCCGCGCAGCACATCTCAGGCATACGTAGGCATTACAAATACATCAGCCAACGGAGACAGCATGTTCTATAAAAAAGCCAGAGCCTCGACCTTCCTCCTTGCACTGCTGGCCGCGGCCGGCAGCGCGAGTGCCGTCATCACCATCCCCGGCATGCAGGTCGAAAACCTGAACCGCGGCGTGGTCGCCATCACCTCCGGTTCCGGAGTCTTCATCAGCTGGCGCCAGCTGGCCGGCGATGCAGCCGGCACCAGTTTCAACGTGTACCGCGGCGCCACCAGGCTGAATGCCTCGCCGCTCGACGCGCTCAACTTCACCGATCCTGCGGGCAGCGCGGCCGACGTCTACACCGTGCGCGAGGTCGTGGGCGGGGCGGAGCAGGCTGCTTCCAGCGCCACCGCCACCTGGACCAAGGCCTACAAGTCGATCCCGGTGCAGGCGCCGCCGGCGGGTGTGACGCCCACGGGCGAGGCCTACACCTATGAGCTGAACGACGGCGCGCCGGCCGACCTGGACGGCGACGGCAGCTACGAGATCGTGGTCAAGTGGCAGCCCAGCAACGCCAAGGACAATTCGCAGTCCGGCTACACCGGCAATACCTACCTCGACGCCTATCAACTCGACGGCACCCGCCTGTGGCGCATCGACCTGGGCAGGAACATCCGTGCGGGCGCCCACTACACCACCTTCCTGGCCTACGACTTCGACGGCGACGGCCAGGCCGAAGTCATGGCCAAGACGGCGGACGGCACCGTCGACGGCAAGGGCGTGGTCATCGGTTCCCCGAGCGCCGACCACCGGAACAGCGCCGGCTACATCCTCAGCGGGCCGGAATTCCTGACCGTGTTCAACGGCCTTACCGGCGCGGCCATGAAGACCGTGAACTACCTGCCGGCGCGCGGCAGCGTGTCGGCCTGGGGCGACAACTACGGCAACCGGGTCGACCGCTTCCTGGGCGGCGTGGCCAACCTGGACGGCAACCGCCCGAGCGCCATCTTCTCGCGCGGCTACTACACGCGCGCCGTGATCGCGGCCTGGGACTGGCGCGACGGCGCGCTCACCAGCCGCTGGGTGTTCGATACCGATGTCGCGGGCAGCGCGGCGCGCGGGCAGGGCGCGCATTGGTTCGCCACGGGCGACGCCAACGGCGACGGCCGCGACGACATCGTGTACGGCGCCGCCACCATCGACAGCTATGGCCAGCTGCTCTACACCACCGGCCTGGGGCACGGCGACGCGCTCCACTTCGGCAAGTTCGACCCGGACCGCGCCGGAAAGCAGGTCTACATGATCCACGAGAGCCCGGCCGTCTATGGCGCCACCGGCTCCGGCATGCATGATGCCGCCACCGGTGCCCTGATCTGGGGCGCGAGCGGCTCCAACGCGGACGTGGGGCGCGGGGTCTGCTTCGACGTCGATCCGGCGTACCCGGGCGCCGAATGCTGGGCCTCGCGCGGCGGCCACCGTACCGCCACCGGCGCCCTGATCAACACGAGCGCACCGAGCTCGATGAACTTCGCGGCCTGGTGGGACGGCGACCTGTTGCGCGAAGTGATCGGCAGCGTCGCGGTCCAGAAGTGGAACCCGGCCACCCGGACCCTGTCGACCCTGATCGACCCGGCCAGCTTCGGCGCCGCTTCCAACAACGGCACCAAGGCGAACCCGGTCCTGACGGCGGACCTGTTCGGCGACTGGCGCGAGGAAATCGTCTACCGCAACAGCAGCAACACCGAGCTGATGGTGTTCAGCACCACGATCCCGACCGCCACCCGCATCAACACCCTGATGCACGACCCGCAGTACCGCAGCCAGGTGGCGGCGCAGAACGCCGGCTACAACCAGCCGCCGCACCCGAGCTTCTTCCTGGGCCATGGCGCCGCCTCCTTCCAGCAGGCGCCGGTGCACGTGCCCTATGACGGCAGCGGCACGGTGCAGGCCGGGACCGCGATCGTGGGCGGCGGCACGGCGGTCAAGACCGACCGCGCCGGCTTCCGCCACCTGGGCTTCCTGAACTTCCCCCTGAGCGGCGGCAGTGCGGAGTTCCAGCGCATCAACGGCGGTGGGGGTGGCGCCAGGACCATCACGATCCGCTACGCGAACGGCAACCCGACCCCGCGCAGCGGCGTGCTGCGGGTGAACGGCGTGCCCCAGGCGATCACTTTCAAGATCACCGGCAGCTGGACGACATGGACCACGATGAGCGCGGTCGTGAACCTGGCCGCCGGCCAGAACAACACGCTGCGCTTTGAGTCGACCGGACAGGGCCTGGGCAATATCGACGAGCTGATCGTCCCTTGATACCCACGACATGACGATAAGGTGAATCAGATGAAAAAACTTCACATGCTGTTTGCCCTGGTCCTCGGCTTGCTCGCCCAGTCCGCATGGGCCACGCCGATCGGCTGGTACGAGTACAAGGCGACCTGGCGCGACGGGACCTTCGATGGCCAGTTCTACTACGACAGCGCGGCGCCGGGCCGCATCACGGCCGTCAAGGGCCAGCTGTCGGACCTGGCCCAGACTACGGCCGTCGACCAGATCTCCTACCTGGACTACGACGCACCCGCGCCCTGGGTCTTCCTCAGCAATACCAACCCGGCCGACCTCGGCGGCCATGACGCCGGCTTCTACCTGACCTTGCTGGACCTGGGCGCCACGCTGACCCTGGACCTCTCAAGCCTCAATGGGCTCTACGACTGGAGCCAGGAAGCGCTTTACAATCCGGACCAGCTGGATGACTCGCCGCTGCTGTCCTTCAGCATCGCGCAGGCGAATGCGGTGCCCGAGCCGGGCAGCGCCATGCTGCTCCTGCTCGGCATGGCCGGCCTGGCCGCGCTGCGCCGTCCGGGCCCGCAGCGCACATGAGCATGCGCGCCACGATCGCCGCCGGCGTTTTGCTGGCGGTCCAGCTGGTGTGGACCGGCGGCGCCTGTGCCGAGGCGCCGTCGGAGCTACGCATCGCCGCAGCGGTCCTGCCGGACCAGCCTTTGACAGTCAGCCTCGATCGGCCCGACTGGACTTACCGCGTGGGCGAGTCGGCCATTTTCCGGGTCAGGATCGACAAGAAGCCTTATCCGCGCGACGGCATCCGGATCACCTACCGGCTGGGCCCTGACATGCTGGAGGGGCCGGAACGCAGCGCCGTGGTGCCGGAGGACGGCCTGTGGCTGGCCGCGCCCGGCCACCAGAAGCCCGGCTTCGTGCGCTGCGTCGTCAACGCCGCCATCGACGGCAAGGCGCTCGAAGCGACGGCGACGGCGGCCTTCAGCCCGCTCGAGCTGCGCCCGGTCCAGACCGAGCCCAAGGACTTCGACGCTTTCTGGGCCGCGCAGAGGCAGGATCTGGCCGCAGTCGAACCGGCCTTCCGGCTGGTGCCGGCGCCGGCGCTCTCCACGCCCGAGGTCGAGGTGTCCTACCTCAGCTACCAGAACGTCGGGCCGGGCAAGCGCGCGACCCGCATGTACGGGGTGCTGTCGGTGCCGCGCGGCGCCGGGCCCTTCCCGGCGGTGCTGCACGTGCCGGGCGCCGGGGTGCGCGGCTACAAGGGCACGCCCGAACTGGCGGCAAAGGGCTTCATCACGCTGCAGATCGGCATCCACGGCATCCCGGTCGACCTGCCGGCCGAACTGTACGAACAGCTGAACTACGGGGCGCTGGATGCCTACAACCGCTTCAACCTGGACGACCCGCGCAGCTACTACTACCGCCGGGTCTACCTGGGCACCCTGCGCGCGCTGGACTACCTGGTCCAGCATCCGAAATGGAACGGCAAGCAGCTCGTCACCCAGGGCGGCAGCCAGGGCGGCCAGCTCTCGATCATGGCCAGCGCCCTGCATCCGCGGGTAACGCTGACGCTCGCCTCCTACCCGGCCTACAGCGACGTCACCGGCTACCTGCACGAGCGCGCCGGCGGCTGGCCGGGACTGTTCCGCAAGGACGGCGAGGGCCGCAGGCAGGACCAGCCGGTCGAACCGAAGGCCGCCACCTCGGCCTACTACGACACGGTGAACTTCGCCAAACGCCTGCGCACTCCGGTGCTGTACTACGCCGGCTACAACGATACCGTGACGCCGCCGACCTCGACCTTCGCCGTATATAACGTGATTCCCACCGCCCGCACCCTGGTCGTCGAGCCGCAGCAGGTGCACCTGACCTCGCAGGCGCACCGCGAGACCATGGACCGCTGGCTGATCGAGCACGCGCAAGGGCGGCGCTGAAGACGTGCAAGCGCAAAGCAATCAAGAAGGTGATTACTTCGCGCCGGCCGGAGGATTGCCGTCCCCCCTTCGTCTTACCTGTTGACGGTGTGCTGCACGCACCCTGGTGCGTGCAGGCCGTCGACTCCATGGGTTTCTCCCGCTTGGCAGAAACTCTTCCGCACGGCCCACCCGGCCGTGCATTTTTTTTGTCCGATCACCCCGTACCAGGAGCATCCATGAGCAAGCCCACCGCGTGCACATCGTCCGGCATCGCCGCCCTGGCGGTGGCGCTGTCCTGCGCTGCCGGCGCGCAGGCATCCGGCAGCGCGCCGCTCGTCTTCGACCGGATCGCCGACGTACGTCGCCGGGCAGGTGGCGAATCCGCCGGCCGACGCCCGCCCCGTCGCATTCGCCAACCGCAGCGGCTACGGGCAACGCTTCGTGCCCCAGGATACGGCGCTGATCGCGCCGCGGCCGGCAGGGCTGCTCGGGCCGGTCAGGCTGATCGGGGAAACCAGCCTGTAGTCGGACACGCCCCTTCGCGTAACCATGGCAGACGAGGGCCTTGACTGGAAACGGAAATCGCGTGAATGTCCATCTCCAACCCATGCCCCTGGACAAGGCCTACCGCCTGCTCAACCATATGCGATCGGCGAGGCCATGCGCGCGCCGGATGAATGAGGAAGCAAGGACCGGCCTTGTCGGGAGTGTCACGAATTCGGCATATTTGGACACATTGTTGTAAATAGGTTAGCAAAATTCTGTTCTGGCAATTTGTATCTGTTAAAGTTTCGCCTGGACGGCAGCCAAGCCGTCACTGACCGAACGGATGTGTATGCCCGCTGCTTCCTTGCCCCCAGACGAACTTGACCGGCTGTCGATGCTCGACGCCCTGCACCTGCTCGACACGCCGCCCGAACCGGTATTCGACCGCGTCACCCGCCTTGCCAGCCGCCTGCTGGACGTGCCGATGGCGCTGTTCTCGCTGGTCGACGCCGACCGCCAGTGGTTCAAGTCGCGCGTCGGCCTCGAGGACGCGCAAACGCCGCGCGAACACGCCTTCTGTGCCCATGCCATCGGGATGAGCACGCCGCTGGTGGTGAACGATGCGCGCGAGGACGCGCGCTTCCAGGACAACCCCCTGGTCAACGGTCCGCCGAATATCCGTTTCTATGCCGGGGTGCCGATCCGCACCACGGCCGGCCTCGCGGTCGGCACGCTGTGCGCGCTCGACACCCGGCCGCGCACGCTGAGCGAGGACGAGGCGCAGGTCCTGGGCGACCTGGCCGCGATCCTGACCAAGGAAGTGCAGTACCGCGAGCGCCTGGCGGTGGCGCGCGGCCACCTGGCGCGCTCGAACGAAGTGCTGGGCGCCAGCGAGGCACGCTTCCGCAGCGTGTTCGACGTCGCCGGCGTGGGCATCGCGCTGGTGGCGCCGGACGGCGGCTGGATCAGCGTCAACAAGGCCCTGTGCGACATCGTCGGCTACAGCGAAGAAGAACTGTGGGGCCTGAGCTTCCAGCAGATCACCCACCCGGACGACGTCGCGGCCGACGTCGGGCAGCTCGCGGCGCTGCTGCGCGGCGAACTCGACCATTACCAGATCGAGAAGCGCTACGTCCGCAAGGATGGCAGCCTGGTCTGGATCAGCCTGAACGTGTCGCCCAAGCGCAACGCGGACGGCCGGGTCGAATACTTCGTCTCGGTGATCAAGGACATCCAGGCCCAGAAGACGGCGCAGGATGAGATCGCGGCCCTCAACGCCGAGCTGGAGCACCGGGTGCAGGAGCGCACCGCCGAGCTGCTGGAGGCCAACCGCATGCTGACCGCGGCGATCGGGCGCCAGCAGGCGACGGAAAGCGAGCTGCGCGCGCGCGAGGCGGAAATCCGCAGCGTGGTGGAGAACGCCAACGACGCCTACATCAGCCTGGACGAGGAGGGCGCGGTCACGGCCTGGAACCGCCAGGCCGAAGAGACCTTCGGCTGGCCGCGCGAGGAAGCGCTGGGGCAAAAGCTGGAAGAGCTGATCATCCCCGAGGACTACCGCGACCGCCATCGCGACGGCATGCGCCGCTTCCTGGCGACCCGGGTCGGGCGCGCCGTCGACCAGCGCCTCGAGTTGCCGGCCTTGCGGCGCGACGGCAGCAGCCTGACGGTCGAGGTGCGCATCCGCGCCCTCGACATCGAGGGCCGCACCATGTTCAGTGCCTTCCTGCACGACATCACCGCGCGCAAGCGGGAGCAGGCCCAGCGCGAATACGAGAGCCGCCATGACGTGCTGACCGGCCTGTTGAACCGGCGCGCGCTGCTGGAGTCCATCCCGCTGGCCCAGGCCAGGGCCGGGCGGAGCGGCAAGACGGTCGGCATGCTGTTCATCGACCTGGATGGCTTCAAGGCGGTCAACGACTCGCAGGGCCACGAGGCCGGCGACATCTTGTTGCGCGAGATCGCCGGGCGCCTGCGCGCCGGGGTGCGCAAGACCGACAGCGTGTACCGCCTTGCGGGCGACGAGTTCACGGTGCTGCTCGAAGACATGGCCGATACCTTTGACGACGCCCATACCGTGGCCGAAAAGCTGATCTCGAGCATCTCCGAACCCGTGCTGTTGCCTGGCCGGGCGGTGCGGGTACGCGCCAGCATCGGCATCGCCCTCGACACCGGCAAGGCAGAGCGCGCGCCGGACGAACTGCTGAAGGAAGCCGACCACTTCATGTACCAGGCCAAGAAGGCCGGGCGCGGCCGGGTGTGTTCGGCGCGCCATCCCTGTTAACAGCAAATGATGCTTGACCTTCCCATCGTGGGAAGGAATATCCTTTGGGTATGGAAATCATGCACGAGGGAGGCAACATGGACACGCGAAGCACATCCGGGGACGGCACGGTCCTGCGCATCGGGGGCATGACCTGCGCCTCCTGCGTGGCGCGGGTCGAGAAAGCGCTGGGCAAGGTCGCCGGCGTGAGCGGCGCGACGGTCAACCTCGCCACCGAAAAGGCGACGGTGCACGGCCAGGCCGCGGCAGGCGCGCTGGTGGCCGCGGTGCGCGAGGCCGGCTATGAGGCCGTCGAAGCGGCAGCCCATGCCCCGGCGCAGGCAGCGCCGGCCAGCGGCCTGCCGGCCTGGTGGCCGGTCGCCGCCGCGGTCCTGCTGAGCATCCCGCTGGTAGCGCCGATGCTGGCCCAGCCTTTCGGCCTCGACTGGATGCTGCCCGGCTGGCTGCAACTGGCGCTGGCGACGCCGGTGCAGTTCTGGCTCGGCGCGCGCTTCTACCGCGCCGGCTGGAAGGCCCTGCGCGCCGGCAGCGGCAACATGGACCTGCTGGTCGCGATCGGCACCAGCGCCGCCTACGGCCTGTCGCTCTACCTGCTATTGCGGCCCAGCCACCACGGCGCCCCCCACCTGTACTTCGAATCCTCGGCCGTGGTGATCACCCTGGTCCTGCTCGGCAAGTGGCTCGAAGCCCGCGCCAAGCGCCAGGCGGTGGCGGCGATCGGGGCGCTGGAGGCGCTGCGCAGCGAGGAAGCGCTGGTGCGGCGCGGCGGCGCCGACCTGCCGATTCCACTGGCCGAACTGCGCGTGGGCGAGCTGATGGTGGTGCGGCCGGGCGAGCGCGTGCCCGCCGACGGCAGCGTGGAAGAAGGACGCAGCCACCTCGACGAATCCCTGCTGACCGGCGAGAGCCTGCCCGTGGCCAAAGGGCCGGGCGAGCGCGTGGCCGGCGGCGCCGTGAACCTCGAGGGTTTGCTGCTGGTGCGCGCCACCGCGGTCGGCGCCGAAACCATGCTGTCGCAGATCATCCGCATGGTCGAGGATGCGCAGGCCGTCAAGGCGCCGATCCAGCGCCTGGTGGACCGGGTGAGCGCCGTGTTCGTGCCGGTGGTGCTGCTGGTGTCGCTCGCCACCCTGCTCGGCTGGGGCCTGGCGACCGGCGACTGGCAGACGGCGCTGCTGAACGCGGTGGCGGTGCAGGTGATCGCCTGTCCCTGTGCGCTCGGACTGGCGACGCCGGCCTCGATCATGGTCGGCACCGGAGCGGCGGCGCGCCACGGCATCCTGATCAAGGACGCCGAGGCGCTGGAAACCGCCCATGCGCTCGGGGTGGTGGTGTTCGACAAAACCGGCACCCTGACCGAGGGCAGGCCGCAACTGGTGGCCGTGGAGGGCGCGGACCCGGCGCGGGTGCTGCAGCTGGCCGCCGCCGTCCAGCAGACCAGCAGCCATCCGCTGGCCCGGGCGGTGCTCGACGCCGCCACCGAGCGCGGTACCAGCCTGCTGCCGGCGGCGGAGGCGCGTGCGCTGCCGGGCCGCGGCGTCGAGGCCGTGGTCGGCGCTGCGACGGTCTTGCTCGGCAACGCCCGCCTGATGCGGGAGCAGGGCGCGGCACTTGGCGAGCTGGAAGCCCGGGCCGCCGCCCACGAAGCACAGGGACGCACCGTGTCCTGGCTGGCGCTGCGCCAGGCCGGCGGCGCGGGCAGCCTCGAGGTCGCCGGGCTGCTGGCCTTCGGCGACACCCTGAAACCCGGCGCCGCCGCCGCGGTGGCGCGCTTGCGCCACATGGGCATCGAAGCGGTGATGCTGACCGGCGACAGCGAGGGCGCCGCGCGCGCCGTCGCCGCCCAAGCCGGCATCGAACGCTATCATGCCGGCGTGCTGCCGGGCGACAAGGCACGCGTGGTGACCGAGCTGATGGAGGCCAACGGCCGGGTGGCGATGGTCGGCGACGGCATCAACGACGCCCCGGCGCTGGCCGCGGCCGACGTCGGCATCGCGATGGCGAGCGGTACCGAGGTCGCCATGCAGACCGCCGGCATCACCCTGATGCGCAGCGACCCCGGCCTGGTGGCCGATGCGGTGGCGATCTCGCAGCGCACCTACGCCAAGATCCGCCAGAACCTCGGCTGGGCCTTCGTCTACAACGTGGTCGGCATCCCGCTGGCGGCCTTCGGCTTCCTCAACCCGGTGCTGGCCGGCGCGGCGATGGCGCTCAGTTCCGTGAGCGTGGTGGCGAATGCGCTGCTGCTGCGCGGCTGGCGCCCGAGCGAGGCATCCACGCAACAGACTTCCATTACCCACCGGGCCGAAGCGCCCATTCAACCAGGAGTACCAAACATGCATACATTGACCGTCGAAGACATGAGCTGCGGACATTGCGTCGGCCGCGTCACCAAGGCCGTGCAGGGCGTCGACGCGGCTGCCAAGGTCAGCGTCGACCTGCCGAGCAAACGCGTAACGATCGACAGCGACGCCGACCTCGAGCGGATCGTCGCGGCGATCGATGCCGCCGGCTATCCGGTGCGCGCCCGATCCTGAAATATCCGGAAAAACTAGTGCTCAGTTTCGGTAAAAATGCGTTATATTTTTAAGCACGTTGAATAAAGGCAGACGCACGGACGGAATACGACTTCTCGAACAGCATTCCCCCGGGATGACAGATGCGAAACGGTGTTTTGGCGGAACCGGCAGATCTTGCGAAACACCCTCCCTCCGGGGCGCAGCTGCGCAGCGTCCTGGTGGTGCTCGGCGTGCTGGCCGCGCTGTTCGCGCTGCTGGCCCCGTTCGCGCGCACGGCGCTGCCGGTGGCCCCGGAATTCATCCCGATGTACCAGTCGGTGCTCATCGGCAGCAACCTGCTCACCGGCATCCTGCTGCTGGGCCACGTCCACACCAGCCGATCATGGTCGCTCGGCATCCTGACGCTGGGCTTTTTTTTCACTGCCCTGATCGCGCTGGCCCACATGCTGACGTTCCCGGGCCTGTTCTCGGCCCACGGCGTGCTGGGCGGGAACGACCAGACCACTTCCTGGTTGTTCATGATCTGGCATGCGCTGTTTCCGCTGTTCGTGATCGGCTATGCGAGCAGCTACCGGCGCCCCTTGCCGGCCCATTTCCTGCGGGTCGGCACGCTGCTGACGGCGCTGTTCGTCGCGTTGCTGGTGCTGCTCTGCACCAGCGGGGCGCCCTACCTGCCCGAGATGATGGACGGACAGCGCTTCCGTCCCGCCTACCGCTGGATCAGTGCCGCCGTGCTGGCGCTCTCCCTGGTCGCCCTGTGGAAGACCGCGTGCAAGCGCCCGCGCGCCGTGCTCGACGTCTGGCTGACGATCTCGATGTCGGCCTGGGCCTTCGAGATCCTGCTGTCCTGCCTGCTCAACGGCGGCCGTTTCGACCTCGGCTTCTACGCCGGGCGCATGTACGGCCTGTCGGCCTCGCTGTTCGTGCTGGGCGCCGTTGCCATCGACAACATCGCCCTGCACGCGCGCCTGCGCGATACCGTCGAAGAGATGTTCGAGACGCGCGCCCGCGCCCAGTGGCAAAGCCTGCTCGGCGAGGTGCTGCGCCAGCTGCCCGACGGCGTCCTGATCGTCGACCGCGAGGGCCGCTGCGTGATGGCCAACGACCAGGCCGAACAGATGGCCGGGCGCTTCGAGCACACCGGAAAGGAGGGCATGCCCGGTCCGGCGGCGATGCTGTCCCTGATCGGCGCACCGGTGCGGCGCGCGATCGCCGGCGAGACCTTCGACGACGCCGTGCTCGAAAGCCTGACGCGCGACGGGCGGCGCGTCTACACCGTGAGCGGCGCGCCGCTGCGCGATGGCGCGGCCGACCTGGCGGCGGCGGTGATCGTGCTGGACGACGTCACCGAACGCACCGAAGCCAGCGCCGCGCTGGCGCGCGCGCTGGACCAGACCCGCTACCTGATCGAGAACACCCCGCTGGCGGTGATCGAGTGGGACCGCGACTTCGTGATCCGCCTGTGGAACAAGCGTGCCGAGGAACTGTTCGGCTGGAGCGCCCACGAGGCGGTGGGACGGCGCATCGACGCGCTGCCGGTGATCCATGAAGAGGATGCCGGCAAGGTGGCGGGCGCGATGGGACGCCTGCTCGATTCGGCCACGCGCTACGTCAAGTCGAGCAACCGCAACCGCACGCGCGACGGCCGCACCCTGAGCTGCGAGTGGTACAACTCGGTGCTGCACGACGAGGAAGGGCACATCGACCGGGTATTCTCGCTGGTGCTCGACGTCAGCGAGCGCGAGGAAGCGATGGAAGGCCTGAAGGAGGCCGACCGCCGCAAGGACGTCTACATCGCCACCCTGGCGCACGAGCTGCGCAACCCGCTGGCGCCGATCGCCAACGCCGCTTCGCTCCTGCGCGGCAAGGGGCTGGCCCAGGATCGCATCGAATGGATCGCCGCGATGGTCGGGCGCCAGACCGCCCAGATGGCGCGCCTGCTCGACGACCTGCTCGACGTGACCCGCATCAGCCGCGGCAAGATCGAACTGCACCGCGCGCCGCTGGAGCTGGGACGCCTGCTGCGCGACACCCTGCAGACCAGCATGCCGCTGATCGAGGCCGGGCGCCACGCCGTCGCGCTCGACCTGTGCGACGAGCCGGTGTGGGTCGATGCCGATGCGCTGCGCCTGACCCAGGTGCTGGCGAACCTGATCAACAATGCCGCCAAGTACACGCCGCCGGGCGGGCGCATCGAGATCCAGCTGCAGGAGAGCGACGGCGAAGCGCAGGTGAGCGTGTGCGACAACGGCATCGGGATCGAGCCGGACATGCTGGCGCGCGTGTTCGACGCCTTCGTGCAGGTGTCGAGCTCCAGCCACCTGGCGCAGGGCGGACTGGGCATCGGGCTGTCGCTGGCCAAGGGCCTGGTGGAGCTGCACGGTGGGCGCCTGGAGGCCCACAGCGCAGGCCCGGGGCAGGGATCGCGCTTCAGCGTACGGCTGCCGGCGATCCAGCCGGCGCCCGCGGTCGACGCGGCCGAACAACAGGCGGCCGGCGGCACGCGCCTGCGCAAGCACGTGCTGGTGGCGGACGACAACGTCGATGCCGCCGACTCCCTGGCCTGGCTGCTGCGCTCCGAAGGGGCGACGGTGGACGTCGGGCATGACGGGGCCCAGGCCCTGCGCCTGTACCACGAACACCCGGCCCACATCGTGGTGCTCGACCTGGGCATGCCGGAGGTCGATGGGCTGGAAGTCGCAAGCATCCTGTCGCGGCGCACGCCGCGGCCCTTCCTGGTGGCGGTCACCGGGCGCGGGCGCCAGGAAGACCGCGCGGCCTCGCTGGCGGCGGGCTTCGACGAGCACCTGACCAAGCCGGTGGCGCCGCAGCAGTTGATCGATCTGCTGGCAAAGTTATAGGCCGCCGGTATTGCTGAGCTTTGAAGCGACTGTTAGTATGCTGAGTGCATCGACTTGGAGGACGCATGCACACGCTGTTACGCCTGTTCGGCCCGCACCGCAGGAGAAACCAGGAAGACATCGCCGGCCGCGCGGCCGAGGTGATCGCCCACGTGCTGTTCGACGTGGGCCTCGAGCGTTTCCTGGCGGGCAGCGTGCTGCTCGACAGCCGGTTTCGCCTCCGCTTCTACGCGGTTCCGCCCCAACCGACCTCCGCCATCCTGGCCTGCGTCGCCGTTCGCGAGCTCGATGAAGCGCGCATGTTCCGGGACCAGGTGATGGAGCGCGGCATCGACACGCCGACCCTCGAGACGCATACCCGCATCATGGCGGACAGCATGATGCGCGCCATGCAGGCCCAGTCGCACGCCTTGCGCGCGCTCCCGCCCGCGCGGCGCGGGCGGCGCGGCATCCTCCGCCGGCACTGAACGGTCCGGTGCGCGCCGCCTTGCAAAGCGGCGCTATCCTTCCAGGCGAGGCGCAGGGGCGCCCGCTGTCACCGAGGAAAGGTCTCCGGCATGAGCGTACGCAACCTCGCGCACCTGTTCGCACCGAAGTCGCTGGCCCTGGTCGGCGCCTCCGAGCGGCCGGGCAGCCTGGGCGCGACGCTGCTGCACAACCTGCTGGCCGGCGGCTTCAAGGGCGAGGTCTGGCCGGTCAATCCCAAGTACGGCGAGCTGGCGGGAAGGCGCTGCTACGCCGGCGTGGCCGAGCTGCCCTCGGTGCCTGCGCTGGCCGTGATCTGCACGCCGCCGGCCACCATTCCCGCCATCGTGCGCCAGCTGGGCGAGCGCGGCACCCGCGCGGCGGTGGTCCTGAGCAGCGGCGTGGCGGATGGACGGGAAGCGCGCGGGCGCAGCCTGCGCCAGGCCATGCTCGATGCCGCCAACCCGTATTTGTTGCGCCTGCTGGGGCCGAACAGCGCCGGCCTGCTGGCGCCTGGCCTCGGCCTGAACGCCAGCGTCGCCACCAGCGGCGCGCTGCCGGGGCGGATCGCCTTCGTGTCGCAATCGGGCGCGCTGATGGTCGGGGTGCTGGACTGGGCGCGCACGCGCGGCATCGGCTTCTCGCACTTCATCGCGCTGGGCGACGCCGCCGACGTCGACCTGGGCGACGTGCTCGATTACCTGGCCAGCGACGGCGGCACCTCCGCCATCCTGCTCTACCTGCAGGACCTGCGCTATGCACGCAAGTTCATGTCGGCGGCGCGGGCCGCGGCGCGCAGCAAGCCGGTGCTGGTGCTGAAGGCCGGACGCGAAGACGATCCGCTGCCGGCCGCCGCCAGCGAAAGCGGGGCGCTGGCGGGCCGCGACGACGTCTTCGACGCCGCGATCCGGCGCGCCGGCATGCTGCGCGTGACCACCACCGACCAGCTGTTCTCGGCGGCCGAGACCCTGGCCTATGCGCGTCCGCTGCACGGCGAGCGCCTGGCCATCGTCAGCAACGGCGCCGGCCCGGGCGTGCTGGCGCGCGACGCGCTGGCCCATGGCGGCGGGGTCGAGGCGCAGTTCTCCGGCGCGGCGCGGGCGCGCCTGGATACGCTGCTGGCGCCGGGCTGGGGGCGCGGCAACGTGGTCGACCTGCAGGGCGGGGCGGCGCCCGAACTGTACCGCCAGACCCTCGAGATCCTGCTGCAGGACCCGGGCATCGATGCGGTGCTGGTGATCCAGTCGCCCACCGCCACGGTCGCCAGCCGTGACGTCGCCAACGCCATCGCGCCGCTGGTGCGCAGCGCTTCCAAGACCCTGCTTTCGTGCTGGCTGGGCGGGGCTGCGGTATCGGAAGCGCGCGCGATCGCTTCCGGCGCGCGGCTGCCGGCCTTCCGCACGCCGGAAGACGCGGTGGCCGGCTTCATGCAGCTGGTGCACTACCGGCGCAACCAGAACCTCTTGATGGAAGTGCCGCCCTCGATGGCCGGCACGGTGGCGCCCGACCGCGCCGCGGCGCGCGCCCTGGTGCGCGAAGCCATCGCGGGCGGGCGCTACTTGCTGTCCGACCCCGAGACCAAGGCGATCCTGCGCACCTACGGCATGGCGGTGGTCGAGACGCGCCAGGCCGCCGGCATCGAGGAAGCGGTGAGCGCGGCCCGGCGCATCGGCTATCCGGTGGCGGTCAAGATCCTGACGCCGGACGTGATGCACAAGTCGGATTTCGGCGGCGTGACGCTCGACCTCGACAGCGACGAAGGCGTGCGCGCCTCGGCCACCCGCATGCGCCGGCGCCTCGCCGAACTGTTCCCGCAGGCGCGCTTCGAGGGTTATTCGGTGCAGGCCATGGTCCGGCGCAGCAACGGGCATGAGCTGATCGCGGGCGCGGCCCTCGATCCGGTGTTCGGGCCGGTTATCGTGTTCGGGCAGGGCGGGGTGACGGTGGAGGTCACGCACGACTATGCGGTGGGCCTGCCGCCGCTGAACCTGGTGCTGGCACGCGACCTGGTCGACCGCACCCGGGTCGCCCGGCTGCTGGCCGGCTACCGCAACCGGCCGGCGGTGAACATGGACGCGGTGCTGGCCGCGCTGGTGCAGGTCTCGCGCATGGTCTCGGACATCCCCGAGATCGTCGAGCTGGACCTGAACCCGCTGCTGGCCGACAGCCGCGGCGCGACCGTGCTGGATGCGCGCATGCGCCTGGCCCTGGCCGACCGTTCCGGCAGCACCCTGGACCGGCTCGCGATCCGGCCCTATCCGCGCGAGCTGGAGCAAACCATCGAATGGCAGGGCGCGCCACTGCTGCTGCGGCCGATCCGGCCCGAGGACGGCCCGGCCCACCTGGCCTTTTTCGACGCGCTCACGCCGGACGACGTGCGCTACCGGATGTTCGTGCGCATCCGCGAGCTCCAGCCTTCGCAGCTGGCGCGCTTTACCCAGATCGACTACGACCGCGAGATGGCCTTCATCGCCACCAGGCTCAATGCGGAAGGCGTGGCGGAGACGCTGGCGGTGGGGCGGGTGGTGGCCGATCCGGACAACATCACGGCGGAATTCGCGGTGACGGTGCGCTCGGACCTGAAGGGCATGGGGCTGGGGAAGATCATGATGCAGAAGCTGATCGACTACTGCCGTTCGCGCGGCACGCGCGAGATCGTGGGGGAGGCGCTGCCCCAGAATTCGCGGATCACGGGCATGGTCAAGAAGCTGGGCTTCACGGTGAAGTCGACCGGCCTGGAAGGCATGCGCGAGATGCGCCTCGTGCTGTGACGCGGGATTTCAGCGCCTGAAGCGCACGTCTTCCTGCACCACCTTCGCGTCCCCCTTGGGCTTCTTGGGCTTCTTCGGCTTCTTGACGATCTTCCCGCCCGCTTCCGTCACCGGCACCCGGTGCTCCGGCTCGAACCCGCCTTCTTCCGCCCGCTCCAGGGTCTGGCGGGTCAACGCCTCGATCGCCGCCAGGTATTCCACTTCGTCGGCGCAGACCAGCGAGACCGCCTCGCCCGAGGCCCCGGCGCGTCCGGTACGGCCGGTGCGGTGCACGTAGTCCTCGGCCACGATCGGCAGATCGACGTTCACCACCACCGGCAGGTCGTCGATGTCGAGACCGCGCGCGGCGACGTCGGTCGCCACCAGCACTTTCACATCGCCGGCCTTGAATCGCTCGAGCGCGCGCAGGCGCGCCGGCTGCGGCTTGTCGCCGTGGATGGCGTCGGCCGGGATGCGCTTGGCGTCCAGCAGGCCGACCAGCTCGTCCACGCCCTTGCGGGTCTTGGCGAAGGCCAGCACCTGGGTCCAGCCGTGCTTCTTTAGCAGGTGCAGGAACAGCTCGGGCTTGCGCTTCTTGTCGACCGTGACCAGCCACTGCTTGACTGCGCTGACGGTGGTATTGCGCGGCGACGCCTCGATGCGCACCGGCTCGCGCAGCAGCTGGTTGGCCATGGCGCGGATCTGGTCCGAGAAGGTGGCCGAGAACAGCAGGGTCTGGCGCTTCTTGGGCAGGGCCGCGAACACCTGGTCGAGTTCTTTCGAGAAGCCGAGGTCGAGCATGCGGTCGGCCTCGTCCAGCACCAGGGTCGTCACTTCGTTGAACTTCACGGCATTCTGGCGGTGCAGGTCGAGCAGGCGGCCCGGCGTGGCCACCAGCACATCGACGCCCTTGCGCAAGTTCATCATCTGCGGATTAATGCTGACCCCGCCGTAGGCCACCATGGTGCGCAGGTTCAGCCCGGCGCCATAGGTGCGGAAGCTCTCGTGCACCTGCTCGGCCAGCTCGCGGGTCGGCACCAGCACCAGGGCGCGCACGGCATTGCTGCCGACCGGCGTGCTTTTCTTGAAGAGGCGCTGCAGGATCGGCAGGGCGAAGCCGGCAGTCTTGCCGGTGCCGGTCTGGGCCGCGGCCATGACGTCCTTGCCGGACAGTACGGCAGGAATCGCCTGCTCCTGCACGGCGGTCGGGGTGGTGTAGTCGAGCGAAACGAGGGTATGGACGATCGGTTCGATCAATCCAAGGGAAGCAAAGGGCATGGGAACCTTACGGCGAATAAATGTATAGGCCGTAGTTTACCGTGCCGGAGGCCGCCTTGCGAGGCGAAAGCGTCCGATCAGGCGGAAACGACGATATCCGACAGGTCGACGATCGGCTTGGCCGGCTCGCGCTGGTCCTTGCAGCCGCCCATCAGGAGGCAGGCGAAAACCAGGCTCATCGGAAAGAAGCGGCGCGGTGGCATGATGGCTCCTTGCTAAGAGATTCCATCATACGCCAGTCCGCGCCCGAAATACATACGGGTTTAGAAGCTGTACGACATGCTGGCGCGCAGCACCGGATAGATCTTGTAGTCCGAGGCTTCTTCGCTCAGGCGCAGTTCCTCGACGGCGACGTCGCTGGCCAGCTTGCCGCACACGGCATTGGAGGTGGTGCAGCCGCGCGGGATCAGGTTGACCTGGGCCTTGCCCTGGTAGAGGGCGCCGATGTCGGTAGCGAAGTTCCAGCGCTTGTTCGGGGTCAGGGCATTGCCCCAGCCGATGCCGATATAGGGTGCGGCGCGGCGGAAGCTCACATCGCCCTCGAGCCGGCCGATGTCGCTGGTCGAGTAGGTGTTGCCGTTGAAGGTGAAGCTGCCGCTGGCGCTCGGCACGCCGACCGCCTTGAAGCGGGTGCCGTTGTACACAAGGCCGCCGGTCAGGCGGAAGCTGCTCTGCGGGATGACATACCAGTCGAACAGCACGTCGAAGGTCGCCAGCTTGCCGTCGAGCTTATAGTCGACCAGGCCCGAACGCTTTTCGAAATCGTGCTTGAGGTAGTTGGCGCCGAAGCGGCCGTTCAGGTTGCGCTCCATCGGGACGACCAGGTGCAGGCCGGCGCCGGTGGTGCCGAGGTCGGCGGTAACGGCCGCGCCGAGCTGGGCGTGGGCCGAGGCGCCGATGGTGATGGCGGCGAGGGCAAAGAGGGTGTGCTTGAGTGCCATGCTGGAAAACCTTTCGAATTCAAATCAGCGGGCATTGTAGCCGCACAGTCCGCCGGCAGCGGAAAAACAGCAGGCGGGTGAGGGCAATGTGCAACGGTTTTTTTGTGCCGATGGGGACCGGTTTCGTCGCCGCTATCCCGGCTCCGTCGCATAATGTCACCTGGCAATCGAGACCGGACTTAATCTGGCGCTGCCCTTCCTTCTGAAAGAACATCATGATCGCAAGCATTATTCACCTCGGACGGCTGCTGCTGGCCTGGCTCGGCTGCTACCTGTTCCTGTGCATCCTCCTCAACGAGACCATCTTCGAACCCCTGGACCGCGATCCCGGCGGCTGGTTCGCCGTGGGCGCGCTGCTGCTCGGCACCTGGGTGGCCTCCGGTGTGTTCTCGCACATCCGCCGGGTGCGCCTGGTGGCGGGCGTCGTCAACGGCAGCACGCTGTCGAACCGCCAGCGCCGCCAGATCGAGATCCCCTTCGAGGCCGGCGAGGCCTTCGACCTGATCGACGCCGCGATCCGCGAACTGCCGGGCATCGAGATCGTCGACTCGGCCCGCGACAGCCTGCAGGTGCGCGCCAAGGTGGCCCGCATCGATCCCTACGGCGGCCACGGCCGTCACCAGGGCGAGGGGCAGGTCGCCAGCTGGGCGCTCGACCGTTTCGGCGCCCACCGCAACCAGATCCTGGCCACCGTCACCCCGAACGGCGACGACGCCGGCAGCGTGACCCTGATCTGCGAGCCTGAGCCGGCGGCCTGGACCGACCTGTTCCTGGTCGACCATGGCACCGACCTGGAAAATGCCGAAGCCGTCGTGCGCGCCGTCACCCGCCGCGTGGCCGAGCGCCGCCGCGGCGAGGCGGCCCGGGTGCGCCAGACCGCCACCGAGAAGGAACTCACGGTGGCCAAGCTGAACCTGCTGCACGCCCAGGTCGAGCCCCACTTCCTGTACAACACCCTGGCCAGCGCCCAGGTGCTGACCCGGACCGACCCGGCGCGCGCCGACGAAATGCTCGGAAACCTGATCCAGTACCTGCGCCACTCGCTGCCGCGCACCGAGGACGCACCCTCGACCATCGGCGAAGAGCTGGAGCGCGCGCGCGCCTACCTCGACATCCTCAAAATCCGCATGGGCCCGCGCCTGCAGCTGCAGATCGACGTCCCGGAACCGCTGCGCGGGGTGCTGTTCCCGACCATGATGCTGCAGACCCTGGTCGAGAACGCGATCAAGCACGGGCTGGAACCGAAGCCGGGCGGCGGCACCGTGTGGATCCTGGCGCGCCAGGTAGACAGCGCGGTGGCGGTGACGGTGGCCGACGACGGCCGCGGCTTCACGGCCGAGGGCGGCGGCACCGGGGTGGGGCTGCGCAATGTGCGCGAACGCCTGCGCCTGGCCTACGGCAATGCGGCTTCATTCTCGATCGTGGCCAACTTCCCGAACGGCGTGGCAGCCACCATCACGGTGCCGAACGCCGTCAACGGCACCACCACCCTGAGCGGCGCCGTCAAGGCCGCGGGAGCCTATCATGACTGAGCGCCTCAAATGCGTCGTCGCCGAAGACGAGACGCTGCTGCGTGAATCGCTGGTGCAGCTGCTGGGGCAGGTATGGCCGGAACTCGACATCGTCGCCGCCTGCGAAGACGGCGGCAGCGCGCTGGAAGCGATCGCCGAGCACCGCCCGCAAGTGGTATTCCTCGACATTCGCATGCCGGGCCTGAGCGGGCTGGAAGTGGCTTCCAGCCTGGTCGAGGCGGGGATCAAGACCGAGGTGGTGTTCGTCACGGCCTACGACCAGTATGCGATCGATGCCTTCGAGCGCGGGGCCGTGGATTACCTGCTCAAGCCGGTGGCGCGCGAGCGCCTGGCCGGCACGGTGGGACGACTGCGCGAGCGCCTGGCGAAGGGCGGACCGGACGTGCGGCTGCTGCAGGCGCTGCTGCAGCAGCTGGCGACGGTCGCGCCGCCGCAGCCAAAGGCGCCGCCGCTGGTATGGCTGACCGCCAGCCGCGGGCAGGAGACGCGCCTGATCCTGGTCGACGACGTGGCCTACTTCCAGGCCGACAGCAAGTACACGGTGGTGATGACGGCTGACGGCGAAGCCCTGCTGAGGAAGCCCATCCGCGACCTGCTGGACGTGCTGGACCCGACCATGTTCAAGCAGGTGCACCGCTCGACCATCGTCAACCTGCGCGCGGTGGCCGGTGTCTCGCGCGACGAGAGCGGGCGCGGCACCCTGCGCCTGAAGAACCGGCCCGAGACCCTGGCGGTGAGCCAGCCCTTCATGGCGCTGTTCCGTAACATGTAGATGTAAGGGAATGTTAAAAGTTGCGCAGAGTGTAAGAGTGTGGCCTGGCGCACATAAGGATTGCTGTTTCCAATGGTAAAGTGCGCTCATCAATGCAAAATGAGAGGCACCCATGAAAGCCCTGATTCTCTGCGCAGCCCTCGCGGCGGCTTCCTTCCCGGCCCTGGCCCAGACCAACGTCAGCATCAGCGTCGGCCAGCCCGGCTTCTACGGCCGCCTCGACATCGGCGACTTCGGTCCGCCGCCGGTCTATGTGGCGCAGCCGATCATCGTCGAGCGCTACGAGCGCGTGCGCGCCCAGCCGGTCTACCTGCGCGTGCCGCCGGGCCACCGCAAGAACTGGAGCAAGCATTGCCGCAAGTACGGCGCCTGCGGCCAGCCGGTGCTGTTCGTGCAGGACCGCTGGTACTCGGACGTGTACGCGCCGCGCTACCGCGAAGTGCACTACCGTGAACGCTACGACGACCGTGGACGCGGCGACGACCGTTACGACGATCGTGACCACGGCAGGGATCATGACCGCGGCCATGGCAAGCACAAGCACAAGCACAAGGACAAGGACAAGGGCCACGGCAAGGGCCACGACTAAGGAAGCCTGCGCGGGGGGGCTATTCCGGCAGCGGCGCCTCCGGCGGCAGCAGCTCTTCGTGCACCAGCTCCTGCCAGAAGGACGCCGGAATCTTCACCGCCATCAGGTCCGCATTGCGACGCAGGTGCCGGGTGCTGCTGGCGCCCGGGATGGTCGCGGCCACCACCGGATGGGCCGCGCCGAACTGCAGCGCTGCCGCGGGCAGGTCGACCCCATGGCGTGCCGCCACCCGGCGCAGGCGTTCGCGGCGTTCATGATGCTGCGGCTTGGCGGGCACGTAGTCGTAATGCTCGCCGCCGGCCAGGAAGCCGGAGTTGAATGGACCGCCCAGCACGATCCCCGCGCCGCGCTCGGCGCACAGCGGGAACAGTTCCGCCAGGGGCGTGGTCTCCATCAGCGTGTAGCGCCCGGCCAGCAGGAAGATGTCGGGGTCGGAATCGTGCAGCGCGCGCAGGCAGGGCTCGACCGTGTTCACGCCCAGGCCCCAGCCCTTGATCAGGCCTTCCTCGCGCATCCGCACCAGCTCTTCGAAGGCGCCGCCCGCGCCGGCCGCGATCCGGTAATGGTGATCGAACTGATCTCCCAAGTGGTCGGGCGACAGGTCGTGCACGTAGACGATGTCGATGCTGCCCAGGGCCAGCCGCTGCAGGCTGTCCTCGACCGAGCGGCGCGCGCCCGCCGCCGTGTAGTCGGTCATGCGCCGGAAGGGCAGCGAGGATACGAAGGGCGGGGCGATGTCGCCGGCCGGGTCGGGCACCAGCAGCCGTCCGACCTTGGTCGACAGCGTGTACTGTTCGCGCGGACGGCTGCGCAGGGCCTGGCCGAAGCGGTGCTCGGACAGGCCGGTGCCGTAGTGCGGCGCCGTGTCGAAGTAGCGGATGCCCGTTTCCCATGCCGCGCCGACGGTGGTGTGGGCCGCCTCGTCGCCCGTGGTGTGGTACATGTCGCCCAGCCCGGTGCCGCCAAGGCCCAGGTGCGTGATCGGCCGGAAACGCTGGTTCATGGCGTCCTTTCGTGTCGGTGGTCGCGCCATGCTACACCAGCGGCAGGTAGCACGCGCTTTGCGCCAACGTAGTAAGATTGCCACATCGCCCATGTGCTGGCATTGCCGGACGGGCGCCATGACGGAGACTTACTTTGCGTAGCGAAATCGTGATCGTGGGTGGCGGTGCGGGCGGCCTCGAACTGGCCTGCAAACTGGGCCGCAAGCTCGGCCCGTCGAAGGTGACGCTGGTGGACAGCCGGCTTTACCACATCTGGAAACCCTCGCTGCACGAGGTGGCGGCCGGCACCCTGGACATCCACCAGGAAGGCCTGTCCTACCAAATGCTGGCGCATGACAATGGCTTCAATTTCGTGTTCGGGCCGATGACGGCGCTGGATGCGGCAGCGAAGACCATCACGGTGGGCGCGATCGTCGCCGCCACCGACAACGACGAAGTCCTGCCCGAGCGCCGCATCCATTACGGCTCGCTGGTGCTGGCGGTCGGCAGCACCTCGAATTATTTCGGCGTGCCCGGCGCGCAGGAAAACACCATCTCCCTGAATGCCACCGAAGACGCCGAGCGCTTCCGCCTGCGCATGCTGCGCCTGATGCTGGCCGCCGAACAGGAACACGAAGAAGGCAAGGGCAGGGGCCTGGACGTGGTGATCATCGGCGGCGGCGCCACCGGCGTGGAGCTGGCGGCCGAACTGCGCGAAGCTTCCGGCGCCTACGTCACCTATGGCTTCGACCAGCTCGACGTCAAGCGCGACGTGCGCATCACCATCCTGGAAGGGGCGCCGCGCGTGCTGGCGCCCTTGCCCGAAAAGGTATCGGCGGCGGCCAGCGACCTGCTGGCCAAGCGCGGCATCCGCGTCGTCACCAATTGCCGGGTCACCCAGATCGACCGCGACAAGGTGATCGACAAGGACGGCAATGTCTACCCTGCCAAGCTGTGCGTCTGGGCGGCCGGCATCAAGGCGCCCGACCTGTTGGCCGCGCTGGGCCTGCCGACCGCGAAAGGCGGGCAGGTCGAGGTCGACGCGCACCTGCGCGTGAAAGGGGCGGACGACATCTATGCGCTGGGCGACTGCGCCGCCTGCGTCGACGGCAATGGCAATGCGGTGCCGCCGCGCGCCCAGGCCGCCCACCAGCAGGCCGACTACCTGGTGACCAGCTTTATCCGCAAGTCCAAAGGGCAGGCGCCGCAGGACCGGCCGTATGAATACCGCGACTACGGCTCCTTGGTGTCGGTCGGCCGTGACACGAGCGTCGGCAGCCTGATGGGATCATTGCGCGGCGCCAGCTGGTTCGTGCAGGGCACGATGGCGCGCATGATGTACACCAGCCTGCACCTGATGCACCATCGTGCGGTGCTGGGGACGATGCGCACCGGGGTGCTGGCACTGGCGCGCTTCCTGGTGCGGCGCGCCACGCCGCTGGTGAAGCTGCACTAAGAACCTATCCCAGCAGGGAATGAGGCGTCAGGCGCGCGGCGCCTGCTTCGGCAGGGTCATGCGCAGCACGGCGCCGCCCGACTCGCCTGCGCCGAGTTCCAGCGTGCCGCCCAGGAAGCGGGCGCGCTCGCGCAGCAGGCGCAGGCCATGACAGCTGGTGGACTCCAGAATGTCGTCGCCGCGCGGCGGGCCGGCGCCGTTGTCGCGCACGGTCAGCATCACCTGTTCGCCGTCGTCGTCCAGGATTACCTCGGCTTCGGTCGCGCGCGCATGCGCCGCCACGTTGCGCAGGCCTTCCTCGGCGCAACGCAGCAGCACCACGCCCTGGGTGCGGGTATAGGTGGCGTCCTCGTCGGGCAGGCTGGCGCGCGCCTTGATGCCGTGCGCCGCGCCGAAGCCCGGCACCAGTTCGGCCAGGGCGGCCTTCAGGCCGAGGAACTCGAGCTTGTCGTTCCACAGATCGAGCTGCATCTTGCGGTTGGTCTCGATGATGTTCGCCAGCAGCTGCTTCATTTGCGCGCTGCGGTCGCGCATCGACTGGTTGTCGGCCGGGATGTGCTGGCTGAGCAGCGCCAGGTGCATGGTCAGCGCCGTCATCGACGAGCCGAGGCTGTCGTGCAGCTGGCGTGCCAGCAGGCGGCGTTCCTCGTCCCAGCAGGCGGCGAGGTAGCCCAGCATCTCGGTGAGTTCAGCGGTGCGGTCCGCGCCCGGCGCCGTGCTTGCGGCAGCGGCCGGGTCGGCCCGCAGATGTGCCTGTTCGGTCATCGTAGGCTCGGTTAAAAGTTTCCCAAATCATACAACAGTTGGCGTTTCGGCGGCGCGCAATGGCGGTGCAGCGTGGCGGCCGGGGAACAGGTGACAGCGTGTGCTGCCGTACAGTCGCGTTGGCGGATTCCGGCGAAGCTTGGGGCGTGGCAGATGCCACCTTACCAACAGACAGAGTCAAAAAAACGGGGGTACTACAATGACGACCGCAAGCAAACCGCAGGATGCCATCACGCTGCTGACCGGGCAGCACCGCGAAGTCCACGCCATGTTCGAGAAATTCGAGAACATGACCGACCGCGCCAAGGTCAGCAAGAAAAAACTGGCCGACGAGATCTGCCAGGCGCTCATCATGCACACCACGATCGAGGAAGAAATCCTGTATCCGGCAGTGCGCGAAGCGACCAAGGAGACCGAAGACATGGTGGACGAAGCCGTGGTCGAACACGCGTCGGCCAAGGACCTGATCGCCCAGATCCAGGAAATGGACCCGGGCGACGACCTGTACGACGCCAAGGTGAAGGTGCTGGGCGAGCTGGTCGACCACCACGTCGAGGAAGAAGAGAAGGAAATGTTCCCGAAGATGAAGGAACTGAAGCTGGACCTGCAGGCGCTGGGTCAGGAGATGGCGGCACGCGCCGCGGAACTGCAGTAACGGGCAATCGGGGCGCCGCCGGACAGGCCGGCGCCCGTCTCAGGCCGCGTCCGCCGCCTGTACGCCGGCCGGCACCAGTGCTTCCAGCAGCTGGTCCATGCTGACCGGCTTCACCAGGTGCTGGTCGAAGCCCGCTTCCATCACGCGGCGGTTGTCTTCCGCCAGCCCATAGCCGGTCAGGGCGATCAGCCGGATGTGGCGGGTGGCCGGGTCGCGCCGCAGGCGGCGCGCCACTTCGTAGCCGTCGATGCCCGGCAGGCCGATGTCCACCAGCGCCGCCGCCGGCTTGCCGGCCAGCGCGGCCGCCACGCCCTGCAGGCCGTCCGCCGCCGTGGCGACCGGGAAGCCGTGGGCGGCCAGCATGGTCGCCATCATCTCGCGGCCGTCTTCATTGTCTTCGATCAGCAGCACCGCGGGCTTGCCGAGGCCGTCGCCCAGGGCATTCTGCGGCGCCGTGTTCACGACCACGGGTTCGGTGCGCGGCAGGCGGATCATGAAGGTGCTGCCGTGGCCGGTGCCGGAGCTGGCGGCGTTGACGCTGCCGCCGTGCAGTTCCACCAGGCGGCGCACCAGCGACAGGCCGATGCCGAGTCCGCCCTGGGAGCGGTCGATCGAGATCGCGCCCTGCACGAACACGTCGAACACGTGAGGCAGCAGTTCTTCGGGGATGCCGACGCCGCTGTCACGCACGGTCAGCACCACGTCCTCGCCGGACTGGGCCACGTTGATGTCGATGCTGCCGCCCGCGGGCGTATACTTGAGCGCGTTGTCGAGCAGGTTGGTGGTGATCTGTTCGAGGCGGGTCGGGTCGCCGTCGACCCAGCCCGGGGCCAGGTCGACGCTGAAGCGGTAGCCGGCGGTGCGGCCGGTGGCGCGCAGGGTTTCCAGGCAGCCGGACACCAGGTTGGACAGGTCGGTCGGCTTGCGGGCCAGCAGGATTTTGCCGGACATCGCGCGCGACAGGTCGAGCAGGTCGTCGACGATGCGCGACAGGTGCTGGCTCTGGCGCTGGATGATCTGCTTGGCGCGGGTGACGGTTTCGGTGTTGGCGCCCGCCATGCCGATCAGCGAGGAGGCGCTGCTGATCGCCGACAGCGGGTTGCGCAGCTCGTGCCCGAGCATGGCGAGGAATTCGTCCTTGGCGTGGCTCTTGCGCTCGGCATCGCGGCGCTCTTCCATCTCGCGCACCAGGCGCCGGTTGGTCGCGGTCAGCTCGGTGGTGCGCTGCGACAGCTTCTCGGCCTGGCGCTTGAGCTGCTCGTTCTTCATGGCCAGCGCCACGAACACCGAGACCTTGGCGTGCAGGATCTGCGGGATCACCGGGGTAAACAGGAAATCGGCAGCGCCGCGCTGGTAAGCCTTGAGACGGTCGATCTCGTCGGCCAGGAAAGCGGTGACGAAGATGATCGGGATGTCGGCCGAGCGCGCACGCTGGTGGATCGCCTCGGCGGTCTCGAATCCGTCCATGCCCGGCATGTTCACGTCGAGCAGGATCACGGCGAAATCGTGGAGCAGCACCTGGCGCAGCGCTTCCTGGCCGGATCGTGCCGAATGCACGGTGTAGTTGCTTTCATCCGCCCATTGGTCGAGCAGGCTCGTCAGCGCTAGCAGGCTGGCGGCATCGTCGTTTACGACCAGGATCTTCGGTTTGTCAGTATGTGCCACGATGGTTCTTCATGCTTTCGCCAAAAGGCAGAGCCTTCCGGAAGATCATACCCAATTTTGTTACGTTTAGGAAATCGCCGTAATAACAAAGGATGATATCACGGGCAAATTAAGTGCAAATAGGCAAAACTTCAATCGTGCGCATTGTGACGATGTACGCTGCCGCACATACGCAGCGAAGCGCTTGTGCGATAGTAAAACCGTCCAGTTCAACCGACTTTCTGGCGGACGGGGCTGCCTACATGAAAGGACACACAATGAATATCGACTCTATCGTGAATCAGGATTATCGCGGCAAATCGCTCAGTGAGCTCGTCAATTCGCCACTGACTTGCCTATGTGGCGTCAACGAACAACAGGCCAGTGCCTTTGCCGCCGCCGGCGTGCATACCGTGGGCGACCTGGCCAACCTGCAGATTGTTAATTATGCAATGGCCATCAAGGCCCTGGCCGGCTGCGACGCCGCTTCCAGCAAGGACCAGGCAGAAGAAGGCCTGCTCGACGACGCCGTCGAGATGACCTTCCCGGCCAGCGACCCGGTGTCGGTCCAGTCCAGCATCACCCGCATCGAAGTGGCGCCGGACCGGGTGGACGCGAGCCGCGACCACCAGGCGGCGCAGTCGATCGAGGCGCACAATGAAGACGCTTTGCGGACGGCGGAGATCAATACCCGGTATTTGCAGAAGGATGAGGGCGGGAATCGCTGAGCGTTAGCGGTTTTCATGCCTGGACGGGCCATGGGCGGCGGGAGCTGCTTGTGGCCCGTTTGCTTTGGCGGTGCGCGGCGAACTTGTGTGCCCGGAGGCGGCCCCTCAACGATGCGCCGCGGTCTCCACCGCCGGTGCAGCCACCGGGGCCGGCGCCGGCGCCTTGGCCGCCGTCTGGCGGTTCGCTGCCGGCGAGCAGAAGCGGTTCTTGCCGGCGCGCTTGGCTTCGTACAGGGCGTAGTCGGCGATGCTGATCAGGGCGTCCACCGATTCGGCGTCGTCTGGATAGATGCTGATGCCGATCGAGGTCGACAGGCGCAGGGTGAGGTCGTTGATGAAGTAGGGCTCGGACACCGCCTCCACCAGCTTGGCGGCCGGGCCCTGGGCGTCGGCCAGGCAGTGGATGTCGCCCAGCACCACCATGAATTCGTCGCCGCCGAGGCGCGCCACCGTGTCTTCCTTGCGCGAGCTGGCCAGCAGGCGCTGCGACACCATTTTCAGGATGTCGTCGCCATAGGCGTGGCCGTAGGTGTCGTTGATCGCCTTGAAGCCATCCAGGTCGAGGTACATGATCGCGGCCTTGGTGTGGCTGCGGTTGGCGTGCTGGAGGGCGGTCTCGATGCGGTCTTCCAGCAGGCGCCGGTTGGGCAGGCCGGTGAGGGCGTCGTGCAGCGCCAGTTCCTGCTGGGCACGCGAATACTGGGCCAGCTCCTTGTAGAGCAGGCGCACTTCGAGCATGTTGTGGATGCGCTTGTGCACCTCGAGCAGGTCGAAGGGCTTGCTGATGAAGTCGCGGGCCCCGGCTTCGAGCGCGGCAATCTTGAAGCTCGGCTGGGCGGTCAGGGCCAGCACCGGCAGGTAGCCGCCCTGTTCGATTTCCTTCAGGCCCTTCATGACCTGGAAGCCGTTCAGGCCGGGCATCTGCAGGTCGAGCAGGATCAGGTCGTAGTTGTGCTCGCGATGCAGCGGGCACACCTGTTCCGGCAGCATCGTCGAACTGACACAGGTGTAGCCTTCCTCGCGCAATATCTCTTCCATCAGCTCGATATTGTCGGGCGAATCGTCCACCACCAGGATCTTCGCGTTCAAAATGTCTTGTCTGCTCGGCATGCTCGGTCTCTTCTATGCTGTCGGAAACGTGTTCCATTTCCTTTTGGAATGGACATCTCCCATCTCTTCATAGTCTAGCAAAGCTCATAAAATTTCTTGTAGGACAGCGCCGCGTGTCCGGGTAGGATCATTATTGACCATAGCCGCGGGGGACGCCATTCACCATTTGTGCAGGGGGCGCGGCCACCGAAGCCACTGCGGCGATCAGCTCGCCCGGTTCCACCGGCTTCGAAATATGGGTCGAAAACCCCGCTTCCAGCGCCTTCAGCCGGTCTTCCGGCCGGGCGAAGGCGGTCAGGGCGATTGCCGGCAGCTGGCCGCCTTCGGCGCGCGGCAGGGCCCGCACCCAGCCGATCAGCTCGAAGCCGTCGACTTCGGGCATGCCCAGGTCGCTCACCAGGACGTCCGGCCGCTCGGCACGCAGGGCCTCGAAGGCTTCGCGCGCGCTGGCCGCAACCCGGACCCGGGCGTGGCAGTCGGTCAGGATGCGCGCGATCAGCTCGCGGCCGTCGCGCGCGTCGTCCACCACCAGCACCGTCAGCCCGGCAAGGTCGCGCACCGCGGCCTCCGGCGCTTCCGGCGCCGGCGCCGGCGCCGGTGTGGCGCGTCCGGCGCGGCTGGCGGCCGGCGGCGCCTCGGCGCGCGGCAGCTCGATCGTGAAGCTGGCGCCCAGGCCTTCGCCCGGGCTCTCGGCGCGCACCGTGCCGCCATGCTGCTCGACCAGGTGCTTGACGATCGACAAGCCCAGGCCGAGGCCGCCGTGGCGGCGCGTCATCGAGGCGTCTTCCTGGCGGAAACGCTCGAACACGTGGGTGATGAATTCGGGGCGGATGCCGGCGCCGTTGTCGCGCACCGTGATCGCCACCACCCGGCCGCCCGGCGAACTGTCGTTGCCGCGCTCGTCCACCTCGACCGTCACCAGGCCGTCGCGCGGCGTGAACTTGATCGCATTCGACAGCAGGTTCCAGATGACCTGTTGCAGCCTGCCGGTGTCGCCGGCCACGAGCGCGCCCGGCGCGGCGTAGCGTTTCTCGATGGCGATGTGCTTGGCGTCGGCGGCCGGACGCACGGTTTCGATGGCGGCGTCGATGAAGGAGGCGGGGGCGATGGCCTGCATGTCGAGCAATACCTTGCCCGAGGTGATGCGGCTCATGTCGAGCAGGTCCTCGATCAGCTGGGCCTGCGCACGTGCGTTGCGCTCGATGGTCTGCAGGCCGCGCTGCAGGTCGGCGCCGTCGCGGCTGCCGCGGCGCAGCACCTGCGACCAGCCGAGGATGGCCGACAGCGGCGTGCGCAGTTCGTGCGAGAGCGTGGCCAGGAATTCGTCCTTCATTTGGCTGCTGCGCTCGGCCTCGGCGCGCGCCTCGCGCTCGTTCTCCAGCAGCACCTCGCGCTCCTCTGCGGCGCGGCGGGTGGCTTCGTACAGGCGGGTGTTGTCGACCGCGATCGCGGCCTGGGCGGCGATGCCGCGCACGATGCGCTCGCTGCGCTCGGTGAACACGGCGGGTTCCGGGTGGCCGAAGAACATGGTGCCGAGCAGCTCGCCCGAGCGCGCCGCTACCGGCACCGCCATATAGCTGCGAAGGTACGGCTCCCCGGCCGCCGGGTGGCCGCTGGGGAGCCCGAACTGGGGCGCGCTGCCGGCATGGCTGGGGTCGTCGCCGATGTCGTCGATCCGCACCAGGCCCTGGGCCCGCAGGGCGGGGCCGAACAAGGCATTGGTGCGCGGCTCGGCGAAGCTCTGGAACTCGCTCGAGGTGGCGCCCGACAGCGTCACCATCGAGAACAGGGTGCCGTCGCCTTCCTGGTTGTAGTGGATGAAGGCGCCGAAGCGGGCGCCGCTCACGCCCAGGGCCGCCTCGGTGGCGGTGCGCAGCAGCGAGCGCAGGTCGCGGGTCGAGGCCAGGATGCTGCCGGTATTGTTGAGCAGTTCGAGCACGTGCGACTCGTCGCGCAGCGCCTGCTCGGCGCGCTTGACCTGGTCGACGTCGGTGTTGGTGCCGAACCAGCGCACCACGCGCCCCTCGGCGTCGCGCACCGCGCTCACGCGCGTCAGGTACCAGCGGTAGCTGCCGTCGGCCCCGCGCAGCGGGAATTCCATCTCGAAGGCTTCGCCGCTGCGCATCGTTTCGTGCCAGTGCGCCATGACCGCCGGCAGGGTGCCGGGCTCGATCACGTCTTGCCAGCCCCAGCCCACGCTCTGCTGCGGCGTGCGTCCGGTGTAGGCATACCAGCGGTCGTTGAACCAGACGATGGCGCCGTCGGTGCCGGCCATCCAGGCCAGCTGCGGAATGGTGTTGGCCAGCGCGCGCAGCAGTTCTTCGCTCTGGCGCAGGCTGTCCTCGGCGCCCTTGCGGCCGGTGATGTCCTGCACCACGCCGGTCATCCCGACCAGGGTTTCCTGGCCTTTGACGTCGGCGTAGTCGGGGCGCCCGACCAGCGCCACCCAGCGCGGCGCGGCATCGCTGCCGTCGTGCGGGTTGACCCGGCATTCGATGTTCAGGTCGGCGCGCGCCTTGAAGGCCTTGAGCACGGCGCGCCGCACCTGGATCCGGTGTTCCCGGTGCAGGCGGGCGCGCAGCTGCGGCCAGGGCAGGGGCGTCTCGGCCGGCAGGCCCAGGATGCCGGCCGCGCGCGGGCCCAGGATGACGCGGTCGAGGGCGGCGTCCCAGCGCCAGTCCCCCAGGCGGCCGGCCGCCAGCGCCACCTGCAGGCGGTTGTTGTTCTCGACCAGGGCCTGCTGGTCCAGCTTGCGCTGGGTGATGTCCTGGAAGTAGAGGGTCAGGCCGTCCGGCGAGGGGTGCAGGCGCATCTCCAGCCAGCACTGCAGGCGCACATAATAGAAGTCGCGCACCACGGTCTGGCGCTGTTCCATGGCGCGCCGGCAGTCCTGGGCGACCGAGGTGCCGTGCAGGTCCTCGAACTCGTCCCACAGGTTCTTGCCGACCAGGCCGGCGCGGCTTTTCTCGAGCGGGGCGATCATGTCGAGCGCGCGCCCGTTGATGTAGGTGATGCGCCAGTCGCGGTCGACCGCGCAGAAGCCGTCGGACAGGCTCTCGAGCATGTTCTCCATGCGTTCGCTGGCCCGGCGCAGCGCTTGCTGGGCGGCCAGCAGCTCTTCCTCGGCGCGCTGGCGCGCGGCCAGCACGCTCTGGGCGTTGCGCAGCGCGGCCGAGCGCATCATCTCGAGTTCGTGTTCGTCGCTCATGCGACCCGCTCCAGGACGGCGGCAGCCAGCCGCGTGCCTTCGACCCGCGCGCGCACCTTGGCAAAGGCGGTGGCACGGCTGACGCTGTCGTCGTCGAAGAAGGGGGCGAAGCCGGCATCGTCGGTCGTGCCCAGGCGGCGCGGGTCGAGGTAGCCTGCCGCCAGCAGCACCCGGTCGCGCACCTGTTCCGCGCTCTCGATGCGCGGATCGGCGGGATCGGTCACGCCGACGAAGATGCGCTGGTCCGGGCGCGCGTAGTCGCGCGCGATGCGCAGCACGCGTTCGGGTTCGGGCTGCCCCGCCATCGCGATATAGAAGCTGCCCGCACGGATTTCGAACAGCGCCGGCAGCAGTTCGGCGTAGTCGATCGCGCACGCCGCGTTGATCCCGGGAGGCCGGACCCCGGATGCCGACACGTGCAGCCCGATCAGGGCGCGCTCGGCGCCGGAAAAGCGTTCCAGCGCCATGTTGTTCAGGTGGACGAAGCTGGCCAGCAGGGCGCCGCTCGGGTCGAGCCGCATCGCCAGCGGGCCTTCGGCGAAATCGACCTGCACCTTGTGTGCGCCGGCCTCGAGGCAGCGCCGGATCTCGGTCTCGTGTTCGCGCACGAGGTCGTCCAGGAACTGTTCGCGCGGGTAGCCGGGCAGGCCGTCGGGCGGATAGAGCAGCGATAGCGCCGAAGGCGAGATGATGGCCTGCTTGACCGGCTGGGTCGCGTGCAGCAGCGCCGCACTCAGGTACTGGTCGGCGTAGCGCTGGTAGCGGAAGGGACCGTGGGTCAGGCGCGGCATGCGGTGGCTGGCGCCGCCCGCGCCGCTGCGCAGGGGAATCCGGAAGCCGTCCGGCGCGGTGTTGGCCGCGCCGTGGACCGGATAGCTCCAGAAGTTCTCGAGCTTGCCCTGTTCGCCGTCGCTGATGACGCCGGAACCGGTGGCCTCGAACGCGCCCACGGTGTCGCGCACCGCCTCGTCGAGCAGGGGCGCGAGCTCGCGCATCCCGGCGCCGCCGCGGATCGCGGCGACCAGCGCGGGCGGACGGGGAATGCTGCCGATCGGTTCAGTCGGAATCATCGTCGCTGGCATGGTGGCGGGCCGCTGGCGCGCGGCTGCGCACGGTCCAGCAAGGCCAATGTCGTCCATTGTAGCCCAGCCGAAGCCCGCCGGCACGGGGCACCGGGCTCACCTGGCCTGCGCCGGCGGGCGCGCCACTTTCGCCAATGCATCCTGGAGCTGGTCCAGCTCGTAGGGCTTCTGCAGCGACAGGTAGGGGAACTCGAGGTGCCGCAGCAGCGAGTCGCCATAGCCTGACGCGAAGATCACTTTCAGCGCCGGATTGTCCGTGAGCGCGCGGCGCGCCAGGTCCACGCCGGACATGCCGGGCAGGCTGACGTCGGAGAACAGCACCTGGTAGCGTCGTTCTCCCAGCAGCTTGAGGGCGTCGTCCGGATGCGCGACACCGTCGGCTTCGTGGCCGAAGGCCTTGAGCATCTCGCACACCAGGTACTGGGAATCGAGGTTGTCTTCGACCACCAGGATGCGCAGGGAAGCATCGTCCGGTTCCGGATCGGCCTCGACCGGCTTGGGCGCGGGCGGGGCCAGCAGCAGATGCACGCCGCCGACACCGACACCGCCGCCGCCGTCTGGCAGCGGGGTGAGGTGCAGGTCGCAGCGGTGCTCGCGCAGGCCGTCCGCATGGCGGAAACCGAGCGCGGCGCCGGTCACCAGGCCCGGCTGGCCGGCCCAGGCCTGTTGCAGCGCACTGCCGGCGCTGGAAAGCGGCGGCGGCAGCACCGAGGGCACCGAGCCGCCCGGCACACGGCCGCAACCGAGGCCGGCCAGCGCGGCATAGGCTTCGTTGAAGACCAGAATCGTTTCGCGTCCCCACACGATCAAACCCGGCAGGGGTGAATTGAGCAGCAGGTCGGCCGCGACGCGCAAGGGGGCCGGCCAGCCGGCCGGCTCACCCAGGCTACTACCGGACCAGTCGTAGGAGACCGCCGTGCGCGGGTGGTGGGCACTGCGCGGATCGTGATCAGGCATAGGCGAAGTGTTGTATGAACGAAAACATGGCGGCCATCCTACACCAAATGCTGCCGAACCGCCGTCTTCATTCGTGCGTCCGCCCAGGCAAAAAAAAAGCCCGCTTCAGGGAAGCGGGCTGAATCTATTTCCTTGGAGGAGAATAGAGGAGACAGGGAGGATGATGCTGCATTGCCGCAAATTCGTCCAATTTATATTTCGAATGACTGCCATCAATTTTATTAATAAGTGGCGTTTGTCAACCAAGCCGTGGCTTTCGCGCGACGGCGCCACCGCCTGTATCGTGCGCCCTTGGTGCGTGACAGAAAATGTTCTACGATGGCAACTATGTCAAGACCTTCCCAGCTCGCCTGCATCTGTGCGGCATTGTTCCTGCTGCACACGCGTGGCGGGCAGGCGGCCGGCCAGACCATGCCGGCCGGGCCGGCAGCGCAAAGCGAGCCCGCGCTGGAAGACTATTCGCTCGAACAGCTTGCCGATATCGTCGTCACCTCGGTATCGCGCCAGCAAGGCCGGCTCAGCAATGCGCCGGCTTCGCTGTTCGTCATCGGCAGCGCCGACATCGCGCGTTCCGGTGCGGCCACCATTCCCGAAGCCCTGCGCCTGGCGCCCAACCTGCAGGTGGCCTTGACCGGCGCCCAGGAATATGCGATCGGCGCGCGCGGCTTTTCCTCGTCGCTGGCGAACAAGCTGCTGGTGCTGATCGACGGCCGCAGTGTGTATTCGACGCTGTTCTCCGGCGTATTCTGGGAAGCCCAGGACGTGGTGCTGGCCGACGTCGAACGGATCGAGGTGATCAGCGGCCCGGGCGGCACGATCTGGGGCACCAACGCCGTCAATGGCGTCATCAACATCATCACGAAGAGCGCCGCCGACACCCAGGGCGGCCTGGCGGTGGTGCATGCGGGAGATCGCTATGCGGGCGCCGCCGTGCGCCACGGCAAGCGTCTCGCCAACGGCAGTTATGTGCGCGTGTACGGCAAGCGCGACGCGTCCGCCGCGGCGCCGGGGGACAGCCCGGAGGCCGAAGGTGGCGGCGTCGGCCGGCGCCAGGCCGGCTTCCGTCTCGACTGGGACGGCGCCGACCAATCCCTGCGGGTCAGCGGCGACATGCACGCCGGCACCCTGCGGGCGTCGCGCGAACCGCGCACCGATTTTTCCGGCGCCAACCTGCTGGCCCGTTTCGACACCAGGCTGGACGGCGACGCCGAACTCCGCTTGCAGGCCTGGATCGACCAGGGACGGCGCCGGCAGCCCGGCGTGGGCAAGCATTCGCTCGACACGGCCGATGTCGAAGCCCAGGTCGCCATGCGGCCGGGCGCGCGCCACGCCTTGACCTGGGGCGGCGGTTACCGCCATACGCGCGACCGCTTCGAGAATGGCCCGATCCTGCAGTTTGCGCCGACCCGCCGCCGTCTGCGCTGGGGCAATCTGTTCGTCCAGGACGAATTCGCCGTGACGCCGGCGCTGCGCGCGACCGCCGGCCTGCGCCTGGAGCACAATGACTATACCGGCACGGAAGTACTGCCGAGCCTGCGCCTGGCCTGGGACCATGCGCCGGACGCCATGCTGTGGGCGGCAGCTTCGCGCACGGTGCGGGCGCCGGCACGGATCGACCGCGACATGCGCCTGGTCGACCCGCGCTCCGGCGGCCAGCGCTACCTGGTGGCGGGCGGTCCCGACATGCAATCCGAAACCGCCAGGGTGCTGGAGCTGGGCTACCGCGCCCAGCCCACCGCGGCGCTGTCGTACGCGGCGACCCTGTTCTACAGTAATTATGAGCGCCTGCGCACCCTCGAGCCCCAGCCCGGCGGGGCGCTGGTCCGCAACCTCGGCCATGGCCGGGCGCGCGGCCTGGAAGCCTGGGGCAGCTGGCAGCTCATGCGCGGCTGGCGGGTTTCGGCCGGCGCCGTGTTGCAGGATGTCGACACCGGCGTCGCCCCGAACCGTGTCGATTCCTCGTCACTGCTGGGTCTGGCAACGAACGACCCGCGCAGCTACTGGATGCTGCGTTCCTCGCACGAGCTCAAGCGCGGCCTGGCGGCCGAGCTGCAGCTGCGGCGCGTCGCGCGGCTGCCGCAGCCGGCCGTGCCGGGCTATCATGAACTCGACGCACGGATCGCATGGCAGTATCGTCCCGGCGTCGAACTGGCTCTCACGGGCCGTAACCTGTTGCACGCCCGTCATCCCGAATTCGGGAGGGCGGGCTTGCGCCAACTGGCCGAACGCAGCGTGTTCGCCAGCGCTTCGCTGCGTTTCTGAAGGCCCATGACAAAATTGAAGACACACCTCCCTGACCGAATGCGGCGCCGCCTGGCTTGCCGGGCGCTGGCGGCGGCAATCCCGGTGCCGCTGCTCCTGGCCGCGGCGGGGGCGGCGCCTCCCGCGTTCGCCGACGGGGGCGGCAACCAGGCGCTCGAACGCAGGGTCAAGGCAGCTTTCCTGTACAAATTCCTCGGCTATGCCGAATTCCCGGCCCAGTCCTTTGCCGATGCGGCCGGTCCGTTGACGATCGCCGTGGTCGGCTCGGAAGACATGGCCGCCGAGCTGGCGCGCATCGTTGCCGGCCGCGTGATCGCGGGGCATCCGATCGCGGTGCGTGCGGTACGCGAGCAGGAGGCGCTGCCGCAGGTGCATCTGCTGTTCGTGGCCGGCGCCGACAGCGAACGGGCCGGCCGCGTGCTGCGCGCCGCGCCCGGCGCCTATCTCACCGTCACCGAATGCGACGGCGGCCTGCGGTATGGCAGCGTCATCAATTTCCGCATCGTCGACGAGCGCGTGCGCTTCGACGTCTCGCTGGACGCCGCCGAAAAGAAGAACGTGAAGCTCAGTTCGCGCCTGCTGACCGTGGCGAACCGGGTGCAGAAGGGAGGGTCGTGATGGGCATGCACGATACCGGTTCGGTCCGCAGCAAAATGATCCTGATGGCGGTGGCGACCACGATCGTCGCCCTGCTGACTGCCGCCGTGGCCATGATCGTGGTCGACGTGCGTACCTTCCAGAAGGTCTGGGTGGACGATCTCACCACCCAGGCCGACATCGTCGCCGACGTCGCCGCACCGGCGGTCTCGTTCAACGATACCACCGCCGCCGCGCGCAGCCTCGGCGTGCTGCGGGTGCGTCCGCAGATCCTGGCCGGCGCCATTTATACCAATAGCGGGCAACGCTTCGCCACCTATGCCAAGACGGCGGCGGAGACGCAGTTCCCGGCGCGCCCGGAAGCAGCCGGCTACCGCATCGAGCAGGGCGAACTGGTGGTGTTCCGCCCGATCGTCGAGAACGGCGAGCCGCTCGGCACCGTCTACCTGCGTTCGCGCTTCGGCCTGCTGGACCGCGTGCTCGGCTACGGCGCCATCCTCGGCGGCGTGATGCTGGGCGCGCTCGTGATCGCCGCGCTGGTGGCCTCGCGCCTGCAGGCCTCGATCACGCGCCCGCTGGAAGCGATGACCGACGTGGCGCGCCAGGTGATGCTGCGGCGCGACTTCACCCTGCGCGTGCCGGGCAAGGAAAAGGGCGAGATCGGGGTGCTGGTCGAGGCCTTCAACGACATGCTGGCCGAGATCGGGCGCCGTTCCGATGCCCTGCAGGCGGCCAACCGGACGCTCGAACACGAGATGACGGTGCGCGAACGGGCCGAACAGGCGCTGATCGTGGCCGACCGCAGGAAAGACGAATTTCTCGCGACCCTGGCGCACGAATTGCGCAACCCGCTGGCGCCGATCCGTACCGGCCTGGACATCCTGCGCATCCGCAGCGGCGACGCCCAGGCGACCCAGCGCGCCACCGACATCATGGAACGCCAGCTGCGCCAGATGGTGCGCCTGGTCGACGACCTGCTGGACGTGTCGCGCATCAACACCGGCAAGTTCACCATCAAGATGGGCCGGGTCGAGCTGAAGGCCGTGGTCAACGATGCCCTCGAGGTGGTGCGCTCTTATATAGAGCTGCATGGCCACGAGCTCGTGATCGACCTGCCGGACCGCCCGGTGTTCCTGCACGGCGACGCGACGCGCCTGGCCCAGGTGCTGTCCAACCTCCTGAACAACGCGGCCAAGTACACCAACCGCGGCGGGCGCGTCACCCTGAGCGCCGGCGTCGAGGACCGCACCCTGGTGGTGGAAGTGGCCGACACCGGGATCGGTCTGGCGCCCGACATGCTGGACTCGGTATTCGAGATGTTCGTGCAGGTCGATTCGACCCTCGAGCGCAGCAATGCCGGCCTGGGGGTCGGCCTGTCGCTGGCGCGCAAGCTGGTGGAGCTGCACGGCGGGACCATCAAGGCGAAGTCGGAAGGCCTGGGCCTCGGCAGCCGCTTCGTGGTGCGGCTGCCGATCGTGGTCGATCCGGAGCCGATCGCCAAGCCGACGCCGGCCGCGTTCATCAGCACCGAGAGCTACCGCATCCTGCTGGCGGACGACAACGTCGACTTCGTCAACAGCATCGGCGCGCTGCTCACGGCCATGGGCCACAGCGTGGTGATCACCCACAACGGCCCTGACGCACTGGCGGCGGCGGCACGCTTCTGCCCGGACTACGCCTTCCTCGACATCGGCCTGCCGCACATGTCGGGCTATGACCTGGCGCGCGGGATCCGCAAGCTGGCCTGCGGATCGATCACGGTCTTGATCGCCGTCACCGGCTGGGGCCAGGAGAAAGACCGCCAGCTCGCCTTCGAAGCCGGCTTCGACCACCACATGGTCAAACCGGTGCGCTTCGAGCAGATCGAGGAAATCCTGGGCAACCGCAGCCTCATCAAGAAGCTGCGTACCTGAGCCGGGCAAGCGGGGTGGCGCCCCCGCACGGATTCGATGGGCGAAAAAAAACGGAAGCGCTTGCGCGCTTCCGTCGTGTGCTACGCCGGGCTGCTATCAGGCCTGTTTGGACTTGCGGCGGCGTGCCAGGAAGCCCAGGACGCCGAGGCCGCCCAGCATCATGCCGTAGGTTTCAGGTTCCGGAACCGGAGCCAGCATCACGGCGCCGCCGAACGAGGCGCCGGTATCCGACACCAGGTTACCGCTGACACGCAGGTAATAGTCGCCGGCGGCCAGGTTGTTGGCGCTGATGCTCCAGACATCAATGGCGCCACTTTGCAGCATGCTGCCGTTGGTGATCAGGGTGTCGTCTTCGCCATACAGGGCCAGGCCGGTGATGTCCAGGCCCTCGTCGGCGCTGCGGCTGATCGACGAGATGATCGCATCGAGGTTCATGCCGATATCACCGTCTACAGTGAAGGTGAAACGGTCAGCGAAGGTGTTCCCTTCGTTGTCAGCTTCGAAGGTGTCGCCGAAGAAGGCACTGTTGTCGATCAGTTCGAGCGCCTGTGGGGAATTGCCGACGACGTCCTGGGCCATGACGGCCGAAGAACCAAACGAAGCGGAAGCAAACACAATTGCAGCAATCAGAGATTTTTTCATTTCTTTCCTCGCTTTAGAATCAGCCGCGTCCTGCAGCCTGGGTTTCAAGTATCGGGGAACTTCATGCTATCAAAAGGATAAAAAAAAGCACGCGGAAGTGTGATTGAACGCGCAACGTGTGGTATCTGTTCCCAGAATCAACAAATTTCCGTTGAGATCTACTTATGCGAGCCTCTCCATAGGAGAACTCGTCCAATAGGGGTTGATGAGTAGAAAAAAATTATTGAGTTGCTGAAAATATGTCAGTACAGTCCTACAAAAAGAGGAGGGCCTTTCTGGCGTCGGGTCCCCGCGGTTTCAGCCCCGTTTAATGAACGAAGCGTAGAAGTTAGTGTGTTTTGCGTGCTGTTGCTGAGTTACCCCAGCAATCGAAGCTGCGTGCGCAGGGCGTGCCGGCGGCGCGGCGCGGAGAATGCGCCTACCGGATCCGGGAAAAATGGAGAGAGGTGGGAAAAGAAAAATGGCCCAGAATCGCTTCTGAGCCATTTAAAAAAAGTTGGTGCGGCTGGCAGGAATCGAACCCACGACCCCTTGGTTCGTAGCCAAGTACTCTATCCAGCTGAGCTACAGCCGCCCGAGGCACGCATTATAGCAGCACTGGATGGTTTGGCAAACCCCCCGATTCGTTGACCCAGGACCATCCGGTTCCGGTCCGCTGCGTCCCGTTGCGAGGAGGGGGCCCTTGTCGACGGGGTACCCATGGGACGGAAGGACTGGAATGTGCTGCCGTTGGATACATCTTCCCAGAGCCATCTTAGAAGGACCTTAAGCAGCCTGATGGACACGCCCGAAGCGCCGGCCCGCCAGTCCTGGAGGGCGGGATCGGCCGCGCAACGAAAAAAGGGACCAGATGTTTCCATCTGGTCCCTCATATTCTTGGTGCGGCTGGCAGGAATCGAACCCACGACCCCTTGGTTCGTAGCCAAGTACTCTATCCAGCTGAGCTACAGCCGCCCGATGCACGCATTATAGCAGGGGTTCGCGCATTGGCAAAGCCTCATTGGCATCTGTGCAAATAACGAGGCGCTGTCATCGTTAGCTATGGATGAGGATTGAACTGCTGAGCTCTCGCATGGTCCAAGACCTGTCCGCATCGACAGGAACCGGCCATGAAAGCGCCCAGCTTCACTAAATGGTTT
>NZ_JCASIE010000023.1:0-78800 GCF_059685865.1 Telluria sp. ZB4P36
CCTGCACGAGGAAATGGAGCGCGTCATCAAACATGGTGACGCAGGTTAACAGCCTCAGCTACCGTTTACAACACCCCGAAAGAAAAATGCCGCTCAGTCTTAACTGAACGGCATTACGCCCGCGGGCGTCCGTTGTCGTTCAGGCGTCGAGCGTTCAGCCCTGCATCATGCCGTGGCCACGGTGATGACGGCCGCCGCGGCGCTGCTGCTGCTCGTCGAAGACCTTGCGCTGTTCCGGGCTCAAGGCCGCGTACAGGCTGTTCAGGGCCGACAGGCGGGCTTCCATGCGGGCGGTGCGCTGCTTCTGCATCGCGATGCGGCGCTCCAGGCGCTGCGGCGCGGTCAGGGCGGCGCGCTGCTCCTTGCTCAGGCGCTGGCCGGCATGCTCACCCTTGTGCGGCGGGGTCATGCTGGCAACGAAAGCCTGCCACACCGGCTGCTGGGCCGGGGTCAGCTTCAGCGCTTCCTGCAGCCGGGCCTGGCGGGCGGCGCGGCGCTCGGCCATCTTCGCCTGGCGTTGTTCAGGCGACAGGGCACGGAACTCGGCGTGCTTGGCCTGGCGCTCTTCCTTGGTGATGGCGTGGCCGTGGCGGCCTTCCGGCGCGCCGGTCTGGGCTTGCACGCCGAGCGAGGCGCCGGCGATACCAAAGGCAGCCAGCGCAGTCACGATATTCTTGACGATGTTTTTGCGGACGGTGTTCATTGTGTTTTCCTTGGTGAGAGTCTGGTAGGTGTGCACTTTGCATCCGGACTGCTCGCTGCACGGTTCCCATCATCGACCCAAACTGTAACCGAGGAATTTCCCCTGTCCGATACTTTGTATCAATATGTTTCGGGCCTATCGGCATATACAAGCCGATACAAAACCGCTGTCCATGCTTCGCTTAGATGCGGATAATTGCGGTTATGGACAATCCCTCTACGATCTTGATCGTCGACGACGACCGCGATATCCGCACCCTGCTCGCCGACTACCTGGAATCGAACGGCTACCGCACCATGTCGGCCGCCGATGGCACCGGCATGTGGAAGGCGCTCGACGATGCGCGCCCCGACCTCATCGTGCTCGACCTGAACATGCCGGGCGACGATGGCCTGACCCTGTGCCGCAAGCTGCGTGCCACCTCCAGCCTGCCGGTCATCATGCTGACCGCCCGCAACGAGCCGCTCGACCGCATCCTCGGCCTCGAGATGGGCGCCGACGACTACCTGCCGAAACCCTTCGAGCCGCGCGAACTGCTGGCGCGCATCCGCAGCGTGCTGCGCCGCTCGCACGCGATGCCGTCCAATGCCCCGTCCGAGAACGTGCAGCAGATGCGCTTCTCCGGCTGGACCCTCGACCTCACCGCGCGCCACCTGCTCAATCCCCAGGGCGTGGTCATCATGCTGTCGGGCGCCGAGTTCCGTCTGCTGCGCGTGTTCCTGGAGCACCCGAACCGCGTGCTCAACCGTGACCAGCTGCTCAACCTCACCCAGGGCCGCGACGCCGACCCCTTCGACCGCTCGATCGACATCCAGATCAGCCGCCTGCGCCAGAAGCTGGGCGAAGACGCGCGCATGCCGCAGATCATCAAGACCGTGCGCAACGGCGGCTACGTGCTGGCCGGCCAGGTAACGGTGGAGCCGCCCGCGTGAAAGCCTTCCTCGGATCGATGACGGGGCGCGTATTCATCACACTGTTGCTCGGTATCTTGATCTCGGCAGCCCTGACCCAGCTGGCCGCCGACCTCGAGCGCCAGCGCGTGGTCCAGCAGCAGCGCGACCAGCACGTGCTCGAGCGCGCCGAACAACTGGTGATGGCCACCGAAATCGTGCCGACCTCGGCGCGTTCGGTCTACCTGTCGGTGGCCAACCGCCCCGGTTTGCGCCTGGAAGTCGGGGCGCCCGAACCGCTGGCCGGCGTGCCGACCGGCTTTGCCCGCGCGCTGGCGGCGCGCCTTGGCGACGGCTACAGCATCACCTCTGCGGCCAGCCGCCCGGCCTCGTGCGACATGCCGCACCAGTTGCCGGTGCTGTATGGCCTGCTGAGCGTGCAGTGGCGCGGCGCCTGCGAGATGCTCAACGTGCGCCTGCGTGACGGCGAGGAACTGCGCCTGTCGGTCCTGCCGCCGCGTACCGCCATCACCGGTCCCGAGACCGACTACCGCACCACCATCGCCCTGTTCCTGCTCAGCATTGCCGCGCTCGCCTACGTGGTGGCGCGCATGACCACCCGCCCGCTCAAGGTGCTGGCGCGGGCCGCCCAGGACCTGGGCCAGGACATCAACCGCGCGCCGCTCGCATTGACCGGCGCCAGCGAGATCCGCCAGGCCAGTGCCGCCTTCAATGCGATGCAGGCGCGGATCCGCCAGTACATTTTCCAGCGTACCCAGATGCTGGCGGCGATCACGCATGACCTGCAGACGCCGCTGACCCGCATGCGCCTGCGCCTCGAAAAGGTGCCGGATGCGGAATTGCAGGAACGCCTGATCGGCGACCTGTCGGCCATGCAGGAAATGGTGCGCGAAGGCCTGGTGCTGGCGCGCAGCATGGACACCACCGAGAACATGCAGATGCTCGACCTCGACTCGCTGCTCGAGGCCGTGTGCGCCGATGCCGTCGACGCCGGCCAGCAGGTGGCGCTGAAGGGGCAGGCCGGCATTGCCCTGCTGGGCCGGCCGATGGACCTGCGCCGCTGCCTCGGCAACCTGATCGACAACGCGGTGAAGTACGGCCGCGATGCACGCGTTTGCGTCGAGCGGATCAACGGCGCGGCGCGGGTGCGCATCCGCGACAGCGGCCCCGGCATCCCGGCGGGCGAACTGGTGCGGGTGTTCGACCCGTTCTACCGGGTCGAAACCTCGCGCTCGCGCGAGTCGGGCGGTACCGGCCTCGGCCTGACCATCGCCCGCAACATCGCCGAACAGCATGGCGGCAGCATCGCGCTGGCCAACCACCCGGAAGGCGGCCTGGAAGTGACGCTGGTGCTGCCGGAGTACTACCCGAACAAATAAGCACAGCAAAACTTGGCGGATACACAATCCTGATACATGGCCGTGCGAGAATGCAGCGCGGCGCAGGCCGCTTAACACAAGGGAAAGAGCCGCAGGGAATGGCGGCAAGGGACGAACATGAAAAAGAAGAACGCGGGATTCATCGTGGGTGTCGTGGCGTTGGCCGTCGCCGGCGCCTGGTACCTGAACAAGGGTGACGGCGCCCACGCCGACAATGGCCAGGGCGGCAAAGGCCCGGGCGGCAAGGGCGGCATGCCGCCGACCACCGTCAACGTGATCGCACCCCAGCGCCAGGACGTCGGCGTCGAGCTGTCCGCGAACGGCACCGTGACCCCGGTGCGCACCGTCGACCTGCATCCGCAGACCACCGCCACCATCCGCCAGGTGCACATCCGCGAAGGCCAGTTCGTCAAGGAAGGCCAGCTCATGTTCTCGCTGGACGACCGCGCCGACCGCGCCAACGTCGCCCGTGCCGAAGCGCAAGTGGCGCAGAACCGCGCCACCCTGGCCGACCTCGAGCGCCAGTACAAGCGCAGCCAGGAACTGTCTTCCCAGGGTTTCCTGTCGCAGAGCGCGGTCGACTCCCTCAAGAGCCAGGTCGACGCAGCCCGTGCGCAGGTAGCGAGCAATGCCGCGGCATCGCGCGCCAGCCGGGTCAGCGCCAGCTACACCAGCATCCGCGCCCCGATGTCGGGCCGCGTCGGCGCCATCGACATCCATCCGGGCGCCCTGGTGCAGCCGGCCACGTCGCTCACCACCATCACCCAGCTGGATCCGATCGACGTCTCGTTCAACATGCCGGAATCCGCGCTCGGCGCACTGCTGTCGGCGCAGCGCGCCGGCAAGGTGGCGGTGCAGGCCTCGACCGGCGGCGAGGCCAAGCCGGTCAGCGGCGAGCTGAAGTTCGTCGACAACGCGGTCGACCCTAGCGCCGGCACCATCCGCGTGAAAGCCCAGTTCGCCAATCCGGAGTCCAGCCTGTGGCCGGGCCAGTACGTGACGACCCGCGTCACCGTCCAGACCATCCGCGACGCCGTCGTGATCCCGCAGAACGCGATCATCACCAGCACCCAGGGCACCTTCGTCTACGTGGTGGGCGAGGGCAGCGAAGCAAAACAGGTCAAGGTGGCGCGCCTGCACGGCTTCGGCGAGTATGCTGCCGTGACCGGCCTGCAAGGGACCGAGAAGGTCATTACCGAGGGCAAGCAGAACCTGCGTCCGGGTGGCAAGGTACGTCCGGCCAGCGCCCCGGTTGCCGGTGCCAAACCACAAACCGCGGCGCCCGCCCAGAAGGGTGACAAGGCATGAACCTGTCGGAACTGTGTATCCGCCGTCCCGTGATGGTGGTCCTGCTGTCGATCAGCCTGGTCCTGGTCGGCGTGCTGGCCTACATGCACATCCCGGTCGCGGCGCTGCCGAGCTATAACACGCCGGTCATCAACGTCAACGCCAACCTCGCGGGCGCCAGCCCGGAGAACATGGCCTCGTCGGTCGCGCTGCCGCTGGAAAAGCAGTTCGCGACCATCGCCGGCATCAAGATGATCAGCTCGACCAGCACCCAGGGCAACACCTCGCTGACGCTCGAGTTCGACGAATCGATCGACGTCAACCAGGCCGCCGTCGACGTGCAGGCCGCGCTGCTGCAGGCCCAGCGCCAGCTGCCGCAGGAAATGACCGATTTGCCGTCCTATCGCAAGATCAACCCGGCCGACGCCCCGATCCTGTTCATGCACATGACCTCGCCGTCGATGGACTTGTCGGAGCTGAACGACTACGCGGAAAACCTGGTCTCGCCGGCGATCTCGACCCTGCCCGGCATCGCCCAGGTGACGGTCAACGGCGGCAAGCGCTTCGCGGTGCGGGTGCGCGCCCAGCATGACCTGATGAGCGCACGCAATATCTCGATGTCCGAACTGGCCACCGCGCTGCGCTCGGCCAATTCGATCACCCCGCTCGGCATCCTGGACGGCCCGACCCAGACCCTGACCATCCAGGGCGGCGGCCAGCTGATGCGCGCGGCCGACTTCGCCGGCCTGATCGTCGCCACCCGCGAGGGCCTGCCGGTTCGCCTGCGCGACATCGCCCAGGTCGAGGACAGCTACCAGTCGGTCAAGGCCATGGGCAGCCTGAACGGCGAACGCTCGATCGTGCTGATGGTGCAGCGCCAGCCGAACGCGAACACCGTGCAGGTGGTCGACTCGGTGCGCGAGCTGATGCCGCGCTTCGAGACCCAGCTGCCGCAGTCGATCAAGATCCACCTGGTCAACGACCGCTCGGATTCGATCCGCGAAGCGATCCACGACGTCAACCTGACCCTGGCCGGCACCGTCGTGCTGGTCATCCTGGTGATCTTCCTGTTCCTGCACCGCCTGACCGCGACCTTCATCCCGGCCGTTACCGTGCCGATCTCGCTGCTGGGCGCGCTCTCGCTGCTCTACGCCTTCGGCTACAGCCTCGACAACATTTCCCTGCTCGGCATCACGCTGGCGGTCGGCCTGGTGGTCGACGACGCCATCGTGGTGCTGGAAAACATCGTGCGCCACATGGAGATGGGCAAGAAGCCGATGCAGGCGGCCCTGGTCGGCTCGCGCGAGATGGGCTTCACCATCATCTCGATCTCGATCTCGCTGGTGGCCGTGTTCATCCCGATCTTCTTCATGCCGGGCGTGATCGGCCTGCTGTTCCGCGAATTCGCGGTGATCGTCGGCCTGGCGGTGCTGGTCTCGGCCGTGGTCTCGCTGACCCTGGTGCCGATGCTGTGCTCGCGCCTGATCAAGCATGGCGGCCACGTCGACCCGAAAGAAATGTCCTGGATCGGCCGCCGCTTCGAAGCCATGTTCACCAACGTGCGCGACGGCTACGGCCGCAGCCTGGACATGGCGCTGCGCCACCGCTTCCTGGTGCTGATGCTGGCGCTCGGCACCTTCGTGCTGACCGCCGTGCTCTACATGACCATGCCGAAGGGCTTCTTCCCGGAAGAAGACATCGGCCAGCTGCGCGTGACCGTCGAAGCCTCGGAAGACACCTCCTCGCTGGCACTGCAGAAGCTGCAGGCCCAGGTGGTGGACATCGTGCGCGCCAACCCCCACGTGAAGGACGTGACCTCGTTCACCGGCGGCGGCAATACCGGCCGCATGTTCCTGGTGCTGAAGCCGCGCGGCGAGCGTCCGCCGATGCCGCAGGTGGTCGACGCGTTGCGCAAGGCCACGCGCCAGGTCGCCGGCGTGCAGGTCTTCCTGTCGCCGGTGCAGAACCTGCAGCTGGGCGGCCGCCAGTCCAAGAGCCGCTACCAGTACACGCTGCAGAGCGTGTCGGGCGGCGAGATCGGCGGCTGGGCCGACCAGTTCATGGAACGCATGCGTCTAGATGCGCGCTTCCGCGACGTCACCAGCGACTCGCAGAACAAGGCGCTGCAGGCCACCATCGACATCGACCGCGACAAGGCGGCGCTGCTGGGCGTCGAGATGGCCGATATCCGCACCGTGCTGTACGCCTCCTTCGGCGAGCGCCAGGTCTCGACCATCTACTCGACCGCGGCCAGCTACTACGTGATCCTGGAAGCCGCGGCCAGCGACCGCTACTACGACGAAGCGCTGTCGCGGGTCTCGGTGCGTTCCAAGAACGGCGAGCTGGTGAAACTGTCGAGCTTTGCCACCGTCAAGCGCACGGTCGGCCCGCTGGCGGTCAACCACCAGGGCCAGCTGCAGGCGATCACCCTGTCCTTCAACCTGGCGCCGGGCGTGCCGCTGGGCGACGCCACCACGGCGATCGAACAGATGGGACGCGAGATGAAGCTGCCGGCCTCGATCATCACCAACTACGGCGGCGACGCGGCGGTGTTCAAGGACACCCAGTCGAGCCAGCTCATCCTGATCATCACCGCCATCGGCGTGATCTATGTGCTGCTGGGTGTGTTGTACGAGAGCTATATTCACCCGCTCACCATCCTGGCCGGCCTGCCGTCGGCGGCGGTGGGGGCGCTGCTGACCCTGTGGCTGTTCGACATGGACCTGACCCTGATCGCCATGATCGGTATCCTGATGCTGATCGGTATCGTCAAGAAGAACGCGATCATGATGATCGACTTCGCCCTCGACGCCCAGCGCAACCAGGGCATGAAGCCCCAGGAGGCGATCCGCGAGGCCTGCATCCTGCGCTTCCGCCCGATCCTGATGACGACCCTGGCGGCAATGATGGGCGCGCTGCCGATCGCGCTGGGCATTGGCGCCGGCGCCGAGCTGCGCCAGCCGCTCGGCCTGGCGGTGGTGGGCGGCCTGATCTTCTCGCAGGTCATCACCCTGTACATCACCCCGGTGATCTATCTCTACCTCGACAAGTACAGCGGCACCGGCCCGATGACGGACCGGCAACTGTCCAAGCTCGAGGCGGCACACTGACGGGAAGGGCAGGCGGACTACTCCGCCTGCCGGTTTCCGGCAACGCTAAGCTTCCCCTAAGCTGCGCCACTGCCATAAAACGGTTAGACTGCGGCTCTCGTGCAGCCTTATTGACAGCCAGGAACCCGTTCGACCTTGCGTGACCATTCCCACATCTACGAAGAGCACAGCGACGTGTGCGCCCACTGCGGCCAGCCACTGCCGATGCGGGGCCGCCCGGCGCTCACCTACGGCCGCCAGGGACCGAACCATCCGGCGCTGATCGGCACGGTCCTGCTGCACGTACTGCTGGTCGTGATCTGGTTGTTCCAGCCTGACAAGGATGCGAAGCAGGCCAAGCCGGCCTCGGGCGACGAGGGCAAGGTGGTCTACGTCGCGCCAATGCAACAAAAACCGGCGGAGGCGCCACGCGCGCAGGCGCCCAGGCCCTTGCCGCTGCCGTCCATCCCGGTGCCGCTCCAGGAGCGGATCGAGATTGCACGCTTGCCGGACACCATCACCACGCCGCCGGAAGAGCCGGTCAAGGAAAGCAAACCGCCGCAGAAGTTCGACGAGCAAAAGCCCGTCGACATGCAGGACTTCATCAATGCGCGCCGCCGCCAGCGCGGCGCGGCAACCGGCAGCGAACAGCCGGCGTCTGAGGAAAGCGACGCGGCGAAGGGCATGCGCAATGCGCTGGCCAACGTCGCCGCCATCAACGGCCGCGGCCGCGAAGACCGCAACGAGAGCGGCGGCGTGTTCTCGATCTCGAACAAGACCTTCCACAGCATGGACCTGAAGTTCCGCGGCTGGAACCCGAACTTCCAGCGCCGCTGGCTGACGCAGGTGACGGTGGAGCAGGGCAGCGAGCCGGACGTCGAGATTGCCGTGGTCAAGAAGATGATCGAGCTGATCCGCCGCGAAAAGACCGGCGACTTCGAGTGGGACTCGCACCGGCTCGGGCGCATCGTCAAGCTGAGCGCCAGGCCGCAGGACACGGACGCCCTGATGACTTTCCTGTTCAAGGAAATGTTCCCGGAGTACAAACCGCCGCCGCAATGGCGCTGATTCAGTTCCCCAGGTCCACGGCGCCGAGTTTGTCGGGATTGCGCATCGCGTAGATGGCGACGATGCGCTCGCCATCGGTCACGAAGGCCTGGGCCGATTCGAGCCGGCCGTCGATGTAGCGCAGCAGGCCGGGTTCGCCATTCACCAGTGCCATGCGGTAGGCCAGGCGCGGCGCATTGCGCAGGTAGACCGCCTTGTACAGGTTGGCGATGCGCTGGGCGCCGCGTACGATCTTCATGAACGACGCGACCTTGCCGCCGCCGTCGGCCACGATGGCGACGTCCTCGGCCAGCAAGTCCCTGAGCGCCGCCCCGTCGCCCCGGCTGGCGGCCAGCAGGAAGCGTTCGAGCAGGCTGCGGTGCACGTCCTTGCGCACCTGGAAGCGCGGCGTGTCGCGGCGCACCCGCTCGCTGGCGCGGTGCACCAGCTGCCGGCAGGCGGCCTCGCTCTTGCCGAGCACCGCCGCCAGCTCGCCGTAGTCCTGGTCGAAGGCCTGGCGCAGCAAAAAAGCCGCACGTTCCTCGGGCGCCAGCCGTTCCAGCACCCACATCAGCGCCACCGACAGCTCGCTGGCCAGTTCGGCCGCGTCCTCCGGGGTGCGCTCGTCCACGCCGACCAGCGGTTCGGGCAGCCATTCGCCGATGTAGTGTTCGCGCTGGACCTTGGCCGCACGCAGGCGGTCGATCGACAGGCGGGTCACCACGGACACCAGCCATGCTTCGTCCGAGCGCAGCGGGCCGCGGCCCGGATCGCTCCAGCGCAGCCAGGCGTCCTGGACCACGTCTTCCGCATCGGCGCGGATGCCGAGCATGCGGTAGGCGACCGAGAACAGGCGCGGGCGCAAGGCCGAGAAGCGCTGGACTTCGTCCTGCTGAGCCATCGTCGCTGCTCCGGCCGGGTTCAGGGGAAGGCCGCGCGGGCCACCGGCTGGCGGAATCCGATCGCCATCCGGTTCCAGGCATTCATCAGGGCCGTTGCAAAGCCGAGGTCGGCAATCTCCCGTTCGGAAAACAATTCCTTCAAGGGCAGGAAGACCGCGTCGGGCACCTCGCCGTGTTCCAGGCGGGTCGCCGCTTCGGCCCAGGCCAGGGCGGCGCGCTCGCGCGCGCTGAAGAAATCCGTTTCGCGCCAGGTCGCCAGGCTATTGATGCGCTGGAAGTCTTCGCCCCCCGAGACGAGGTCGCGGGCATGCTTGTCGACGCAGAAGGCGCAGCCGTTGACCTGCGAAACGCGCAGGAAGACCAGGTGCACCAGTGGCTTGCCGAGCGGCGAAGCGTCGAGGGCGGTTCCCGCCGCGCCCAGGGCCTGGTAGACGGTGGGGGAAAGGGAGTAATAGGGGAGGCGGAGCGCGGACATGGTGTTTCCTTTTTCAAAAAGTGGCTTAGTCCCTCTTAGACGAGCCAGCCCGGTGTTCTGTGACAGCTTTGCACCCCGGAAACGCGTTCAATCTGGCGCAATAGCGCGGCACTCAGTACTGTTGTGTTTGCCCATATGACAAGCGAACTGAAGCGCTTAGGCTGGTTTTACGCCTACCGATCCGGCTAGGCCAGCCATGTCCGGGGAAGGCCTCCGGGCATCGTTCACACTCTACCGGAGAGCACGTCATGATCGACAAGCCATACGAGGTGTGCAACCAGTCGCGCCGCGCCACGCTGAAAGCGGCCAGCCTCGCCGTCTGCACCACCATGCTGCCACTGGGTGGCCTGGCCCGTGCCAACGCGCCGGCGCCGCGCTACCGCCGCTACAACGCGTCGGGCCCGCATGGTGCGCGCATGCTGAAAAGCTATGCCAAGGCCGTGCGCGCCATGCTGGCCCTGCCGCCCGAGGATCCGCGCAACTGGTACCGCCAGGCCATCATCCACACGCTGGACTGCCCGCACGGCAACTGGTGGTTCCTGCCCTGGCACCGCGCCTACCTCGGCTGGTTCGAACAGATCTGCCGCGACCTGAGCGGCGATCCGCAATTCGCCCTGCCGTACTGGGACTGGACTGCGGAGCAGAAAGTCCCGAACGGCATGTTCGACGACGTGCTCGACCCCAACCATGCGGCCTACACGGCGACCGCCGGCGATTTCCAGCGCGCCCTGGGCGGCGTGCTCGAAGGCGCCGGCTACTGGTCCTTGCCCGGCGGGAGCTTCAATCCCCGTTCGCAGCTCAGCCAGCTGCTGACGCGCCGCATCCGCTTCGAGCAGGACGTGATGTTCGACATGGTGACCGATCCGCGTGGCCGCATGTTCTTCGACCAGCCGGGCGCGCGCGGCATGCGGCGCGAGCAGCCGGGCTTCTCGCTGGCCACGGCCGACGCCTGCTCCCTGGCCACGATCCAGGCCGCTCTGGCGGCGCCCGACTTCCCCACCTTCGGCAGCCCGAAGACCGCGAATCACAGCACTTCGGCCGGTTTCGGTATCCTGGAAGCCCGGCCCCACAATTCGATCCACCGCTGCGTGGGTTCGCGCAACTGCAATTTCGTCGAGACGCGCGGCTTCATGGCCAGCATGCTGTCGCCGGTGGACCCGATCTTCTTCCTCCACCACGGCAACATCGACCGCCTGTGGGAGGTCTGGACCCGCCGCCAGATGCGCCTCGGCCTGCCGCACCTGCCGGCCGGTGCCGAGCTGCGCACCGACTTGCCCGACGCAGAGAAATCGGCGGCGGAACGCGCGACCGATTACTACCGCTGGGCACGCCAAAACTTCCTGTTCTTCGTCGACAAGGAAGGCAAGCCCGTGACCAAGACCCGGACCGATGACTACGCCGCGATGAGCGCCTTCGACTACGGCTACGAGCAGGGTTCCGGCGACGACGCCGTGCCGGCGGCCGTGGCCGTCCCGCGCGGGAAAGCGATGCGCGGGCAGGTCGTCGAGGGTAGCGTGCTCAGGCGGCGGGTCGACAGGGCGAAACCGGCCAGCGCGCAAGTGCGCCTGCCCGGCACCATGGTCGATGCGGCCAGGACGGGCAGCCAGGTGCTGGTGGCCAACGTCACCCTGAACTTCCCCCAGATGTCGCACGACGCCTACATGGTGATCCTCAACGGGCCGGACGACCTGTCGCACGTGGACGCGTCCAGCCCCCACTACCTGGCAACCATCATGATGTTCGGCCACCGCGGCACCCACGGCGCCCTGACCTATACCTTGCCGCTAAGCGACAAGCTGCGCCAATCGATGCCGGCGGACGGCAGCATCCAGTTGCGCATCGTGCCGATGTGTACGCCGGATTGCCATGAGGACGGCCATGACCATCAGCATCACGATACGGCCCATGGCGAGGCGGTCGAGCTGCTGGCGGTGAACGTCCAGGCTTACTGACGGGGCAACAAAAAACCGCGCTGAGTGTGAACTGAGCGCGGTTCTTCGTGAGAGGCAGATACTCAGCCCTGCGCCTTCAGCTTGCGCGCCACGTCCAGCGCGAAATAGGTCAGCACGCCGTCGGCGCCCGCCCGCTTGAAAGCCATCATCGATTCCATCATGACCTTGTCATGGTCCAGCCAGCCGTTCTGCGCCGCCGCCTTGATCATCGCGTACTCGCCGCTGACCTGGTAGGCGAAGGTCGGCACCTTGAACTCGTCCTTCACGCGGCGCACCACGTCCAGGTAGGGCATGCCCGGCTTGACCATCACCATGTCGGCGCCTTCGGCCAGGTCGAGCGCCACTTCGCGCAGGGCTTCGTCGCTGTTGGCCGGATCCATCTGGTAGGTGTTCTTGTCGGCCTTGCCCAGGTTGGCGGCCGAGCCGACCGCGTCGCGGAACGGCCCATAGAAGCTCGATGCGTACTTGGCCGAGTAGGCCATGATGCGGGTGTGGATGTGGCCGTTCGCTTCCAGGGCGTTGCGGATCGCGCCGATCCGGCCGTCCATCATGTCCGAGGGCGCCACCACGTCGACGCCGGCCTCGGCCTGCGCCAGGGCCTGGCGGATCAGCATCTCGATGGTCTTCTCGTTGACGATGTAGCCGTTCTCGTCCGGCAGGCCGTCCTGGCCGTGGGTCGTGTAGGGATCGAGCGCCACGTCGGTCATGATGCCCAGTTCCGGGAACTGGCGCTTCAGTTCGCGCACGGCGCGCGGCACCAGGCCTTCCGGGTTGGTCGCCTCGATGCCGTCATGGGTCTTGAGCGCCGGATCGCAGACCGGGAACAGGGCCAGCATCGGGATGCCCAGGGCCACGCATTCCTCGGCCACTTTCAGCAGCAGGTCCACCGACACCCGCTCCACGCCCGGCATCGAGGCCACCTGCTGGCGCTGGTTCTCGCCCTCGAGGATAAAGACCGGATAGATCAGGTCCGAGGCGGTCACGACATTCTCGCGCATCAGGGCGCGCGAGAACGGATCGCGGCGCATGCGGCGCATGCGGGCGGCAGGGTAGGTGGCGGGGGTGATGATGGTCATGGTCGTCCAGTGGTGAGTCTGAAGGATTATTCCGAATCAGGAGCGGCAGCCGAATCCTCGTCGGTGCCGCCGGCTTCCGGCGCTTCGCCATCCAGCCCCAGCAGCTCGAGGATCTTGGCGTCCGCCTCCTCGATGCCGATGCGCTTGAGCGCCGAGAACAGCTGCACCGTGAAGGGGAAGCCTTCGCCTTCCTCGTCGACGTAGCTGTCGAGGATTTGGCGCGCCTGGCGCAAGGCGTTGGTCTTTTCGTTCTGGTTGAGCTTGTCCGCCTTGGTCAGGATGCAGTGGATCGGCTTGCCGGTAGGGGCGAACCATTCGAGCATCTGGATGTCGAGGTCGGTGAAGGGACGGCGCGAATCCATGATCAGGACCAGCGCGGCCAGCTGCTCGCGGCGCTGGACGTAGTCGCCCAGCAGCTTCTGCCAGTGCAGCTTGGCATTGCCGGACACTTCGGCGTAGCCGTAGCCCGGCAGGTCGACCAGCAGCGCTTCGATCTCGTCGACCCGGACCGCGTCCTTGCGGTGCTGGCCCACGTGGGCGCCGCCGATCGAGAAGTAATTGATGTGCTGGGTGCGGCCGGGCGTCTTCGACGCGAAGGCCAGGCCCTTCTGGTTGGTGAGGATGTTGATCGCCGTGGATTTGCCCGCATTCGAGCGGCCGGCGAAGGCGATTTCGGGCACTTGCGTGCCAGGGAGATCGCGCACCTGATTAACGGTCGTGAAGAACCGGGCCTGCCAAAGTCTGGACATAAGGGAAGGTGTAAATGACAACGAAATGGCGATGAGGAAACAAAGCTATTGTACAATAAGGGGTTGAACCATGCTCCGCTCCGGGGGAGTACCAAGAAGGCTGCTGCACTGTTTCACTGTAAATCCAAAATTCTGTTTTTGACTTTTTCAGGGTGCTTGAATGAATCGTTTGACGTTTCCGCTTTTGAAGTCCTTGTTGGTTGCAAGCCTGGTCCTGTGCAATAGTGCCTCCGCGGCTACGCCAACCGCCGTCGCCAAGGCCGACCCGGCCAAGGGCGGAACCCTCTACGATGCGGGCGACGCCGCGCGCGGCCTGCCTGCCTGCATGTCCTGCCATGGCGCCGCCGGCAACTCGACCATCGTCGCCAACCCGAAACTCTCGGGCCAGATCGCCGACTACACCCACAAGCAGCTGGTCGACTTCACCACTCCGAACCGCCAGAACCCGGTCATGACGACCTACGCCAAGATGCTGACCGAGGACGAGAAGCGCCATATCGCCGCCTACCTCGCCACCCAGAAGGCCAAGCCGGGCGCCGCCAAGAACAAGGACACCGTCGAACTGGGCCGCAAGATCTACCGCGGCGGCATTGCCGAGAAGGGCGTCGCCGCCTGCGCCAGCTGCCACGGCGCCACCGCTGGCGGCATCCCGGCCCAATACCCGCGCCTGTCGGGCCAGCACCAGGACTACACCTATGCCCAGCTGGACGCCTTCAAGAACGGCACCCGCAAGAACAGCGTCCAGATGACCACGCTCGCGCAGCGCATGTCGCCGGAAGAAATGAAGGCGGTGTCCGACTATATCGCGGGCCTGAAGTAAGCAGCGCCAGGAACGTAAAAACAAAGGGCGGCGGCGCTGAGCTGGCTGCCCTTTTTGCTGTATGCTCGGCCGATTTGCTGGCGCTTTACGGAAGTAGTGGAACATGCGTACCACCGGAATTGAACTGAACACCCGCCGTCGCGGGTTCGCCGAAGCGGTCGAGCTGGTGTCCTCGATGCGCTTCGCCATCAGCCTGCTGACGATCGTCGCCATCGCCTCGGTCATCGGTACCGTCCTCAAGCAGAACGAGCCGATGCCGAACTATGTGAACCAGTTCGGGCCGTTCTGGTTCGAGGTGTTCGCCAGGCTCGGCCTGTACAGCGTGTATTCGAGCTGGTGGTTCCTGCTGATCCTGGTGGTCCTGATCGTGTCCACCGCCCTGTGCGTGGTGCGCAATGCGCCGAAGATGGTGCGCGACATGCGCAGCTGGCGCGAGCACGTGCGCGAGGATTCCCTGCGCAACTTCCACCACAAAGCCGAGTGGACCGCGCCGCTGGTCCGCACCACCCTGGCTGCCCAGACCGCCGAACGCCTGCGCCATGCCGGCTACGCCGTCAAGCTGGTCGAGAAGGACGGCGGCATGCTGGTGGCGGCGAAGAAGGGCGCCGGCAACAAGTTCGGCTACATCTTCGCGCACAGCGCCATCATCGTGATCCTGTTGGGCGGCATGCTCGACTCGGAACTGCCGGTCAAGTTCCAGCAGTGGTTCCTCGGCAAGACGCCCTTCGGCGGCAGCGGCGTGATCGCCGACATCCCGGCCCAGCACCGCCTGGGCACATCGAATCCCAGCTTCCGCGGCAATACCCTGATCGCCGAAGGCCAGACCAGCAACACGGCGCTGCTGCCCCAGGCCGCGGGTGTGCTGGTGCAGGAACTTCCGTTCTCGATCAAGCTGGAAAAGTTCCACATCGATTTCTACTCGACCGGCATGCCCAAGCTGTTTGCCAGCGACGTGCTGGTGCGCGACAGCGAGACCGGCAAGACCTTCCCGGCCACGATCAAGGTCAACCATCCGCTGATCTACAAGGGCATCGCCGTCTACCAGTCGAGCTTCGACGATGGCGGCAGCAAGCTCAAGCTCACCGGCTTCCCGATGAGCGGCACGGCCGACAAGGCCTTCCAGATCGAGGGCACGGTCGGCTCGGCCACCGAGCTGAAGCAGGGCGGCGAGACCTGGTCGGTCGAATGGTCGGGCTTCCGTCCCTTCAATGTCGAGAACATCGCGGCAGGTGCAGGCTCAACTACGGACGCCCGCGCGGTGGCGAAAAACACCTCGTTCAACGAGCAGTTCGCCAGCACCCTGGGCAAGGCCTCCGGCTCGGCGGCGAAAAACGATGGCGCCAAGGACCTCAAGAACGTCGGCCCGAGCGTGCAGTACAAGCTGCGCGACAAGACCGGCCAGGCGCGCGAGTTCATGAACTACATGCAGCCGCTGACCCTCGAGGGCGCCCAGGTCTACCTGGCCGGCGTGCGCAGCAATCCTTCGGAAAACTTCAGCTTCCTGCGCATTCCGGCCGACAGCGAGTACAGCGTGCGCACCTGGATGCGCCTGCGCGCCGCGCTGGCCGACCCGGCACTGCGCAGCGAGGCGGCCAGGCGCTACGCGGCGCGGGCGCTGGGGCCGGAACAGCTTGCGCAGGGCGGGCTGGCTGGCCAGCTGGAAGAATCCGCCGGCCGCACGCTGGCGATCTTCTCCGGCGAGGGCGGCCGCGGCGGCTTCATCGGCGTGTCCCAGTTCCTGGAAAAAATTCCCCAGGCGGAGCAGGAAAAGGCCGCCACCATCTTCATGAAGATGCTCAACGGCGCCCTGTGGGAACTGTGGCAGGCGGCCAATGCGCGCGCCGGCCTGGCGCCGGTCGAGCCGAGCGAGGCCAACGGCCGCTTCCTGCAGCTGGCCACCAATGCCCTGTCCGACAGCGTGTTCTACGGCGCCCCGGTCTACCTGCAGCTGGAAGAGTTTGTCGAGGTCAAGGCCTCCGTGCTGCAGATGACGCGCTCGCCGGGCAAGAGCATCGTCTACTTCGGCTGCCTGCTGCTGGTGGCGGGCGTGTTCGCAATGTTTTATATTCGTGAACGGCGCATCTGGGTGTGGGTGCGCGATACTGAAGATGGCGCCCATGCCCTGATGGCCATGAGCACCCAGCGCAAGACCCTCGACTTCGAGCGCGAATTCGACGATTTGAAAGAAAAACTGCCGCAGCCGGCCTGACGCCGCGGCAAGGAGACCATGATGGAACTGTCGCAAACACAAGCCGGCCAGACCAAGGCCTATGTCCAGCAGCCGGGCTTTTTCCGCAGCCTGAACGCGATCGACTGGCTGTACGGCGCCGGCCTGCTCGCCGCGGCGCTGTTCGCGCTGAACCGCTACGCCCACCACATGGACATCTATGAACAGGTGATCCTGGTGCTCACCGCGCCGACCTTCGCGCTGCTGGGCTGGCACTGGAAGCCGATGCGCTGGCTGCTGCCTCTGGTCGCGGTACTGTCGCTGTGGGCGATTTCGCTGTACGGCGGGGCCATCGATGCCGCCAACCAGAAATTCTTCCTGAAATACATGCTGTCGAGCCAGTCCGCCATCCTGTGGATGAGCGCACTGTTCGTGTTCTCGACCGTGTTCTACTGGCTGGGCCTGGTCAGCCGCTCGGAATTCGGCGGCTCGATCGGCAGCAAGCTGTGCTGGGCGGGCGTGGTGCTGGGCTCCGTCGGCATGATGGTGCGCTGGTACGAGTCCTATTTGCTGGGGCCGGACGTGGGCCACATCCCGGTGTCGAACCTGTATGAAGTCTTCATCCTGTTCGCCCTCATCACGGCGCTGTTCTACCTCTATTATGAGCAGCGCTACGCCACCCGCCAGCTCGGGCCCTTCGTGCTCCTGATCATCGCCGCGGCCGTCGCCTTCCTGCTGTGGTACACGGTGTCGCGCGACGCCGCCCAGATCCAGCCGCTGGTGCCGGCCCTGCAGAGCTGGTGGATGAAGATCCACGTGCCGGCCAACTTCATCGGCTACGGCACCTTCGCCCTGGCCGCGATGGTCGGCACCGCCTACCTGCTGAAATCCCACGGCATCCTGGCCGACCGCCTGCCGGCGCTGGAAGTGCTGGACGACGTGATGTACAAGTCGATCTCGGTCGGCTTCGCCTTCTTCACGGTCGCCACCATCCTGGGCGCGCTGTGGGCGGCCGAAGCCTGGGGCGGCTACTGGTCCTGGGACCCGAAGGAGACCTGGGCCCTGATCGTCTGGCTCAACTACGCGGCCTGGCTGCACATGCGCCTCATGTCGGGCCTGCGCGGCCGCGTGGCGGCCTGGTGGTCGGTGGTGGGCCTCTTGGTGACCACCTTCGCCTTCCTGGGCGTGAACATGTTCCTGTCGGGGCTGCATTCCTACGGCGAACTGTGATCGTCCCGGCGCGTCTAACGCAGCCTTAAGGGAAAGTGGTGTAATGTAAAACCTCACACACTCCGTGAGGTTTTGTCATGCTGATCAAGAAACCCGGCGAGGGCGGGCTCATCCTTCCCTCCGAGATCACGCCGCGCGAGGTCTACGAAGGCCGGCGCCAATTCATCGCCCGCATCGCCGCCACTGCCGCGGTGGGCACGGGCATCTGGGAGATGGCGAATCGCGAAGCCTTCGCGCAAGGCGCGAAGCTCGCCGCCACCCGCAACGCGGCCCTGTCCACGCAAGAACAGCAGACCTCCTTCAAGGACGCCAGCTCCTACAACAATTACTACGAATTCGGCACCGACAAGGGCGACCCGGTCGAGAACGCGCACACCCTGCGTACCCGGCCATGGACGGTGACGATCGAGGGCGAGGTGAAGAAGCCGCTCACGCTCGACATCGACCGCATCACCAGGCTGGCGCCGCTGGAAGAACGCATCTACCGCCTGCGCTGCGTCGAAGGCTGGTCGATGGTGATCCCCTGGGTCGGGTATTCGCTGTCGAACCTGCTGAAGCAGGTCGAGCCCACCGCCAATGCGAAATACGTCGAATTCGTCACCCTGGCCGACAACAAGCAGATGCCGGGCCTGCGCAGCCCGGTGCTCGACTGGCCCTATGTCGAGGGCCTGCGCATGGACGAGGCCATGCATCCGCTCACCCTGCTCACGGTCGGCATGTACGGCCAGGTGCTGCCGAACCAGAACGGTGCGCCGGTGCGTTTGATCGTGCCCTGGAAGTACGGCTTCAAGTCGGCCAAGTCAATTGTCAAAATCCGGCTGGTGAGCCGTCAGCCGCGTACTGCCTGGAACGATTCGGCGCCAAACGAATACGGCTTTTATTCGAACGTGAACCCGAACGTGGACCACCCGCGCTGGTCGCAGGCCAGCGAGCGCCGCATCGGCGAGGACGGCTTTTTCAAGGCCAAGCGCAAGACCCTGATGTTCAACGGCTACGACCAGGTTGCCTCGCTGTACAGCGGCATGGACCTCAAAAAATTCTTTTGACGATGGCTGTGACTCCTACGCCGAAACAGCTCACGGCCATCAAAGTCGCCGTGTTCGTGCTGGCCCTGCTGCCTTTCCTGCGCATGGCCTGGCTGGTGGCGCAGCAGGTTCCGGTCGAGCCGCTCGAGTTCCTCACGCGCGGCACCGGCGACTGGACCCTGTACTTCCTGTGCATCACGCTGGCGGTGACGCCGCTGCGGCGCCTGAGCGGCTGGAACTGGGTGATCAAGCTGCGCAGCATGCTGGGGCTGTTCGCCTTCTTCTACGCGCTGCTGCACTTCACCTGCTTCTTCTGGTTCGACCATTTCTTCGACATCGCCGCGATGCTGAAGGACGTGGTGAAGCGGCCCTTCATCACGGTCGGCTTCATCGCCTTCGTCCTGCTCATCCCACTGGCGGCGACCAGCACCAATGCGATGGTGAGGCGCCTGGGCGGCAAGCGCTGGCAGTGGCTGCACCGGCTGATCTACCTGATCGCGCCGCTGGGCATCCTGCATTTCTGGTGGATGAAGGCGGGGAAGAACGATTTCCAGGAGCCGATCATTGTCGGATTGATCGTGGCGCTGCTGCTGGGATTGCGGGCATACTGGAAGCTTGCAAAAGGGAAGGCGCAGGCCGCACGGGCCTGACGCGACCTGTTTTTTCTGGGAGTGCTTTGCATGAAAGCTCGGATCACGGTCATCACCCTCGGCGTCGCCGACCTTGAGCGCGCGCTGGCCTTCTACCGGGACGGCCTCGGACTGGCAACGGAAGGGATCATCGGCGCCGAATTCGACCATGGCGCCGTCGCCCTCTTCGACCTGCAGGCCGGCCTCAAGCTGGCACTCTGGCCGCGCGCCAGCCTCGCACACGACACCGGCCTGCCGCAAGGGGTGCTCAATCCCACTGACAAGTCGCTCGGCCATAACGTCGTCTCGAAGGAGGAGGTCGACGCCGTCATGGCGCAGGCGCGGCAAGCCGGGGCAAGGATCGTGAAGCCTGCCGCCGACACCTTCTGGGGCGGCTATGCAGGCTATTTCCAGGACCCGGACGGCCACCTGTGGGAGATCGTGTGGAATCCCCAGCTGCTGCCAGCGGTGTGACTTACTTCAGCATCGATTCCAGCCCAAACAGCTCGGCCGGATTCTCGCGCTGGCGGATCACGTGGACCTTGTCGCCGTCGACGACCACCTCGGCCGCGCGGCCGCGGGTGTTGTAGTTCGAGGCCATGGTCATGCCATAGGCGCCGGCCGTCATGATCGCCAGCAGGTCGCCCGGTTCGACCGCCAGCTCGCGTTCGCGCGCCAGCCAGTCGCCCGACTCGCACACCGGACCCACCACGTCGTAGGTCAGCTTGTCGCCTTCGCGCGGCGCCACCGGCTGCACGCCCATCCATGCCTGGTACAGGGTCGGGCGCATCAGGTCGTTCATGGCCGCGTCGACGATGGCGAAGTTCTTTTCCGCGCCCGGCTTGAGGTACTCGATTTTCGTGAGCAGCACGCCGGTATCGGCCACGATCGAGCGGCCCGGCTCGAAGATCACCTTGACCGGCTTGCCCTCGTACTTCTCGGCGCGCCATGCATCGATGCGGGCGAACAGGCGGCCCAGGTAGTCGCCCACCGGCACCGGCGGCTTGTCGCCTTCGGCGCCGTAGTTCACGCCCAGGCCGCCGCCGATGTCGAGGTGGTGCAGCACGATACCCTCGCTCGCCAGGGTGTCGATCAGTTCGATCAGCTTGTCCAGCGCTTCCAGCAGCGGCGCATCGTCCAGCAGCTGTGAACCGATGTGGCAGTCGATGCCGACCACGTCCAGGTTCGGCAGCGCGGCGGCGGTGCGGTAGGTGTCGAGCGCGTCGTCGAAGGCCACGCCGAACTTGTTGGCCTTCAGGCCGGTGGCGATGTAGGGGTGGGTCTTGGCATCCACGTTCGGGTTCACGCGCAGCGACACCGGCGCGCGCTTGCCCATGCTGCCGGCCACCTCGTCGAGGCGGTGCAGCTCGGGGATCGACTCCACGTTGAAGCACAGGATGTTCTTTTCCAGCGCCAGCCGCATCTCGTCGACGGTCTTGCCGACGCCCGAGAAGATGGTCTTGCGCGGGTCGCCGCCGGAGGCGATGACGCGCAGCAGTTCGCCGCCCGAGACGATGTCGAAGCCCGCGCCCTGGCGCGCCAGCAGGTCGAGGATGGCCAGGTTCGAATTGGCCTTCATCGCGTAGCACACCAGTGCGTCGTGGCCGCGGCAGGCGTCGGCGTAGGCGCCGAAGTTTTCCAGCAGCGCGGTTTTCGAATAGACGTAGGTCGGCGTGCCGAATTGTTCGGCGATGGCGGACAGGGCGACGCTGTCGGCGTGCAGGACGCCGTTCTGGTACTGGAAGTGCGACATGAAAGAATGCTTTATTTGGTGGGGGCCGGGGTGGAGGCGTTATTGGAAGGAACGGGCTGTGCGGGCTGCGGATTCGCTGCGGCGGTAGCTGCAGCTGATGGTGCAGATGCCGGCTTGGCAGGCGGATTCGGCATGTAGAGCGGACCCGTCTGGCCACAGCCGGCCAGGGCGGCAAGCACGGCCGCGCTGGAAAGAAGTGCGATGGTGGACTTCACGATTAGAATGGTGGTTTGATTAGCAGACTTTGGAGTGTAGCATGACCGAATCCGAATTTTTGGCGCTGGCCGAAAGCACCCTGGACCGCATCGAGGCCTGCCTCGACAAGCTGAACGACGACGACGTGGTCGACGTCGAGTGCAAGCGCAGCGGCAACGTGCTGGAGGTGGAGTTCCTCGACAACGCGTCGAAGATCATCATCAACAGCCAGGCCCCGCTGCAGGAAATGTGGGTGGCGGCGCGCTCGGGCGGTTTCCACTACAAGCGCGTGGGCGACGAGTGGCGCAATACGCGCGACGATACCGAGCTGTTTGCCTCGCTGTCGCAGTACGTCACGGAGCAGGGCGGGGCGCCGGTGGCGCTGGGCTGATTTGTGCGGCAGGAACAAAAATGGCAGCCCGTGGGCTGCCATTTTTTACGCCTGGTCAATAATCAGAAGAGCTCGTTCCTGACCGCGTCGCGCTGCTTCTGCTCGGCCGGGGCCGGCGGCGGGCCGACGTCCAGCGCCGCCACCCCCGTGCCCGGCGGCGTCTCGGCATAGTAGTACTCGCCGTTGGCCAGCACCAGGCCGGACGGCACTTCGCGCTCGACCATTTCCTCGCCCTTGAGCGCCTTGCCCATGTAGCCGATCCAGATCGGCAGGGCCAGGCCGCCGCCGGTCTCGCGGTTGCCGAGGTTCTTCGGCTGGTCGTAGCCGATCCAGGCGATGCCCACCAGCTTCGGGTGGTAGCCGGCGAACCAGGCGTCGACCGAGTCGTTGGTGGTGCCGGTCTTGCCGGCCAGGTCGCTGCGCTTGAGCGACATCGCCTTGGCCGCGGTACCGTAGCGGACCACGTCCTTCAGCATGCTGTCGACCAGGAAGGCGTTGCGCGCGTCGATCACGCGGTTCGCTTCGACGCCGGCGCGCTCGGGGCGCGCTTCCGACAGGACCTTGCCGTCGCTGTCGGTCACCTTCGAGATGATGTAGGGGCTGATGCGGTAGCCGCCGTTCGCGAACACGGCATAGGCGCCGGCCATCTGCAGCGGCGTGGTCGAGCCGGCGCCCAGCGCCAGGGTCAGGTAGGCCGGGTTGCGGTCCGGGTCGAAGCCGAAGCGGGTCGCGAATTCCTGGCCGTAGCGCGCGCCGATCTTGTTCAGGATGCGGATCGAGACCATGTTCTTCGACTGGGTCAGGCCGCGCCGCATGGTCATCGGGCCTTCGTACTTGTTGTCGTAGTTCTTCGGCTCCCAGGCCTGGCCGCCGGTCTGGCCGGCGTCGAAGGAGATCGGGGCGTCGTTGACCACGGTCGCCGGCGACAGCCCGCGCTCGAGCGAGGCCGAATAGATGAAGGGCTTGAACGAGGAACCCGGCTGGCGCCAGGCCTGGGTGACGTGGTTGAACTTGTTGCGGTTGAAGTCGAAGCCGCCCACCAGCGCGCGGATCGCGCCGTCCTCGGTGCTGGCCGCCACGAAGGCCGATTCCACTTCCGGCATCTGGGTGATGACCCACTTCGATTCGTCGTCCTGCATCACGCGGATCACGGCGCCGCGGCGCAGGCGGCGGTTCGGCGCGGCCTTCTCGGACAGCCAGGCCTTGGCGAAGGACAGGCCCGGACCGGTCATCTCGATGGTCTCGCCCGAGGCGATGGTGGCGCTCACCTTGGCCGGCGAGGCCTGCAGCACGATGGCGGCGACGATGTTGTCGCTGTCCGGATGCTCGGCCAGTTCGGCCTCGATCGCTTCCTCGGCTTCGCCTTTCTCGCGCGGGATCTCGATATAGGATTCCGGGCCGCGGTAGGGATGGCGGCGCTCGTACTCCATCACGCCGCGGCGCACCGCCAGGTAGGCCGCGTCCTGGTCGGCCTTGGTGATGGTGGTGAACACGTTCAGGCCGCGGGTGTAGGTGTCTTCCTTGAACTGCTCGTAGACCAGCTGGCGCGCCATCTCGGCCACGTACTCCGCATGCACGCCGAAGGCGGTGCTGTCGGTCTTGATGGTGAGCCGCTCGTCCTTGGCCTGCGCGTACTGGGCGTCGGTGATGTAGCCGAGCGAATGCATGCGCTGCAGGATGTACTGCTGGCGGGTCTTGGCGCGGGTCGGGTTGACGACTGGATTGTAGGCGGATGGCGCCTTCGGCAGGCCGGCCAGCATCGCGGCTTCGGCCACGCTGATGTCGCGCAGGTCCTTGCCGAAATAGATCTGGGCCGCCGACTGGAAGCCGAAGGCGCGCTGGCCCAGGTAGATCTGGTTCATGTAGAGCTCGAGGATCTGGTCCTTGCTCAGGTTCTTCTCGATCTTCCAGGCCAGCATCGCTTCATAGGCCTTGCGCTTCAGGGTCTGTTCGGACGACAGGAAGAAGTTGCGCGCCACCTGCTGGGTGATGGTCGAGGCGCCCTGGCGGGTGCTGGTGGTGGCGTTGCGGAAGACCGCGCGCAGGATGCCCCAGTAGTCGATCCCGCTGTGCTCGTAGAAGCGGTCGTCCTCGATCGATAGCACCGCCTTCTTCATGACGTCCGGGATGTCCTTGAAACGCACCAGGGTGCGGCGCTCCTCGCCGAACTCGCCGATCAGGACGTTATCGGCGGTGAAGATCCGTAACGGCATCTTGGGCCGGTAGTCGGTGATGGTGTCGAGCGCGGGCAGGTTCGGATAGGCCATCGCGAGCGCGAACACGAGCACCAGTACGCCGATGGCGGCCAGGCCGGTGAGGGCGCCGAGCGCCAGCAGGGCCAGGCGCTTCGGGCTGTACTTCGATGCGCCCGGGTTGGACGATTGTTTCTCTTTCATGCTTGTTTTCACTCCCTTGAACCGCCCCATTATAAGGCACACGTTTCAACCACGACACACGCCCGGCTGAGCTGGAACTTAAGGAAAAACAAGCAGAACAATGGCAAGCAGGAAACGGTCATGGCCGCGGTGATAACACTCTCTGCCAGAGTGTGGCGCGCATGCGCCGGATTGAGGTGTTCCCTCATAGAAATATCTTGTCTGGGTGCATCCTTTTCAGTACGATCTAACGCGGTGCCTCATAAATATGCACCAAGTCAGTGATTTAACAGGACATATCCCCCAGCGGGCGTTCAACACAAGATCCTGCATGAAGCGGGAAGGGCAGCCGAGGAGTACGCTCGTGATCAATCTAGGTTCCTTGTTCGGAAAGTCCAGTCCGCCATTGGCAGGGCTCGACATCAGCACCTCGGGCGTCCGCCTGGTCGAGCTGGAAGACGCCGGCAAGGGTGAACTGCGCCTGGAGCGCTATGCCGCCGAACCGCTGCCGCGTGGCGCGGTCGTGGACGGCAACATCGAAAACATCGAACAGGTGGCCGAGGCCGTGCGCCGCGTCTGGAAAAAGAGCGGCACCAAGGCCAGGCACGTGGCGCTGGGCATGCCGCCGGCCGCGGTCATCACCAAGAAAATCATCCTGCCGGCCGGCCTGTCGGAAGACCAGCTGGAAGTGCAGGTGGAGTCGGAAGCCAGCCAGTACATCCCCTTCGCGCTCGACGAGGTCAGCCTCGACTTCGACGTGATCGGCCAGGCCCCGAATTCGCAGGAAGACATGGAGGTCATGCTGGCCGCCGCGCGCCGCGAGAAGGTCGAGGACCGTGTGGCGATCGCCGAAGCGGCCGGCCTCACCGCCACCGTGATGGACATCGAATCCTATGCCGCGCGCGCCGCGCTGGACCGGGCCGCCGGCGCCAAGCCGGAGCAGATCGTCGCGCTGTTCCAGATCGGCGCCCAGGCCACCCACGTGTCGGTGCTGCAGAACGGCGAGACCATCTACGAGCGCGAGCAGCCTTTCGGCGGCAACCAGCTTACCCAGGACATCGTGCGCGCCTACGGCCTCTCGTTCGAGGAAGCGGAAAACCGCAAGCGCGCCGACGACCTGCCGGAGAACTACCGCGCCGAGCTGCTCACTCCCTTCCTGGAAAGCGCCGCGCTGGAAATCACGCGCGCGATCCAGTTCTTCTTTACGTCCACGCCCTATACCCGGATCGACCAGCTCTTCCTGGCCGGCGGCTGCGCCGCGCTGCCGGGATTGCTCGAGCTGATCGGCGGACGCACCCGCATCCCGAGCAGCATCGTGGCGCCTTTCAACGGCATGTCCTACGGCCCGCTGGTGCGCGAACAGCAGCTGCGCCAGGAAGGTTCGGCCTACCTGGTCGCCTGCGGCCTGGCCCTGCGGAGGTTCGGCTGATGATCCGGATTAACCTGTTACCCCACCGCGAAGCCAGGCGCAAGCAGAAGCAGGCGGCCTTCGTCGCGCTGCTGGCCGCCGGCGGCGTCGCCGGTGCCGCCGTGGTGCTGCTGGTCGGCGCCTGGAACGCCAGCCGCATCTCGGTCCAGAACGAACGCAACCTGGTGCTCAAGCAGGCCAGCGCGGAGCTGGACAAGAAGATCGGCCAGATCAAGACCCTCAAGGAAGAAATCGAAGCCCTGAAGGCGCGCCAGCAGGCCGTCGAGGACCTGCAGAGCGACCGCAACCAGCCGGTCTACGTGCTGGACGAACTGGTGCGCCAGACCCCGGACGGCGTGTTCCTGAAGTCGTTCCGGCAGGACGGCCAGCGCGTGACCCTGAACGGCTATGCCCAGTCGCAGGAGCGGGTCGCCGAACTGCTGCGCAACGTGTCCGGCGCCTCGCCCTGGCTGGAGCGCCCGAACCTGACCGAAGTGAAGGTCGCCACCCTGGGCCAGGGCGCAACCAGCCGCAAGCTCGTCGAGTTCCAGCTGGACGTGGCGATCAAGCGCCCGGGCGAGCAGGATGCGGGCGCTGCCAAGGCGCCGACCGGGACTGTCACACCATGAATATCGATCTCAAAGACCTCGGCGCCCAGCTCGCCGCGCAATTCCAGGACCTGCAGGGCCGCCAGCCCGGCCAGTGGCCGCTGGCCCCGCGCCTGCTGTGCGCGGCCGGCGTGATGGCGGCCGTCATCGGCCTCGGCTACTTCTTCTACTGGGACGGCCAGTTCACCGAACAGGAAGCGGGCGCCGCCCAGGAAGCCCAGCTGCGCGACGAATACCGGATCAAGATGGCCCAGGCCATCAACCTCGACGCCCTGCAGGCCCAGAAGGCCCAGGTCGACCAGTACGTCGTCCGCCTCGAGAAGCAGCTGCCGAGCAAGTCGGAAATGGCGGACCTGCTGTCCGACATCAATCAGGCCGGCGTCGGCCGCGGCCTGGCCTTCGAGCTGTTCAAGCCGGGCCAGGAAGTGATCCGCGACTACTACGCCGAGCTGCCGATCGACATCAAGGTGAGCGGCAAGTACAACGACGTCGGCGCCTTTGCCGCCGACATGGCCAATCTGCCGCGCATCGTCACGCTCAACAACATGGTGCTGAGCGCGAAAGACGGGACACTGCAGCTGGAAGCGGTGGCCAAGACCTTCCGCTACCTCGACGCCGACGAGATCGGCGCCCAGAAGAAGGCGCGCAAGGCGAAGAAGGCCAAGGAAGGGGCGGCGAAATGAAGCGCGACATGATGCGGAAGGCCTGCACGGCCGGCGTGCTGGCGCTGCTCGCGGGCTGCGGCGACGGCGACGTCCAGGAAGTGCGCGACTGGATGAGGCAGGTCGAGCGCGAGACCGTGCCGGCCGTGAAGCCGCTGCCGGAACCGAAGGAATTCGTCCCCTACGCCTACAATCCGGGCGAAGCGGTCGAGCCCTTCAGCGAGGCCAAGCTGCGCAACGACATGGCGCGGACGGGAGGCACCAGGACCAACCCGCTGCAGCCGGACGACACCCGTCCGCGCGAGGTGCTCGAGAATTATCCGCTCGACGTCATGCGCATGGTCGGCACCCTGCAGAAGGGCGGCGTCAGCTACGCGCTGGTGCAGATCGATGCGTCGATCTTCCAGGTCAAGGCCGGCCAGCGCATCGGACAGAATCACGGGTTGGTCACGCGCATCAGCGAAGGCGCGATCGACATCAGGGAAGTAGTGCAGGACGCCACCGGCGACTGGGTCGAGCGCAAGGCGACGATCGAGCTGGCGGGCAGCAAGGAGACCGGGAAATGAGCCCAGGCATGAACACACAACACATTCACACCCTCCGCATCACCGTGCCGGCCTGGCTGGCGCGCTGCGGGGCCGCCGTCCTGCTCGCGCTCGGCGCGGGTGCAGCCGCGGCGCAGGGTAATGCCATCGAATCGATCACGGCCAACCAGCAGGGCGCCAACGTGGTCCTGAACATCGCCATGCGCCAGGCCCCGGCCAAGCCGCCGATCGGCTTCTCGATCACCAACCCGGCACGCATCGCGCTCGACTTCGGCGCCACCAGCAACGCCACCGGCAAGAGCTCCCAGGACGTCAACCTCGGCGACGTGCGCAGCCTGAACCTGGTGCAGGCCGGCGAGCGCACCCGCCTGGTGTTGAACTTGGCGCGCGCACTGAACTACGCCACCGCCATCGACGGCAAGTCGGTGATCGTCACCGTCGAAGGCTCGGGCGGGGTGGCCCAGGCCGTGAACGCGGCCGGCCTGCCGGTGTCCAACGCACCGGCCCCGGCGGCACGTCAAGTGTTGCGCGACCTCGACTTCCGCCGCGGCAGCAACGGCGAAGGCCGCGTCGTGGTCGACCTGCCGAACGGCCAGGTCGGCGTCGACGTGCGCCAGGCCGGCAACCAGGTGATCGTCGACTTCCTGCGCACCGGCCTGCCGGAATCGCTGCGCCGCCGCCTCGACGTGACCGACTTCGGCACTCCGGTGTCGCGGGTCACCACCAGCACCCAGGGCGAGAACGTGCGCATGGTCATCGATGCGAAGGGCGCATGGGAACAGTCGGTCTACCAGAGCGACACCCAGCTGATCGTCGACGTGCGTCCGGTCCGCGAAGACCCGAACCGCCCCGGCGGAACGGCCACCGGCTACCGCGGCGAAAAGCTGTCCTTCAACTTCCAGAGCGTGGAAGTGCGCGCCGCGCTGCAGGCGATCGCCGACATCTCGGGCCTGAACATCATCACCAGCGATTCGGTCACCGGCAACCTGACCCTGCGCCTGCGCGACGTGCCCTGGGACCAGGCCCTCGACGTGGTGCTGCAGGCCAAGGGCCTGGACATGCGCAAGAACGGCAACGTGCTGTGGATCGCACCGAAGGAAGAACTGCTGACCAAGGAAAAACTCGAGCTCGAGCAGCGCGCCCAGATCGCCGACCTCGAGCCGCTGCGCTCCGAGATCTTCCAGCTGAACTACCAGAAGGTCGAGGCCTTCCGTACCGTGTTCGGCCTGGATGCGGGAGGCGGCGCGGCCGCCGACGGCGGCGGCAGGAACCGCGTGCTGTCCAAGCGCGGCAGTGCCATCATCGACCCGCGCACCAACCAGCTGTTCGTGACCGACATCGCGTCCAAGATCGAGGACATCCGCAAGCTGATCCTGAAGACCGACGTCGCCTCGAAGCAGGTGCTGATCGAGGCGCGCCTGGTGGAAGCCAACGACGGCTTCTCGCGCAACCTCGGCGCCAAGCTGGGTTTCAACGACATGCGCGCCCTACGCGGCGGCAACCAGGGTTATGGAATTGGCGGCAATAACCGGATCGCGATCGGTGGCAACCTGACCGGCATCGGCCAGGACACCCTGCAGACCCCGGACAACGGCGACGCCTATACCAACACCACGATGGTGAACCTGCCGGCGGCGGCGATCAACGGCATCAATCCGGCGAGCATCGCGTTCTCGCTGTTCTCGTCGGCCGACAACCGTTTCCTGAACCTGGAACTGTCGGCGCTGGAAGCCGACGGCAAGGGCAAGATCATCTCCAGCCCGCGCGTGGTCACCGAAGACAAGCAGGTCGCCGTGATCGAGCAGGGTATCGAACTGCCGTACCAGGTCGCCACCAGCAGCGGCGCGACCTCGATCACCTTCAAGAAGGCCAACCTGCGCCTGGAAGTGACGCCGCAGATCACCCCCGACGGCAACGTCGTGCTCGACGTCGACGTCAACAAGGACTCGAAGGGCGAGGAAACCCGCGCCGGCCCGGCGATCAACACCCAGCACGTCAAGACCAAGGTGATGGTCGAGAACGGCGGCACGGTGGTGCTGGGCGGGATCTACCAGCAGACCGAGCGCAGCAACGAGCAAAAAGTCCCGCTGCTGGGCGACGTGCCGGTGCTCGGCTACCTGTTCAAGACGACCGGCCGCGAAAGCACCAAGACCGAACTGCTGGTGTTCATCACGCCGAAAATCGTGACCGACGCCGCCGCCGGACGCTGAGACGCGCCGGCCGACCAATAAACACAACAACGAACGCCCCATGAACAAGCATACGACTACCATCCAGGCCGGCATCGCACTGCTGCTGGCGGCAACGCTGGCCGCCTGCGGCGGCGGCGGCGGCAACCCGGGCAGCACCGGCCCGGTCAGCGGCGGCGGCACCGGCGGTACCGGCGGCGGCACGACCACCCCGGTCGCCGGCGAGCCCAAGATCACCCTTGCGCTGACCGACGGCAGCGGCGCCAACGTCAACTCGCTGTCCGGCGGCCAGAGCGCCACGGTCAAGGCGACCGTGCTGACTGCTGCCGGCAAGCCGGCCGCGAACGCCATCGTGCAGTTCACCGCGAGCGCCGGCGCCCTGGTGAGCTTCACCCCCGAGACCGGCTCGGCCCTGACCGATGCGAACGGCGTGGCCGTGGTGTCGGTCAAGCCGGCCGGCGTCACCTCGGCCGGCGCCACCGCGATCACCGCGACCTCGGTGGTGGAAGGCAAGACCGCCACCGCCAGCAACAACATCTCGGTCGGCGCCGCTCCGCTGACGGTCGGCACGCTGGCCTTCGCGCCGGCCCCGGCCAGCCCCCTGCCTGCCTTCAGCACCGTGTCGCTGAACATCCCGGTCACCAGCGGCGGCCAGCCGGCCACCTCGGTGTCGGGCCTGAACATGGGCTCGCTGTGCGTGGGCGACGGCACCGCCACCCTGGTGCCGGGCGCCTTCGCCAACGGCATCCAGACCGCCACCTACACCAATAACGGCTGCCTGCGCGGCCGCGACACCATCAGCGTTTCGATCGGCAACTCGACCCAGACCATCAGCCTGGACGTGGGCGCCGCCAACATCGGCGCGATCCAGTTCTCGGGCAGCAGCGTGTCCGGCAGCTCGATCGTGCTGAAGGGCTCGGGCGGCCAGGGCCGCACCGAAGCGGCGCAGATCAGCTTCCGCGTGGTCGACCAGCACGGCAACGGCTTGCCGGGCGTGGACGTCAACTTCAGCGCCACCACCAATACCGGCGGCCTCACCGTGTCCCCAAGCCGCGCCACCACCGACTCGACCGGCCAGGTCATGACCATGGTCTCGTCGGGCACGGTGCCGACCCCGGTGCGCGTGGTCGCCGAAGCCACCCGCAACGGCGTGAAGATCAGCGGCCTGTCGGACACCCTGACCATCTCGACCGGCCTGCCGATGCAGCGCTTCATGTCGATGAGCGCCGAGAAGTACAACATCGAAGGCCTCAATTACGACAACGAGACCACCAACATCACGGTGCTGCTGGCCGACCAGTACGGCAACCCGGTGTCGGACAACACCGCCGTCAATTTCGTCACCGAAGGCGGTGCGGTCGGCAGCGCGGCCCAGGGCGCCTGCGTGACCAAGGGCGGCGGCTGCACGGTCGCGCTGCGCAGCCAGGCCTTCCGGCCGGAGAACGGCCGCGTCACCGTGCTGGCCTACCTGCAGGGCATCGAAGACTTCACCGACAGCAACGGCGACGGCCAGTATTCCTGCACCGGCTACACCGGCAGCACGCCTTACCGTCCGCTGGTCGACACCTGCCCGTCGGGCGGCGAACCCTACGTCGACCTGGCCGACCCCTTCCTCGACACCGGCAGCCACGCCATCGTGAGCGGCCAGCCGGCGACCAAGAACAGCCTGGACGGCAGCTACGAGGCGCCCAAGGGCGACCTGCCCTTCCCGTTCAACCGCAGCAGCTACAGCGCCACCGGCGACGCCAAGTGGGGCCTGAACTACATCCGCCGCTCCATCGAGGTGTCGTTCAGCGGTTCCCAGGCCAACCTGGTGCGCCAGGTCTGCACCGGCGACGGCTGCCGCGACTGGACCAGCGCCGATGGCGATCCGGCCGTGATCCAGGGCGTGGCCGGCGCCAACTGCGTGGCGCAGACCCTGTCGTTCCGCCTGTACGACGTCCTGAACAACCCGCTGCCGGCCGGTACCGCGGTGACGGGCGCGGATGCCACCAAGCTCTCGCTGTCGGTGGTCCTGCCGGAAGCGGTCGCCTCGACCAATACCATCGGCGGCACCATCCACCACGTCACGGTCAAGCCGGACACCGCCTGCGCTTCGGGCAGTTTCATGCTGCGCGTGGCGACGCCGAAGGGCAACGTGACCGGCTTTAACTTCCGCTCGAACTGACACCGCTGGCGCTTTTGTTGGCGTAACCGAAGGCGGCCAGTCTATACTGGCCGTCTTTTTTTTATTTCTGCGGACCTGGCAGTGCCTCATCCCAAGAACAACAATATCTTCCTGGTCGGCCTGATGGGGGCCGGGAAGACCACCATCGGGCGCCAGCTCGCGCGCAAGCTCGACATGCGCTTCGTCGATTCGGACCACGAGATCGAAGCCCGCACCGGCGCCACGATCCCCTGGATCTTCGAGATCGAGGGCGAAGCCAGCTTCCGGCGGCGCGAAGCGGACATGATCCGCGAGCTGAGCGCGCAGGAGGGCCTGGTGCTGGCCACCGGCGGCGGCGCGGTGCTGAACCCGGCCAGCCGCGCGCTGCTGGCCGAACGCGGCACCGTGATCTACCTGCGCGCGACCATCGGCAGCATCCTGCAGCGCACCTCGCACGACAAGAACCGCCCGCTGCTGCAGACCGCCGACCCGCGCGCCAAGCTCGAGGAACTGCTGGCCCTGCGCGACCCGCTGTACCGCGAGATTGCGGACCTCGTCATCGACACCGGCCGACCTAACGTACAATCGATGGTACAGACCATTTTGGACCAGCTCGACGCGCTCGCCTCCTCGCGTGCGCAGCAGCTGGCAAGCGACCCGATGAACGCGATGAACCAACCGGCACCAACCACCCTCAACGTCGAACTGGGCGAGCGCAGCTACCCCATCACGATCGGCCCCAAGCTGCTGGCCGACGCCGCGCTGCTCGAGCGCTACATCGACGGCGGCAAGGCCGCCATCGTCACCAATACCACCGTCGCGCCGCTGTACCTGGCGCGGGTCGCCGGCGCCCTGCGCGCGGCTGGCCGCGAGGTGGTCGAGATCATCCTGCCGGACGGCGAGGAACACAAGAACTGGCAGTCGCTGAACCTGGTGTACGACGCCCTGCTGGCCGCAAAATGCGACCGCAAGACCACCATCGTGGCGCTGGGCGGCGGCGTGATCGGCGACCTGGCCGGCTTCGCCGCCTCCAGCTACATGCGCGGCGTGCCCTTCGTGCAGGTGCCGACCACGCTGCTGTCGCAGGTCGATTCCTCGGTGGGCGGCAAGACCGGCATCAACCACCCGCTCGGCAAGAACATGATCGGCGCCTTCTACCAGCCGCGCGCCGTGATCACCGACACCGCCACCCTCGACACCCTGCCGCCGCGCGAGCTGGCGGCCGGCCTGGCCGAGGTGATCAAGCACGGCGCCATCCTCGATGCCGCCTACTTCGACTGGATCGAGGCCAACATCGCGAAGCTGGTGGCGCGCGAGCCGGAAGCGATGGCCTACGCCATCGCGCGCTCCTGCGAGATCAAGGCCGAGGTGGTGCGCAAGGACGAGCGCGAAGGCGGCCTGCGCGCCGTGCTCAACTTCGGCCACACCTTCGGTCACGCGATCGAGGCCGGCCTGGGCTTCGGCACCTGGCTGCACGGCGAAGCCGTCGGCTGCGGCATGGTGATGGCGGCCGACCTGTCGGCCCGCCTCGGCCTGATCGATGCGGCGACGGTGAAGCGCGTGCGCAGCCTGGTGAGGGCGGCCGGCCTGCCGGTGGTGGCGCCCAACCTGGGCGCGGAACGCTGGATCGAGCTGATGGCGGTGGACAAGAAGAACGAGGGCGGGGAGATCAAGTTCATCCTGCTCAAGCCGCTGGGCAGCCCGTCGATCACGACGGTGCCGCCGGAGGTCCTGAAGGCCACGCTGGCCGCCTGTGTGACCGCCCCGGAGGAATGAACGCCATGGACTTCGACGCACGCCTTGCCCCCTATGCAGCCCATTCGTCGAAGTCGCGCGGCCGGCAACATCCGGAACCGCCGGCAGGCTCGCGCAGCGAGTTCCAGCGCGACCGCGACCGCATCATCCACTCGACCGCCTTCCGCCGGCTCGAGTACAAGACCCAGGTCTTCCTGAACCACGAAGGCGACCTGTTCCGCACCCGGCTCACCCACAGCATCGAGGTGGCGCAGATCGGCCGCACGCTGGCGCGCAGCCTCCAGCTCAACGAAGACCTGGTCGAGGCCACCGCGCTGGCCCACGACCTCGGGCACACGCCCTTCGGCCACGTGGGCCAGGACGTGCTCAACGAGTGCATGAAGGACTACGGCGGCTTCGAGCACAACCTGCAGAGCCTGCGCGTGGTCGACAAGCTGGAAGAACACTACGGCGCCTTCGACGGCCTCAACCTCACCTTCGAGACGCGCGAGGGCATCCTCAAGCACTGCTCATTAACGAACGCGCGCCAGCTGGGCGAGCTGGGGCAGCGCTTCATCGACCGCAGCCAGCCCAGCCTGGAAGCCCAGCTGACCAACCTGGCCGACGAGATCGCGTACAACAACCACGACATCGACGACGGCCTGCGTTCCGGCCTGCTCACGATGGCGCAGATGGACGAGGTCCCCTTGTTCGCGCGCCACCGGCACGCGGTGGAGGCGCAGTATCCGGGCCTGCCGGGCCGGCGCGCGCTGTACGAGACGATCCGCCTGATGATCACGGCGATGACGGCCGACCTGGTCGACACCTCGGCCGCCTTGCTGAAGGAAGCCGCACCGCAGAGCATCGACGATGTGCGCAGCGCGCCGCCCCTGATCCGCTTCTCGGCGCAGATGCGGGCCGAGACCACGGCGCTCAAGCGCTTCCTGTACGCGAACCTGTACCGGCATTTCCAGGTGAACCGCATGCGGGTGAAGGCCAGCCGCATCGTGCGTGAGCTGTTCGACGCCTTCATGACCGACCCGGTGCTGCTGCCGAACGATTACCAGGTGGAGGGGGATCCGATGGGGCAGGCGAGGAAGATTGCGGATTACATTGCCGGGATGACGGACCGGTATGCGATCCGCGAGCATCGCAGGATCTTCTCGCTCGATCACTTCTGATCAGCCAAACAGGCCCGGCGTCCCCAACTCCACCAGCAGCTTCTTGACCGGCGCCGGTAATGGCGCCTCCGCGATCGTGTGCAGGTCCCACCACAAATGCCTGCCGGTCGCACCCCCGCGCGCCGACAGCCGCAGCTGCCAGGGTGCGATGTGCAGCTTGTAGTGGGTGAACACGTGCACCAGCGGCCTGAGCGCCTGTACCTCGTCCACCGTCCCGAACTGCGCCGCCGCGGCCGCCACCTCGGCCGAGGATACGGCGGTGACGTCCATCCCCAGGTGCCCGTCCACCTCCGGCAGCGACAGCAGCCCGCCCCAGATCCCGGTGCCCGGGCGCTGCTCCAGCAGTACCTGGCCGCGGTCGATCACCACCATCAGCGCGGCGCGCTTTTCCGGCGTGGCTTTCTTCGGCTTGCGCACCGGGAGCTCGGCCGTGCGGCCGCTGGCGTAGGCCACGCAGCGCGCCTGCAGCGGGCAGCGCTGGCAATCCGGCCGGCTGCGGGTGCACAGGGTCGCGCCTAGGTCCATCAGGCCCTGGGTATAGGATTCGATCCCTCGCTCCGGCAGCAGCGCGTCGGCACGGCGCCACAGCGCGTCCTCGACCCGCTTCTCGCCCGGATACTGGTCGATGCCGAACACCCGCGCGAACACGCGCTTGACGTTCCCGTCCAGGATCGCGGCGCGCGCCCCGACGGAGAACGCCGCGATCGCGGCGGCGGTCGAGCGGCCGATGCCGGGCAGCTCGGCCAGCAGCGCCGGGTCGCCCGGGAATACGCCGCCGTATTCCTGCACCACGCGCTTGGCGCAGGCGTGCAGGTTGCGCGCCCGGGTGTAGTAGCCCAGGCCGCTCCAGTGCGCCATCACGTCCTCGCCCGGCGCCTCGGCCAGGGCCTGGACGGTCGGGAAGCGTTCCAGGAAGCGCGCGTAATAGCCCAGCACCGCGGCGACCTGGGTCTGCTGCAGCATGATCTCGGACAGCCAGATGCGGTAGGCATCAAGCGTGTTCTGCCACGGCAGGCTATGGCGGCCGTGGCTGCGCTGCCAGTCGATCACCGCCTGCGAGAAGGTCGGGTCGGCCAGCTGGTCGAATTCGGTGAGGCGCTTCATGCCGCTTGCGCCTCCAGGGTGGCCAGTACCTGGTCGGCCATGCCGGCCAGCCGGGTGCGCGTGCCGTCCAGCTCCCCCTGGCTGGCCTCGAACGCGGCGATCTTCTGCTCCAGGCTGTCGGTGGCCTCGAAGATGCGCTGGATCGAGGCCTGGCGGTGGCGCAGCTGGTCGCGGTGCTGGCGGATCGCCATCTCGAGCGGCGCCATGATCACCTTCAGCCAGGCTTCGGCATCGGTATTGGCGGCGCGGAAGACGTGGCGCACGCGCGAGGCGATCGAATCGAAGAAGCGTTCGAGCAGGGTGGCGCGGCTGGTCATGAGCAGGGTGGCGGTGCCGAACTGCTTCAGGAACAGCTCCTCGACCTCATCGAGTTCGCGCCGGTAGCGCTCGAGCGACAGCGGCATCGGGCTGCCGAGGGACAGGCCGTGCTCGGCCGAGAACTTGCGAATCATGCTGTCCATCATGGCGCCGATCTCGGCCACCTTGCCGGACGAGGCGTCGAGATTCGCGCGCATCGCCTCGAAATAGCTGCGTACCGGGCCGCGCATGCCGGTCGCGAAGCGCGCGGCCTGCATGGCGGCGCGCACCGCATCGGTCTGTTCCTGGACGGTGTCCATGCCCAGCGTCGAGTACAGCTCGGTCGACAGGCGCGCGAACACCGCGCGCGTGCCCTGCAGCTTGAACAGGCTGGCGTCGAATTCCTTTTTCTCGGCCTCGACGCGGCGCATCATGTGCGCGATCACACCCTGGTTCTTGCCGCGCAGGCTTTTCAGCTCCTGCAGCTGCTCGACCAGGTCGCGCATGCGCGCCATCCCCAGGGCCTGCTGGCCGGCGGCGAGCAGGTCGAGGTCGGCGCGCAGCTGGCGCTGGACGATCTCGCGGCGCGCCGGAATCAGGTCGCGGAACAGCGCCGCTTCGAGCGCGCCCAGGCGGCTCTTTTCGAACAGGGCCATGTCGCCGTTGATCTTGCCGACCAGGGCCTTCTGTGCCGACACCGGGTAGACGCGCGTGCTGTCCAGGCCCAGCAACTGGGACGCGTGCTGCTGCTGGCGCATGATCTCGGCCTCGTTTTCCTGCGGCGTGCGCAGCTCGTCCCACATGGCGTCGATCTTGTTCAGCACCGCCAGGCGCCCCGGTCCGGCGCCGATGTGGGTGCGCCAGACGTCGATGTCGCTCTTGGTCACCCCGGTCTCGGCGGCCAGGATGAACAGCACCGCGTGCGCGTTCGGGATCAGCTTGAGGGTCAGCTCGGGCTCGGTGCCGATCGCGTTCAGGCCCGGCGTATCGAGGATCACCAGGCCCTGCTTCAGCAAGGGGTGGGGCAGGTTGATGATGGCGTGGCGCCACTGCGGGATCTCGACCATGCCGTCCGGCCCCAGGCTGGTGACGGTGTCCGGGTCTTCCGGGTCCCACAGTCCGTACTGCTGGGCTTCGCCGGCGGGCACGCGGCGGGTCTGGCTCACCTGGCGCAGGGCGTCGCTCATGCGTTCCGGCGCGGCGAGGTCGAGCGGCAGCACGGTCCAGGCGGTGGCGTCTTCCCGGTAATCGCTGGTGGACAGGTGCTGGCTGCGGGTCTCGATCGGCAGCAGGCGGATGCAGGGCGGCAGCGCCGGCTCGTACAGCAGCTCGGTCGGGCACATGGTGGTGCGTCCGGCGCTGGACGGCAGGATGCGCTGGCCGTAGTCGGCGAAGAAGATCGCGTTGATCAGCTCGGTTTTCCCGCGCGAGAACTCGGCAACGAAGGCCACCGACAGGCGGTCGTCGCGCAGGCGCGCCAGGGCCCGCGCGAGTTGCTGCTCGCCGGCGCCGTCGATCAGGGCCGTCTCGCGCAGCGCGGCGCCGTAGCTGTCCAGTGCTTCCGCGACGGCGGCGCGCCAGGCGCCATACTGTTGAAAATCCTGCATGTTTCTATGCCCGTGTTCGGCCTGGGTGATCCGCGCGGCCTTTAGCGCTGGCACTGCACGCAGTAGAAGGTCGACCGCTGGCCCTGCTTGATCTGGCGGACCGGCGACCCACAGTTGCGGCAGGGCACTCCTGCACGATCATAGACGAAATATGTCTGCTGGAAATACCCTGATTGTCCGTTTACTGCAATAAAGTCCCTTAAGGTGCTGCCGCCCTGCGCGATCGCGGCGGCAAGGATGTCCTTGATGGCCTCCGCCAGCCGGTCGTAGCGGACGCGGCTGATGCGCGCGGCCGGCGTCTTCGGGTTGATCCCGGCGCGGAACAGGCTTTCGCAGGCGTAGATGTTGCCGACCCCGACGACGATGTCGCCGGCCAGCAGCACCTGCTTGATCGGGGCGTTGCGCTTGCGGGTCTCGCGCCACAGGAGTTCGCCGGAAAAGCCTTCGCCCAGCGGTTCCACGCCGAGGCCGCGCAGCAGCAGGTGCTCGTCGAGTTCGCCTTCGTCCTTGCCGTGCCAGAGCACGGCGCCGAATCGGCGTGGGTCGTGCAGGCGCAGCACCTGTTTGCCTTCAGGACCGTTCACCACCAGGTCGAAGTGGTCGTGCTTGCGCGCTTCGATCCCCGGCGGCAGCACGCGCAGGTGGCCGGACATGCCGAGGTGGACGATCAGGGTGCCGTGCTCGAATGCGATCAAGAGGTATTTGCCGCGGCGGCCGGTCGCCAGGATGCGGCGGCCGGCCAGCAGTTCGGACAAACCGGGCGGGAAGGGCCAGCGTAGGCCTTCGCGGCGGCATACCACCCCCTCGACGACGCGGCCTTCGATATGGGGCGCGACACCGCGCCGGGTGACTTCTACTTCTGGCAGTTCAGGCATGGGGGGAGAGTCGTGTAAAGTCTTAGGCAGCCATTAAGTAAACGCGCTGCAGTGCACGCGGGCGCATGCTTGAGCGTAGAATCAGACAACATCTCAGAACCCGGACTTGCCTTGAAAAACGCTTTCGTCATTGTAACCCTCTCCAGCATCCTGGCGGCGTGCGCTGTCGCGCCGGGACAGCAAACTGCGCAGCAGACTACGCAGCAGCAGTCCGTGGCCGTCCCCGCGCAGGAAACCGTGGCGGAAGCGCCGAGCGAGGAAGAGCTGGAAGCCAAGGTCCGGGCCGAAGTCGAGGCGCGGCTGCCGAAGGTCGAACTGACCAGCAGCATGCTGAACCAGCTACTTAAGGCCGAGTTTGCATTCCGCAAGGGCGATTGGCAGGGCCCCTATCTGACCATGCTGTCGCTGGCCAAGCAGACGCGCGACCCGCGCCTGGCACGCCGCGCGGCCGAGATGGCGGTGGCCGCGCGCCAGGGCGACGACACCCTGGCCGCCGTGCGCCTGTGGCGCGAGCTCGATCCGGAATCGGACGAGGCGACCCAGTACTTCGTCGGGATGGTGGTCACGTCCGAGAACATCGCCGACGTCGAACCGATCTTCGTGGAGCGCCTGCGCAAGGCGCCGGCCGACGCGCGCGGCATGCTGCTGTTCCAGATCCAGCAGCTGCTGGGCCGCGCCAAGGACAAGGAGGCCGCCGGCGCCATGCTCGAGCGCGTCATCGCGCCTTACAACGGCACGTTCGAGGCGCATATCGTGCGCGCCCATGCGGCACTGGCGCGCGGCGAGCGCGAGGCGGCCCGCGTTGCGGCGCAGGCCGCCATCGCGGCCAAGCCGGATTCCGAAATCGCAGTGCTGATGATGGCCCAGGTGCTCGAGGACGACGCCAAGGTCGCCCCGCTGCTGGAAACCTTCCTCAAAACCCACCCGGAAGCGCGCGAAGTGCGTGCCGCCCATGCCCGGGTGCTGGTCAACCAGAAGCAGTACCCGCAGGCGCGCGCCCAGTTCGAAGCCCTGCTCAAGGGACGCCCCGAGGATGCGAGCAACCTGTACGCGCTGGGCGTGCTGGCGACCCAGATGAACGACGTCAAGGCGGCGGAAGGCTATTTCATCCGCTTCGTCGAGGTGCTCGGCCGCAACCCTGAAGACGAGCGCGACCCGACCCGCGCGCTCTTGATCCTGGCGCAGATCGCGGAAGAACGCGGCGATTATCCGGGCGCCCAGGCCTGGCTCGAGAAGGTGCCCGCGGGGACCGAGCCCCAGCTCATGCTCAGCGCCCAGCTGCGCCGCGCCCAGCTGCTGGGCCGCCAGGGCGACCTGGCGGGCGGACGCAAGCTGCTGGCCGGCCTGAAACCGACCGAGCCGGCGCAGCAGGTGCAGGTGGCGGTGGCCGAATCGCAGCTGCTGCGCGACGCCGGCCGCACGCTCGAAGCCTTCACGCTGATGGAAGCGGCCGCCAAGCGCTTCCCGAAGAATCCCGACCTGCTGTACGACTTCGCCCTGCTGGCCGAGAAGATCGGCCGCGTCGAGACCATGGAAAAGGCGCTGCGCGAGGTGATGACGCTGGCGCCGGACAACCACCACGCCTACAACGCCCTCGGCTATTCGCTGGCCGAACGCAACATCCGCCTGCAGGAAGCCCACACCCTGGTCGCCAAGGCCCTCGAGATGGCGCCGGGCGACCCCTTCATCATGGACAGCATGGGCTGGGTCCAGTACCGCCTGGGCAACCTGGACGAAGCCGAGAAGCAGCTGCGCAACGCGTATGCGCTGCGGCGCGACCCGGAAATCGCCGTGCACCTTGGCGAGGTGCTGTTCCAGAAGGGACAGCTGGCTGCCGCCCAGGAGCTGTGGCGCGAGGCGCGCGCCAAGGACCCGCAGAACGATACCCTGCGCAACACGCTGGCGCGCCTGCGCCAGAGCTTGTGAAATAATCCAGCTTTTGATTCCGCTGAAGCCGATGCCGATTTCCCGACGCCTGACCCGCCTTGCCTGCGCTGCCGCTTTCCTTACCCTGGCCGGTTGCGCCACCACCAGCACCAATGTCGCGACCGTCGCCGGCTACCGCGACAGCATCGACCTGAGCGGCCGCCTGTCCGTCAACTACCAGAAGGACGGCAAGCAGGAATCCCTGACCGGCAATTACGACTGGACCCAGCGCCCGGGCCGCGTGGACCTCACGCTGGCCAATCCGCTGGGCCAGACCATCGCCACCATCGAGGTCACGCCGCAGTCCGCCACCCTGACCCAGGCCGGCCGCGCGCCGCTGAGCGAAGCCGATATCGACACGCTGACCCAGCGCACGCTCGGCTGGCCGCTGCCGGTGGCCGGCCTGCGCGACTGGCTGCAGGGCTATGCCGTGGACGCGCAGGGGCAGCGCTTCGCCGCCTCGCCGGCCAACAATACCGTGACCACGCGCGACGGCTGGCGCCTGCGCTTCGTCGAGTGGCAAGACCCGAACGCCGCCCAGCCGGCGCCGCGCGTGATCCACGCCGAGCGCGCCGCGGCAGGGGAAATTCAGGAGCTGGCGATTCGCATCGTCATCAATCCGGCAGGGCAGGGCTGAGGGATAGGACTGAGATTCGCATGCGTTCGCTGCACCATTGCCCGGCTCCGGCCAAGCTCAATCTGTTCCTGCACGTGACCGGCCGGCGTGCCGACGGCTACCACCTGCTGCAAAGCGTTTTCCAGCTGATCGACCACGGCGACACCCTGCATTTCGACCTGCGCGACGATGACCAGATCGTGCGCAGCACGGATGTGCCCGGCGTACCGCAAGACCAGGACCTGATCGTACGCGCGCTGCGCCTGCTGCAGGCGGCGTATGCGCGCCGCCATGGCCGCCTGCCGCCGGGCATCGAGGTCGCGATCGAGAAGATCCTGCCCATGGGCGGCGGACTGGGCGGCGGCTCCTCGGACGCCGCCACCGCGCTGATGGCGGCCAACCACCTGTGGCAGGCCGGTTTGACCCAGCAGGAACTGATGGACCTCGGCTTGCCGCTCGGCGCCGACATCCCCTTCTTCCTGTTCGGCGAGACCGCGTTTGCCGAGGGCGTGGGCGAGGGCCTGCAGGCCGTGCCCGGTCCGGATTGCTGGTATGTGGTGGTCGAGCCGGGCGTGGCAGTACCGACCCCGGCAATTTTTTCGGCATCCGATTTGACGCGGGACACCAAGCCCGTTACAATAGCGGACTTTTCCAGCAGCCTCGCTGTTTCAGGCAAGCAGTTGAGTTTCGGGAAAAATGATTTGCAGGACGTGGCTGAACGCCTGTTCCCGCCGGTAGCAGAGGCGGTTGAATGGTTGGGCAAGCACGGCGATGCCAGGATGACTGGCTCGGGGGCATGTGTGTTCTGTGCCTTCTCCGGCGAGCGTGAAGCGGACCAGGTCCTGGCACAGGTGCCAAGCTACTGGAAAGCATGGAAAGCGCATTCGCTGATGAGTCACCCGATGAAATGGCTCTTGCAAAATCAAGCAGTTATGGAATAAAATTTTGCCTGTCGCGACGTTAGGCGTTAAAATACGCAGAATGTAACGGCAAGCAGTTCAGTCGTGTAGGGGAATCGCCAAGCTGGTTAAGGCACCGGATTTTGATTCCGGCATACCAAGGTTCGAATCCTTGTTCCCCTGCCAAAGTTTTCCCGGCCGTCGAAGCGGATGCTTCCGGCGGGATAAACAGCGGTGTAGCGTTCCGCCTGCATCCACAAGCTAATCAGCCGGTACATCCGGCTGATTGTTTTTCCAGAGTCAACTTCATATTCTTGGGACTTCCTCCATGGCTTACGAAAACCTGATGGTTTTTACCGGCAACGCCAATCCGGCACTGGCAGAGGGGGTCGCTAAGAACCTCGGCATTCCACTCGGCAAAGCAGTCGTTTCGAAATTCTCGGACGGCGAAGTCATGGTCGAGATCAACGAGAACGTGCGCGGCAAGGATGTCTTCGTCCTGCAGTCGACCTGCGCACCGACCAATGACAACCTGATGGAAATCATCCTGATGGTTGACGCGCTCAAGCGCGCATCGGCCGGCCGCATCACCGCCGCCATCCCATACTTCGGCTACGCCCGCCAGGACCGCCGCCCGCGCTCGGCGCGTGTCGCGATCTCGGCCAAGGTCGTCGCCAACATGCTGGAAGAAGCCGGCGTCGAGCGCGTCCTGATCATGGACCTGCACGCCGACCAGATCCAGGGCTTCTTCGACATCCCGGTCGACAACATCTACGCATCGCCGATCCTGCTGGGCGACCTGCAGAAGCGCAACTACGACGACCTGCTGGTCGTGTCGCCTGACGTCGGCGGCGTGGTGCGCGCCCGTGCGCTGGCCAAGCGCCTCGGCTGCGACCTGGCGATCATCGACAAGCGCCGCCCGAAGGCGAACGTGTCGGAAGTCATGAACATCATCGGTGAAGTCGAAGGCCGCAACTGCGTGATCATGGACGACATGGTCGACACCGCCGGCACGCTGTGCAAGGCCGCCGAAGTGCTGAAAGAGCGCGGCGCCAAGAAAGTTGTCGCCTACTGCACGCACCCGGTCCTGTCGGGTCCGGCCATCGACCGTATCCAGAATTCGCCGCTCGACGAGCTGGTCGTCACCGACACCATCCCGCTGAGCCCGGCCGGCGCCGCCTGCAGCAAGATCCGCCAGCTGACCAGCGCACCGCTGCTGGCCGAGACCTTCAAGCGGATCGTGAAGGGCGACTCGGTCATCTCGCTGTTCGCTGAATAAGCAACAATACACCGTTTTTCGCGGCGCGCCGGCTGACATAGCCGGCGCGCCGTTGTAACATCTTGGGTTTCCCGCATTCTTGAGCGCGCAGTAAGGCGCTTGTTCACGACTGCCCTGGTCGCGGGGCGGTCATCACTGGGTTACCGGGCTGGAGCATCTCCGGCATTCGGACCCATTTATTTTTGGAGTATCACATGAAAGTAGTCGCATTCAACCGCACTCAGCAGGGGACCGGAGCGAGCCGCCGCCTGCGCAAGGCTGGCCAGACCCCAGGCATCATCTACGGTGGCGCAGCTACCCCGGAACTGATCGCCCTGGACGGCAACGCCCTGTACCACGCGCTCAAGAAAGAAGCTTTCCATGGTTCGGTCCTGGATCTCGAAATCGAAGGCAAGACCCAGCAAGTCCTGCTGCGCGACTTCCAGATGCACGCATACAAGCAACTGGTCCTGCACGCTGACTTCCAGCGCGTCGATGCATCGAAGCCGATCCACACCAAGGTCACCCTGCACTTCATCAACGCCGAGATCTCGCCAGCCGTCAAGCTGAGCAGCGCTGTCATCTCGCACGTTGCCAACGAACTGGAAGTGGCTTGCCTGCCGGGTAAACTGCCGGAGTTCATCGAAGTCGACCTGAGCAAGCTGGAAGCCGGCCAGTCGATCCACGTGAACGACCTGACCCTGCCGGAAGGCGTGACCGCGCTGACCCACGGCCAGAACCTGACCATCGTCACCTCGTCGATCCCGCGCGGCGCAGCGTCGGCTGAAGCAGCTGCTGAGTAATAGCCTTCTTCGCTAGCCGTGCAAGCGGCTAGCAGGAAACAGAACCCGCCGTGGCTTGCCCGGCGGGTTTTTTGTTGGCGAACGCTGCCCGGCGGCGCCCGTGCGCATCATCGGCACGGTGGGCTCCGGTTTTCAGCGATAATCCTGTTTTTCCCAGAATCAAAGTAGACAGAGCATGTCCATCCGTCTGATCGTCGGCCTCGGCAACCCGGGCCCGGAGTACGAACAAACCCGCCACAACGCCGGCTTCTGGCTGGTCGACAACCTGGCGAATTCGCTGCCCGGCTGCCGCCTGCAGCGCGAATCGCGCTTCAACGCCATGGTGGCGAAGACCCGGATCGCAGGTAATGAAGTCTGGCTGCTGGAGCCGCTGACCTATATGAACCGCTCCGGACAGTCGGTCGGCGCGCTGGCACGCTTCTACAAGGTCAATCCGGACGAGGTGCTGGTCGTGCATGACGAGCTCGACATGCTGCCGGGCGTGGCCAAGCTCAAGAAGGGCGGCTCTTCGGGCGGGCACAACGGACTGAAGGACATCACTTCGGCGCTCGGCACCCAGGACTACTGGCGCCTGCGCCTCGGCATCGGCCACCCGCGCAGCCTCAACCTGCAGCAGGGCGTGGCCGACTTCGTGCTGCACCGCCCGCGCCGCGAAGAGCAGACCCTGATCGAGGAATCGATCGACAAGGCCTTGCGCATCATTCCGCTCGCTTGCGAAGGCAAGATGGATGTGGCAATGATGCAGTTGCACAGCGCCTGAGACGAAAAGACAGCGGCGCGCTAGCGCCCCTGCACGACCACCTGCCCACGCAGGTCGCCCATCATGCGCTCCAGCGCCGGCCGCATCTGGCGGTAATCCTCCGGCGTGCAGGTGGCCGCCGTATGCCGGAACTGCAGGCGCCGCTTCACGACCACAGCATCTCCCTGCCGCGCATACTGCGAGCGGTAGAAGAAGCTGCCGTCATCCACCACCAGCCCCTTGGGCAAGGCCAGCACGCGGGTACGCGGCGGCAGTGCATAGCGCAGCTCATCCTCGGCATCGATGGCGGGGCAGACGAATTCCTGGCGCCGCTCCGGCTCGCGCCCGAGCTCGAATACCGCATCGCCCAGCCCGCCCCAGAAATTGTAGGTCGTCGCCAGGGCGACCGGTCCCGGCAGCCGCACGAAGCCGTCGGTCGCGCCCGAGAAAGCCAGCGTGTAGTCGTCGGTTAGTGCGTCGCCCGGCTCGAGCAGCCCATCACCCGTTTGCCCGAGTCCGGCCAGCATGCGCCGCACAAAGCCGTCGCGCTCGGCCTGCGGCGTGGCGCGGATGACCTGGCGGGCGGGTTCGGCCATGGCGCCGCCGTTGCTGCGCCTGACGTGGAAGCGGCTGCTGCCGTCGCGGGCAATGTCGAAGCGGGTCGCGGTGCGGCTGTGTGCCGCTTGAAAGGCGGGCGTCACTGCGAACCGTCCCGACTCGGCCAGCACCACCGGTTTTCCGAGCAGGGCAGGGGGAAGGAAGCCGCCCGCGACCGTTCCGGCGGTCGGGTCGAGGAAAAGTTGCAGCTGCGGCAGGTAGACGATCACGTGGTTCAGCACGCCCAGCGTCGGCACCGCCGGCAGGCGGTAGGCATCGTCGCCGTTCACCAGCGCCGCGCTGGATGGAATGCCGGCCGCCGCCAGCAGGGCCTGCAGCAGCACGGCATGGTCCTTGCAGTCGCCATAGCGGTTCGCCAGCACCGAGGCAGCAGGATGCGGCACCACGCCGCCCGGTCCGAGGTAGACCGCGACATAGCGGATGTTGCGCCTTACCCAGTCCGACAGCGCGATCGCCCGTGCACGCGGGTCGTCCAGTCCCTGCGTGAGCCGGGCGGCGAGCCTGGCAATGGCATCGTCGGGCACTGCCGCCGCGGCCGAGCGCGCGTGATAGGCACGGGCGAAGGCCGCATAGTCGGGGAAGGTCGAGACCGCCAGCCGCCGCCCGTAGTCGAGATAGCTCACCGAGCCCTGTTCGATGCGTTCATTGTCGCCGTCCACGTAGCGCCAGCTATGACGGCGGCGGCCGGGCGGACTCTCGCCGGCCACCGGCACGAAGCCGGCAGCGTCCGCATGCAGCGTCATCGAGGCGGGCAGGTCGTAGATCAGCTGGAAGTCCTTGTGGCGGACGAAGCCGGGCACCGTGAAGTCTTCGAACTGGCCCGGGAACAGCGGCGTGTGGCGCCGCACGGTATAGCGCAGGCTGAGCGTATCGCCCACGGCGACGTCGGGAAAGATGACGACCTTCAGGCGCGTGTCCTGGAACATCGGCGCATCGAGGGAGGCGGATTCGTGCTGGTCGCGGATCTGCTGCGGCGCGACCGGCACGCGCCGTCCGTCCGGCTTGGTGGTCCAGGCCGCGATGGCCACGACCTGGTCGAGCGAGCCGTTGAAGCTGATGGCCTGCTCGGCCTGCCGTGCGACCGCGGCGGCGCCGGCGATGCGTTTCACCAGTTCGACCTCGAGCGTATAGGCGCCGTCGGCATCGACCGTGAAATGCTGCCGGTGGCGCTCGACCACCACCGAATGGTCGGTGCCGCTGTCGGCTGCGGCGAGCCGGCCGCAGGCGAGCAGCAGCAACAGACACAGTGCAAGTCGGAAGGACATGGGCAAGCTCCGCGAAAGCGATCGGCCCATGTTACGCAGCACCCCGGAGCCACCCTTGAGCCAGCACAAGCGCGTTCTTCCTGCGATAATTTCGCGCCATGAAGGCACTCACATTCCACGCCGGGCCGCTGGCCCTGGCCCAGATCGGCGCGCAGGGCTTGCGCGCCAAGGACATCGCCATCGTGCCGGCCGCGGCCGGCGGCCCCAAGGGATTGATCTTCCAGGCGCTCGACCAGTGGACCTTCGGCGAATGGCTCCCCGGCGCGCCGCGCGAGCGCATGCTCATCGGTTCCTCGATCGGCGCCTGGCGCATGGCCGCGGCCTGCCAGCGCGATCCGGCCAAGGCCTTCGCGCGCCTGGGCGAACTGTATGCGGGCCAGCGCTACACCAGCCGCAAGCCGTCCCAGCACGAGATCGACAAGGTCGTACAGGGCCTACTGGGTGAATTCGTGCGCGGCCACGAGGACGACATCGTGAGCCATCCGCACCACCGCCTGCACCTGCTGGCCGTCCGCGGCAAGGGCGGCCTTGCCGCACCGGGGCACCCGCGCGCCGAGCTGCGCGGTTTTGCGGCGGCGGCACTCCATAACGCCTGCTCGCGCGCCTGGCTCGGCCGCTGCATGGAACGGGTCGTGATCGGCGATGCGCGTGCCCAGGCGCCGTGGCTGCGCGAGCGCTTCGATGCCTTCACCACGCACTTCTCCACGCTCACCCGCAAGAACCTGGCGGCCGGCCTGCTGGCCTCGGGCACGCTGCCGCTCATCATGAAGCCGGTGACGGGCATCGAGCACCTGCCGCCCGGCAGCTACTGGGATGGCGGCCTCATCGATTACCACCTGGCCCTGCCGTATGCGCGGGCGGCCGGGGAGGCAAAAGGCAACCTGGTGCTCTACCCGCATTTCACCCAGCACATCGTGCCGGGCTGGCTCGACAAGGGTTTCCCGTGGCGCCGCGCGGCGCGCGCCCACCGCGGCTGGCTCGACAACGTGCTGATCGTCTCACCCTCCGATGACTTCCTGCGCACCCTGCCGCGCGCCAAGTTGCCGGACCGGGCGGACTTCAAGTTCTACGGCCTTGATCATGACGAGCGCATCCGCAACTGGCAGCGCGCGATCGGGGAAGGGCAGCGCCTGCGCGACGAGTTGGCGGCCTTCGTGGAAAAGCCGGACCTGTCGCTGATCAAGCCGATCTGATCCAGGCGAAAAAAAACCGCTGCCTCGGCAGCGGTTGTCCTTGTGCCCGAGGAGTCAGGCCTGTTTGCGGCGGCGCGCGGCAAAGCCCAGTGCGCCCAGGCCCATCAGCAGGACGCTGGCCGGCTCCGGGATCTGCGCCGGCGTGCCGAAGAATTCCAGTTCGGCCAGCTGGTGCATGCTGTCCGAGACCACGCGCGTCGACTGGTAGCGGAAGATGCTGTAGGACGCCGGCAGGCTGTAATCGGTACCAACGAAGAACTGGGCGGTCTGGTGGCGATCGGTCCAGACCGACTGTGGCTTGTCGTAGCTGAAGATGGTGGTGTAGTTGATGCCGTCGTTCGAACCAAGAATCTTCCATTGGTTCGAGTCGCGGCCCGGGACGTCGTTGGCCGACGATGCCGTGAAGCTGGTCAGGGTGTAGCGCTTGCTGCCGAAATTGGCCTCGACCCAGACGTTGGTGTCGCAGCACCACTTGTCGTTGCCGCCGCCGACCCGGTTGTCGAACACGTTGAACGCATATTCGCCGCCGCCGAAACCTTGCTCGACCGAGGAGCGGAAAGTCGCGTTATAGCCGACGTCGGCTTCCGGGTTGCCATTGTTTTCCGGGTCGGTCAGGTCGCCCCCGACCAGGCCGGCATTCGCGTAGCCGGTGCGGATGGTGACTGCGTTCGCGCTTGCCGCGAACAGGCTTGCCGCGATGGCCAGTGCAAAGATGAATTTGGTCATGATGTTAGAAAATAAGGTAAGTTGATTGTTACTTAGCAATTCTCGTTCCATCTCGGCAAGTCATTGATTGCAAAAGGTATATTTACAGGACGCGAAGCAGGGTAGGCGTGACTGTAAAGATTCTCGACAGTAATTTTGATGTGTAAGGCTAGTTTCCTGAGCCGTTTTTTTCAGCAACCCATAGCGTCCCCGGTTACAATGTGGGGTTTTGGAGCCGGGCTTCTTCCGCTCCGCATCTACACGAGAGAAAGTATTCCCATGAGTCTCCAATGCGGCATCGTCGGCCTGCCGAACGTCGGCAAGTCCACCCTGTTCAACGCCCTGACCAAGGCCGGCATCCCGGCCGAGAACTACCCGTTCTGCACCATCGAGCCGAACGTCGGCGTGGTCGAGGTGCCGGATCCGCGCATGCAGGCGCTGGCAGAGATCGTCAAGCCTGAGCGCATCGTGCCGGCAATCGTCGAATTCGTCGACATCGCGGGTCTGGTGGCCGGCGCGTCGAAGGGCGAGGGCCTGGGCAACCAGTTCCTGTCGCACATCCGCGAGACCGACGCCATCGTCAACGTGGTGCGCTGCTTCGAAGACGACAACGTCGTGCACGTCTCCGGCAAGGTCAGCCCGATTGACGACATCGAAGTGATCCAGACCGAACTGGCGCTGGCCGACCTGGGCGCCGTCGAGAAGGCGATCCACCGCGAGAACAAGAAAGCGCGTTCGGGCGACAAGGACGCGGCCAAGCTGGTCGCGCTCTGCGAGCGCATGCTGCCGCACCTGAACGAAGGCCAGCCGGTGCGCACCATGGGCCTGGACGCCGACGAGCGGGCCATGATCCGCGAACTGCACCTGATTACCGCGAAGCCGGCGATGTACGTGGCCAACGTGTCCGACACCGGTTTCACCAACAACCCGCTGCTGGACCAGTTGACCGAGTTCGCCAAGAAGCAGAACGCGCCGATCGTGGCGATTTCCGCCGCCATCGAATCGGAAATCGCCGAGATGGACGATGCCGACAAGAAAGACTTCCTGGCCGACATGGGCATGGAAGAGCCGGGCCTGGACCGCCTGATCCGCGCCGCCTACAATCTGCTCGGCCTGCAGACCTATTTCACCGCCGGCGTGAAGGAAGTGCGTGCCTGGACCGTCAAGGTCGGCGCCACCGCCCCGCAGGCGGCCGGCGTGATCCACACCGACTTCGAACGCGGCTTCATCCGCGCCCAGACCATTGCATACGACGACTATATCGCCTACAAGGGCGAAGCCGGCGCCAAGGAAGCGGGCAAGATGCGTGCTGAGGGCAAGGAGTACATCGTCAAGGATGGGGATGTGCTGAACTTCCTGTTCAACGTCTAAGCTGCCAAGCGCCCGACCGAAAAGCCCCGCCATCGAGCGGGGCTTTTCGTTATGGGTTCCAGTTCGTCCCGCATCGGCGCCAGTTCGTCCCACAATACTTTTCCGGTCGCCCTTCGCATGCTTAACTAGCTCGAGCAAGCCTTTCCCCAACATCCCTACAAGCGAGCGAGTCATGAAAACAAGCCTGGTCACTGCCGCCCTCCTGCTGGCCGCGAACGGCGCGCCGGCGCAGGACGCGATCAACTGCGGTTCCTGCGCCGAGTGGAACCAGCCGGTGGCGCCCTTCAACGTCCATGGCAACACGTACTACGTCGGCACCGCCGGCCTGTCGGCCATCCTGGTCACCGGCCCCCAGGGCCACGTCCTGCTCGACGGCGCACTGCCGCAGTCCGCCCCGCTAATCCGGAAGAACATCGAGTCCCTCGGCTTCAAGATGCAGGACGTGAAGCTGATCCTGAATTCGCACGCCCATTTCGACCATGCCGGCGGCATCGCCGCGCTGCAGAAGGCCAGCGGCGCCACTGTCGCCCACAGCCCGCACGGCGCCCAGGTGCTGCGCGACGGCACGCCGGGCACGGACGATCCGCAATACGACCCGAAGGAGCGTGCCCATATGCCCAAGGTCGCGCAGGTAAACGAAGTCGCGGACGGCGAAACCCTGGCGGTCGGTCCGCTGCGCTTCACCGTCCACTACACGCCCGGCCACACGCCCGGCGGTACCACCTGGACCTGGCAGTCCTGCGAAGCCGGCAAGTGCCTCGACATGGTCTATGCCGACAGCCTGACCCCGGTGTCCACCGACGGCTTCCACTACACCGGCGGCCCCGGCTACCCGGACCGCTCGGCCAGCTTCCGCCAGACGATCGCCAGGATCGCCGGCCTGAAGTGCGACATCGTGATCGCCGCCCATCCCTCCGCCACGGACGCCTTCGGCAAGGCGGCGCGCAAGTCCGCACAATCAAACCCTTTCATCGATCCGGACGGCTGCCGCAAGCTGGCCGCGGGCGCGGGCAAGAACCTCGAGGCGCGCCTGCAGCGCGAGCGCGAGGAGAAGGCCAAGGCGGCTGCCGGCGGCTGACAGGGTAGGACAATTCCTGCCATACTGTCGGCCCATGGCCACCGTTACCGAACTCCTCATCTACCCGATCAAGTCCTGCGCCGGCATCTCGGTGCCCGAGGCGCAGTTCCACGTCTCGGGCCTGGTGGCCGAGGGCGTGCACGACCGCGAGTGGATGCTGGTCACCCACGACGGCCAGTTCCTGACCCAGCGCGAGTACCCGCGCATGGCGCTGCTCACCCCGCGCATCGATGGCGACGCCGTCGAGGTGGCGGCCCCCGGCATGCCGCCGCTGCGCCTGCCGCTCGCGCACGACACCGCCGCGCGCAGCATGGCGGTCCAGATCTGGGACCACAGCGTGGACGCCGCCGATTGCGGTGACGCAGCGGCAGCCTGGTTCGCCGACGCCATCCAAGGGCCTTGCCGCCTGGTGCGCTTCCGTCCGGACGTGCAGCGCCCGACCAGCACCAAGTGGACCGGCGGCGCGCCCGCCGAAACCCGTTTCGCGGACGGTTACCCGATCCTGGTCATCGGCCAATCCTCGCTCGACGATCTCAACGCAAGACTGCAAGCAGCCGGCCGCGCGCCGCTGCCGATGAACCGCTTCCGCCCGAACCTGGTGGTCGACGGGCTCGAAGCGTTTGAGGAGGACTACGTCGAATCCTTCGCCGCCGACGGCCTGGCGCTGCGTCCAGTAAAACCCTGCGCACGCTGCCCGATCCCGGCCATCGACCAGGCCACCGGCATTCCCGGCCCGAATCCGCTCGACATCCTGCAGTCCTACCGCGCTAACCCGCGCATGGAAGGCGCCGTCTGCATGGGTATGAATTGCATCGTCACGACGGGCGCGGGACGCTCCCTGTATGTCGGCCAAGAACTGGAAACCGCCATCGCCTTCTGAGCGTCGTTATGCTGGCTGAGTGTCGTTAAATCGCCCACCCCGGGCGATTTTTCGTTTGCAAGGCTGGGAAGATGGCGTAATGTTACGGTTATTGCTGAAAGGAATCTTCAATGCACGAGCCGGATGCGCAGACGCGAGAACTGATGCTGGAGAACGAAACCCTGCGTTCCCGCATGGCGTACCTGCTCGAGCAGGCCGAGCGCAACCACTCGATCATGACCCGCCACCAGACCTTCGACCTGCAGATCGTGGGCGCCGGCTCGTTCCAGGAACTTGTGTCGACCATCTTCGGCACGCTGCCGCTCATCTCCGAGCTGGACACCGTGACCCTGGCGCTGGTGGACCCGGAGGCCGACATCTATACCGTCATGCACAAGCTGGGCGTCGACTACGAAGAGCTGCCCAACCTGCTGTTTTGCGAGCAGGCGGACGAACTCGGGTTCAAGGTGGCGGAGGGACGCCCTCCGCGTGCGGTGCTGGGGCCGTATGCACCGTCGCGCCATGGCGCGATGTTCCCGCATCCGCCCAAGGGCCTGCAGAGCGTGGCCCTGGTGCCGCTGCTGCGCAATACCCGCCTGATCGGCAGCCTGAACCTGGGCAGCTCCGACCCGAACCGTTTCACCCCGGCCCTCGGCACCGATTTCATCGAGCACATGGGATCGATCGTCGCGATCTGCCTCGAGAACGTCATCAGCAACGAGATGCTCAAGTTTATCGGGCTGACCGATTCGCTCACCGGCGTCTACAACCGCCGCTACATCGACCGCCGCCTGGTGGAAGAGATCGCGCGGGCGCGCCGCCAGGGCTACCGCATCTCCTGCATGTACATCGATATCGACCACTTCAAGCAGGTCAACGACAGCGTCGGCCACCAAGGCGGCGACGACGTGCTGCGCGAGGTGGCGCAACGCATCAAGGCCGAACTGCGCATCTCGGACGCGCTGGGACGTTTCGGCGGCGAGGAATTCGTGGTGCTGCTGATCGACGCCGACCTGGAAAGCGCCAGCATGGTGGCGCAGCGCATCCGTGCCAGCGTCGCCCTGAATCCGGTCGACCTGAGCACGGGCGAGCAGGTCGGGGTGACGGTCTCGATCGGGGTCGCGACGCTCGACGACTTCGAGCGCGATCATGCAATCGAGGGCGTGGCCCAGGATCTGGTGGCGCAGGCGGATACGGCGCTGTATCAGGCCAAGGCCAACGGCCGCAATCGCGTCGTGTCGCTGTCGTAAATCAGAGCAGCCGGCCTTCGGCGTGGCTGACCGCTTCGCCTTCTCCCCGCAGCACCAGCACGTCCCCCGCCAGCAGGGTCGTCTCCGGATCGAAGCCCAGGCTCTGTCCATTGCGCCGGACGGTCGTCACCTCGGCGCCCACTTCCTCCAGCGCCAGCTCCCCGATGCGCTTGCCGATGCCGATGGCGCCGCTGTGCAGCGTCACCGAATGCAGGCGTACGTAGGTGTGTTCCAGGTCGTCCGAGACGTCGCTGGCGCCGTGGAAGTAGCCGCGCAGCGAGGCGTAGCGCTCGTCGCGCGCCGCCTGCACGCGGTGCACCACGCGGCGCAGCGGCACGCCCATCGTCACCAGCGCGTGCGAGGCCAGCATCAGGCTGCTCTCCAGCGCTTCCGGCACCACCTCGGTGGCGCCGGCTTTCTTGAGCACGTCGAGGTCGCTGTCGTCGTGGCTGCGCACGATGACGGCCAGGTTCGGCGCCAGCTCGTGCACCAGGTGCAGTACCTTGAGCGCCAGGCGGGTGTCGGCGAAGGTGATCACCAGGGCGCTGGCGCGGTTGATGCCGGCCGCGATCAGGCTTTCGCGCCGCGCCGCATCGCCGTAGGACACGCTGGCGCCGGCCGACTGCGCTTCCTGCACCCGCTCCGGATCCAGGTCGAGCGCGTACCAGGGCAGCTTCTCTTCGGTCAGCAGCGTCGCCAGGCTCTGGCCGCTGCGTCCGAAACCGGCGATGATCACGTGCTTCTGGGTCTTCATGGCGCGGCTGGCGATCTGGGTCAGCTGCAGCGACTGCATCATCCATTCGTTGGACGAGACTTTCATGACGATGCGGTCCATGTTGTCGATGACGAAGGGTGCGACCAGCATCGACAGCACCATCGAGGCCAGCACCAGCTGCAGCAGGAAAGGGTCGACCAGCTTCGAGCCCATGGCCAGGTTCAGCAGCACGAAGCCGAATTCGCCGGCCTGGGCCAGCGCCAGGCCGGTGCGCATCGCCACGCCGTCGCTGGAACCGAAGGCCTTGGCGAGAGCCGCGATGATCGCGAACTTGAGCAGCACCGGGAAGATCACCAGCGCCAGCACCAGCCACCAGTGCTCCAGCACCAGTCCGAGGTTGAGCAGCATGCCGACCGTGATGAAGAACAGCCCGAGCAGCACGTCGCGGAAGGGCTTGATGTCTTCTTCCACCTGGTGCTTGTACTGGGTCTCGGAGATCAGCATGCCGGCCACGAAGGCCCCCAGCGCCAGCGACAGGCCGGCCTGCTCGGTGACCCAGGCCAGGCCGAGCGTCACCAGGAGCAGGTTGAGCATGAACAGCTCCTGCGAGCGGCGCTTGGCGACGATGGTGAACCAGTTGCGCATCAGCTTCTGGCCGAACTTCAGGAGCAGGGCCAGCACGAAAGCGGCCTTCAGCGCCGCCCAGCCGAGCGTGACCACCAGTTCCTCGGCCGGCCGCGCCAGCGAGGGGATCAGGATCAGGAGCGGCACCACCGCCAGATCCTGGAACAGCAGGATGCCGATGATGCGCCGTCCGTGTTCGCTTTCCAGTTCCAGGCGCTCGGTCAGCATCTTGACCACGATCGCGGTCGACGACATCGCCAGCGCCCCGCCCAGGGCGAAGGCGGCCTGCCAGCTCACGTGCAGGGCAGGGGCCCACCAGGAAATGAACAGGCCGAAGACCATGGCGGCCACGATTGTCAATACCACTTGCGCCATACCCAGCCCGAAGACGATGCGCCGCATCGATTTGAGCTGGGCCAGGGAGAATTCGAGTCCGATGGAAAACATCAGGAACACAATGCCGAACTCGGCCAGCGCATGGGTGGCCGGGCTTTCGTTGGCAAGGGCCAGCGCATGGGGGCCGATCAAGACGCCGGCGGCCAGATAGCCGAGCATCGGCGGGAGGTGAAGCATCCGGAAGGCGACCACGCCGAGCACGGCGCAGCCCAGCAGGAGCAGGGTCAGTTCAAGTCCGGAATGCATTGGCCCCAGTTGTTTTTTTCGTTATCGTTGTAGTGGTTTGTTACGACTGGCAAGTTTTTTGCTTACCCAATTCGTTTATACTGCCAACATGAGTGTAACCCATGAAAAAATAATGCTGAAAAGTTTTGACGCGGACCAGGCCCGCCGTGCGCTGGAGCTGGGCCGCGAGACCCTGGCCATCGAAGCCGATGCCATCCGCGCCCTGCATGCGCGCCTCGGCGACGACGACAATTTCGTGCGCGCGGTCCAGCTGCTGTACGGCTGCACCGGCCGCGTGGTGGTCTCGGGCATGGGCAAATCCGGCCACATCGCCCGCAAGATTGCCGCCACCCTGGCCTCGACCGGCACCCCGGCCATGTTCGTGCACCCGGGCGAAGCCGCCCACGGCGACCTCGGCATGGTGACCTCGCACGACGTCTTCATCGCCATCTCGAATTCCGGCGAATCGTCCGAGCTGCTGGAAATCCTGCCGGCCATCAGGCGCATGGGCACGCACGTCATCTCGATGACCGGCAAGCCGCACTCGCGCCTGGCCAAGCTGTCCGAAATCCACCTCGACATCTCGGTGGCCAAGGAAGCCTGCACCCTGAACCTGGCGCCGACCACCAGCACCACCGTCACCCTGGCCATGGGCGACGCCCTGGCCGTGGCCTTGCTGGATGCGCGCGGCTTCCGCGAGGAAGACTTCGCGATGTCGCACCCGGGCGGGGCCCTGGGCCGGCGCCTGCTGACCCACGTGCGCGACGTCATGCGCAGCGGCGACGCCATCCCGGCCGTCTCGCCGGACACCCCGCTGACCCGCGCCCTGCTGGAAATCAGCCAGAAGGGCATGGGCATGACCGCCATCGTCGACGCCGAACGCCGCCCGGTCGGCGTGTTCACCGACGGCGACCTGCGCCGCCTGATCGAGCGCGTGCAGGACTTCTCGAACATCAGCATTCGCGACGTGATGCACGCGAACCCGCGCCGCATCCATCCGGAACAGCTGGCGGTCGACGCCGTCGCCGTCATGGAAGAGTTCCGCATCAACCAGATGCTGGTCGTCGATCATGATGAGCGCCTGGTCGGCGCACTCCACATCCACGACCTGACCCGCGCCAAGGTGATCTGATGAATGGTTTGATCACTGCGACGGAATACATGCAGCGCGCGGCGCGCGTGAAGGTGATGATCTTCGACGTCGACGGCGTGCTCACCGACGGCAGCCTGACCTACGGCCCGGACGGCGAGGTCACCAAGACCTTCAACGTGCTCGACGGCCTCGGCATCCAGCTGCTGAACAAGACCGGCATCAAGACCGCCATCATCAGCGCGCGCAAGTCGCCGATCGTGGTCAAGAGAGCTAGCGACCTCGGCATTTCCCATGTCTACCAGGGCATCCACGACAAGCGCGTCGGCTTTACGGAACTCCTGGCGGCGACCGGGGTCACTCCCGAGGAATGCGGCTACATCGGCGACGACGTGATCGACCTGCCGCTGTTCACCCGCGTCGGCTTCGCCGTCACCGTGCCCTCGGGCCACCCGGACGTGCAGCACCGCGCGCACTACGTGACGAAGAACGCGGGCGGCCGCGGCGCCGTGCGCGAGGTCTGCGACCTCGTCATGCGCGCCCAGGGCAGCTACGAACAGGCGCTGGCGCCGTATTTCGCCTGAATACGCCTGAGGGAACATGGTCAACTACAAGCGCACCGCCCACCGCTGGAAGCTCCTGGCGATCATGATGATCGCTACCTTCTGCGCCTTCGGCAGCTTCTGGCTGGTGCAGCTGATGGAGAGCGAGGACACGGACGCCCGCCTCGGCGGTCCGCTGAGCGAGCCGGACTACATCGTCGAGAATTTCTCCTTCGTGCGCATGACGGAAGAGGGCAAGCCGAGCTACGTGGTGACGGGCAAGCGCCTGGCGCACACGCCGGAGGGCGACGTGTCCGTGGTCGAACAGCCGGCCATGCAGGGCATGACGCCGGGCCGCCCGCGCACCGACATCGTCGCCCAGCGCGCCCGCATCCACCACGAGGAACACCGCGTCGAACTGCTCGGCAACGTCGACATCCGGCGTCCGGCCACGCCGACCAGCGAAGCCCTGCGCGTGCGGACCCAGGCGCTGACCGTGCTGCCCGACGAGGAAATCCTCAAGACCGACAAGCCGATCGAGATGCAGCTCGGCGCCGCGACCGTGACCGGCACCGGCATGGTCGCCAACAACGCGACCCAGAAGCTGCACCTGGCCAGCCGCGGCCAGATCATCTATCCGCCACGCCAGCGCCGCGAATGACAGGCGCCGCGTGCAACCCAGGACAAGCAACATGAAAAAATTCATCGCAGCCGCATGCCTCACCCTGGCCGCCTTCGGCGCCTCGGCGGAGCGCGCCGATTCGCTCAAGCAGGCCGTGATCAACTTCGATTCGCTCGACGTGGACGAGGTCACCCAGACCCGCATCCTGACCGGCAACGTCGTGCTCACGCGCGGCACGCTGGTGCTGAAATCCGACCGCGCCCTGGTCAAGGAAACGCCGGAGGGCTACATGAGCGTGACCCTCACCGCGAACAACGGCAAGACCGCCACCTTCCGCCAGAAGCGCGACGGCGGTCCCGACCTGTGGGTCGAGGGCCAGGCCCAGCGCATCGAATACGACGAGCGCGCCGAACTGGTCAAGCTGTTCACCGCCGCCGAAGTGCGCGAGCTGGAGAACGGCCGCATGACCAATGAGATCAAGGGCCCCTTCATCTCCTACGACAACCGCCGTGAAGTCGCGCAGGTGCGCAACGACGCCAGCGGCGCCAGCAAGGTGGGCGGCGGCCGCGGCACCCTGATCATCGCGCCACGCCGCACCACGGCGCCGGCCGCATCTGCAACTGAGGGTGCCAAGCAATGACGGCATCCATGACGGCGGCGATGACCTCGGCGGGCGAGGGCTGCAGCACCCTGATCGTCAAGGGCCTGCAGAAGAGCTACGGCAAGCGCCTGGTGGTGCGCGACGTGTCGCTGCAGGTGGAGTGCGGCGAAGTGGTCGGCCTGCTCGGCCCCAACGGCGCCGGCAAGACCACCTCCTTCTACATGATCGTCGGCCTGGTGCCCTCGGACGCCGGCACCATCGACATCAACGGCACCGACATCTCGAGCCTGCCGATTCACCGGCGCGCTGTGCTGGGCCTGTCCTACCTGCCGCAGGAAGCCTCGGTGTTCCGCAAGCTGACGGTGGAAGACAACATCCGCGCCGTGCTGGAATTGCAGCGCATGGACGGCAAGCCGCTCAGCAAGGACCAGATCAACGAGCGCCTCGACACCCTGCTGGCCGAGCTGCAGATCGAGAAGCTGCGCGAGAACCCGGCGCTGTCGCTGTCGGGCGGCGAGCGGCGCCGCGTCGAGATCGCGCGCGCGCTCGCCACCAACCCGCGCTTCGTGCTGCTGGACGAGCCCTTCGCCGGCGTCGACCCGATCGCGGTGATCGAGATCCAGCGCATCGTGCGCTTCCTGAAAGAGCGCAACATCGGCGTCCTGATCACCGACCACAATGTGCGCGAGACGCTCGGCATCTGCGACCGCGCCTACATCATCAACCAGGGCGCGGTGCTGGCCTCGGGCCGGCCTGACGACATCATCGCCAACGAAAACGTGCGGCGCGTCTACCTCGGCGAACACTTCAGGATGTAATGAAACAATCCCTGCAGCTCCGCACCTCGCAGCACCTGGCGCTCACGCCGCAGCTGCAGCAGTCGATCCGGCTGCTGCAGTTGTCCACGCTCGAACTGCACCAGGAGATCGAGCAGATCCTGCACGACAACCCGCTGCTCGAGCGGCTCGACGATCCGCTCGACCGCTCGGTGCGCCTGCTGGCCGACGGCGCCATCAACAGTGCACCCGCAAACGGCGATGCGCCGGCGCCGCAGCCGGCGGCCGAAGAAGGCGCCAAGGCGGAAGGCGAGGGCTTCGATGAGGGTGGCGGCGGCGAGGGCGAGCGCGGCGAGGCCGACAGCGACTGGGGCGGCGAAGGCGGCGGCGCCCGCAGCGGCGACGACGAGGATGGCCGCCCGCAGCTGGAAGCCGACAGCATCACCCTGCGCGAACACCTGGCGGAACAGATCCGCATGAGCGCCTGCAGCCAGCGCGACCGCGCGCTGGCCGAGCTGGTGATCGACGCGCTCGACGACAACGGTTACCTGGAAGAGCCGCTCGACGAGATCCATGCGCGCCTGCCGGAAGAACTCGAGATCGAGATGGACGAGCTGCGCTGCGCGCTGGCGCTGGTGCAGAGCCTCGATCCGGTCGGCGTCGGCGCGCGCAGCGCGGCCGAGTGCCTGGCGCTGCAGATCCGCCGCATGCCGGGCGTGCCGCTGGTGACGCGGCGCCTGGCCCTGAAGATCGTCGAGGGCTACCTGACCTGGTTCGCGCAGCGCGAGTACACCAAGCTGAAGAATGCGCTCGACTGCGACGACGAAGACTTGCGCGAGGTGCAGGCCGTGGTCCGCCAGTGCAATCCGCACCCCGGTGCGGCCTTCGGCGCGGGCGTGTCCGACTACGTGGTGCCGGACGTGATCGTGCGGCGCGCCAAGAGCGGCTGGGCGGTGTCGCTGAATCCGGACGTGATGCCGAAGCTGCGCGTGAACTCCCTGTACGCCAACCTGCTCAAGCAGGGAAAGAGCGAAAGCCAGATGGGCGCGCAGCTGCAGGAAGCCAAGTGGCTCATCAAGAATATGCGCCAGCGCTTCGACACGATCCTGCGTGTCGCCGAGGCAATTGTCGAGCGCCAGCGCAACTTTTTCAGCCACGGCGCGGTTGCCATGCGCCCTCTTGTTTTGCGTGAGATAGCTGATACACTAGGCCTACACGAGAGCACGATCTCGCGTGTGACTACTCAGAAATACATGCTGACCCCGCACGGCATGTTTGAGCTGAAGTACTTCTTCGGAAGCCACGTCGCCACCGAAGCGGGGGGAGAAGCCTCCTCGACGGCGATCCGCGCACTCATTGCGCAATTGACAGGAGCAGAAGACCCTAGGAACCCATTATCCGACAGCAAGATCGCGGAGATGCTCGGGGAACAAGGTATGGTCATTGCACGCAGGACGGTCGCCAAGTACCGTGAAGCGCTCAAGATTCCGCCCGTCAGCCTCCGCAAATCCCTGTAAAGCTACTGCCCATTCTCACCTTGTGGCACGGGCAGGGCACCTTCCCTAAGGAGTGTGTATGAACCTCACAATCAGCGGCCACCATCTCGAAGTCACCCCCGCCATCCGTGAATACGTTCAGAATAAGCTCGAGCGCATCACCCGCCATTTCGACCACGTGATCGACACCCACGTGTTCCTTGCCATCGATAACCTCACCGAAAAAGAAAAGCGGCAAAAAGCCGAGATCAACCTACAGGTATCTGGCAAAATTTTGCATGTGGCAAGCGCGGCGCAGGATCTGTACGCAGCGATCGACACGCTGATGGACAGGCTGGACAGGCAGGTTCTGAAACACAAATCCATGCTGCAAGACCATAACCACGTGGCGCACAAGCGCCTTCCGGACAACGGAGAAGCCGCCGCCGCGTAAATAACGGGCGACCGCATACCAGCAAGGGCGTCTGAGGGGACGCCCTTTTTGCGTTTACTGCGCTTGTTACTTTTCCGCGCTTCCAGTTTTACGCAGGTGTTCTGTAGAATGCATGTCTTTTCGACCACAGAATACCATCATGACCGATTACGTCCTGACCCGCGTCGCCAACCGCACCGGCGTCATCACGCTCGACCGGCCAAAAGCCCTGAACTCCCTTTCGCTCGACATGGTGCGCGCCCTGACCGCCATTTTGCTGCAGTGGAAGGATGACGCGGACATCGAGGCGGTGGTGATCACCAGCAGCAGCGAGAAGGCCTTGTGCGCCGGCGGCGACATCCGCTTCTTCCACGAGATGGGCCAGGTCGGCCCGACGGGCGGCAGCGCCCTGCTGGAAGATTTCTTCACCGAAGAATACGCGCTCAACCACCTGATCCATTTCTACCCGAAACCCTACATCGCCGTGATGGACGGCGTGGTGATGGGCGGCGGCATGGGCATCGCCCAGGGCGGCCCGGACTGCGGCCTGCGCATCGTGACCGACCGCACCAGAATGGCCATGCCCGAGGTGAACATCGGCCTGTTCCCGGACGTTGGCGGCAGCCACTTCCTGTCGCATGCGCCGGGCCAGCTGGGCCAGTACCTGGGCCTGACCGGCCTGACGATCGGCGCCGCCGACGCGCTCTACGTGGGGCTGGCCGACGTGTTCGTGCCGGGCGCCGAGCTGGCCGGGCTGATGGCGCTGGTGGAGTCGACCCCGGGCGCGCAGCTGCCGGCGGCGATCCGCAGCTTCGCGTCGCAGTTTGCCGCGCAAGTAGGTGCGAGCGAGCTGCAGGCCCAGCGCGCCGTCATCGACGCGCATTTCGGCGCGGCCACGGTGGGCGCGATCACGGCCTCGCTGGCGCGCGACGAGAACCCGTTCGCGCAGAAGGCGTTGAAGGCGATGTGCCAGCGTTCGCCCTTGATGATGTGCGTGACGCGCGAGCTGCTGCTGCGCGGGGCCGCGCTGGAGGTGGCGGACTGCCTGCGCATGGAGCGCAACCTGGTGCGCCGCAACTTCGAGCACGGCGAAGTGCTGGAGGGCGTGCGGGCGCTGGTGATCGACAAGGACAACCAGCCGAAGTGGAATCCGGCGACGCTGGACGAGGTGACGCCGGAGATGGTGGCGCGCTTCTTCGAGCCGGTGTGGCCGGAGTATGCGCATCCGCTACGGCATTTGTCGTAACGGGTTTTACTGGGCCGCGTGCTTCGGCTGCTCGCGATGCCGAATGATCACCCGCTCGGTCTTCCCGAAATACGCCCCCAGCCTCTCCGCCATGTACACCGAGCGGTGCTGCCCGCCGGTACACCCCACTGCCACCGTAAGGTAGGAGCGGTTGTCCGTCTTGAACGAGGGCAGCCACTTCTCCACGAAGGCGCGGATGTCTTCCAGCATGTCCAGGGCGCTCTGCTGCGCGTCGAGGAAGGCGATCACCGGCGCGTCCTTGCCGGTGAGGGGACGCAGCGCCAGGTCGTAGTAGGGGTTGGGAATCGCGCGCACGTCGAACACGAAGTCGGCATCCAGCGGCACGCCCACCTTGAAGGCGAAGGATTCGAAGAACAGCGTCAGCGGCGCCTCCCCGATGTCGGTCAGTTCCTTCACCCAGGCGCGCAGCTTGTTGGCCGACAGTTCCGAGGTGTCGATCACGTGGCCCAGGTTCTCGATCGCCGACAGGCGCTCGCGTTCCTCGGCGATGCATTCGATCAGGGTGCGGCGCGAAGCGGGGTTCTCGCCCGGGCGCAGTTCGTGCGACAGCGGGTGGCTGCGCCGGGTTTCGGAAAAACGCGCCACCAGCGAGTGGGTGCTGGACGTCAGGAACATCACCTTGACGTTATGGCCTTCTTCCTTCAGGTGGCGCACGCTCACCGGCAGCTCCACCAGCGATTCGGCGCTGCGCGCATCGACCGCGACGGCGATCTTCTCCGTGCCTTTTTCACTGACCGCGTAGACCAGGGCCGGCAGCAGGGCCGGCGGCAAGTTGTCGACGCAGTAATAGCCTGCGTCTTCCAGGACGTTCAGGGCAACCGATTTGCCCGAGCCGGAAATACCGGTAATGAGGACGATGTGCATGAGGCAATGATACCCCAAATGGATGATCGATCGGCTAGTCGCCGCTCATCGCCTGGCGTTGCCGTTCCATGAATTCCTGCAGCGTATCGATGCCGCGCAGCTGCAGGATGGTGTTGCGTACCGCGGCTTCCAGCAGCACCGCGATGTTGCGGCCGGCCGCCACCGGGATCACCACCTTGCGCACCGGCAGGCCGAGCACGTCTTCGGTCGGGAAGTGGAAGGGCAGGCGCTCGACTTCCTCGTCCAGCGCGCCACGCTTGACCAGGTGGACGATCAGCTTCAGGCGCATCTTGCGGCGCACCGCGGTCTCGCCGAAGATCGCCTTGATGTCCAGCAGGCCCAGGCCGCGCACTTCCAGCAGGTTCTGCAGCAGCGGCGGGCAGCGGCCCTCGATCATGTTCGGCGCGATGCGCGAGAATTCCACCGCGTCGTCGGCCACCAGCCCGTGCGAGCGCGAGATCAGTTCCAGGCCCAGCTCGCTCTTGCCGAGGCCCGAGTCGCCGGTGATCAGGACGCCCACGCCCAGCACGTCCATGAATACGCCGTGCATGATCACGCGCTGCGCCAGCTTCTTGGACAGGTAGACGCGCAGGAAGTCGATCACCTGCGCCGCCGGCAGCGGGGTCGAGAACAGGGGGATGTTCTGCTCGTCGCAGATGGCGAGGATGTCGGGCGGGGTTTCGAGGCCTTGGGCGATGATCAGGGCCGGCGGGCCGCCGCCGATCAGCTCGCCGATCACGTGGGTGCGCGAGCTGGATTTCAGGCGGTGGTAGTAGTTCAGCTCCTGGTGTCCGAAGACCTGGATGCGGCCCGGGTGGATCAGGTTCAGGTGGCCGACCTGGTCGGCGGCCGAGGCCGCGTCGCCCGCGATCTGCCGCTCGCCGCCGGGGAAGCCGGCGAACCAGCCGAGCTGGAGGCTGTCACGGTTGTCGTCGTACAGCCTTTGGATGGTCAGCGGAGTTTGCAGCATGGGCATGTCGTCAAGGTCGCGGCGAATTGCCGCGTAGACAGTTTAGCCCAAAGCCTGCAGGCTGGGTTGCCAGTTGATGATGCGCTCGTGGACCGATTTTGGATCCGGGTCGGTGGCCAGCGCGTTGCGCACGGCTTCGTCCGAGAACAGCTCGGCGATTTCCGACAGGATCTCCAGGTGCTGCTGGGTCACGTGGTCTGGAATCAGGAGGAAGAACAGCAGGTTGACCGGCTGGCCGTCGGGCGATTCGAAAGGAATCGGCTCCTTCAGGCGCACGAAGGCGGCCAGCGGCGACTTCAGGCTCTTGGAGCCCTTGACCCGTCCGTGCGGCACGGCGACACCATGGCCGAGGCCGGTGGAGCCGAGACGCTCGCGCGCGAACAGGTTGTCCGACACGGTCGAGCGGGCGATGCCGCAGTTGTTTTCGAAGATCAGGCCGGCCTGCTCGAATGCGCGCTTTTTGCTGGAAACTTCCAGGTCCAGCTGCACATTCTCGAGCGAGAGGATTTTGCTAAGGTTCGTCATGACTAGTGTGCGATGCACAGGGTAGCTGCTTGCGAGGCGGAATTATAGGCCTGTTTCAGGGCAGTGACATTCGATTTCGCATCTGTACGGGCATACAGTCGACTACATGGGGACGACTCGGCAAAAGCCTAGGGTTTTGTTATGAAATCTGCCTCGCAACAAAACGCAATTTCCTAAGCGAAAACGTCCGGAAACCACCGCAAAACGGGGGCAACGCGGCCCCGTCGCCATCTTTTCGACGTATGTTGCACTTATTTTAAGCAGCCCATTTCGTGCCGTTTTGACACGAAAAAAAGTGATGAGATGTGGCTGAAAACGCACAGCCGCCCTTGCGGCCATGCGTCCGTGATGTTATTGGCGCGCGGTGCGCAGGTTGCCCGGCTTGCCGGTGCTGAAGTTCGCGCGCCAGGGGTTGATGTCGAGGCCGCCGCGGCGGGTGTAGCGCGCATAGACCGCGAGCTTGGTCGGCTTGCACTGGCGCAGCACATCCATGAAGATGCGCTCGACGCATTGCTCGTGGAATTCGTTGTGCTCGCGGAAGCCGATCAGGTACTTGAGCAGGCCTTCCTGGTCGATCTGCGGGCCGACGTAGCGGATCTGCACGGTGCCCCAGTCCGGCTGGCCGGTGACCAGGCAGTTCGATTTCAGCAGGTGCGACACCAGGGTCTCCTCGACCGGGCCTTCCGCATGATTGGCCGACAACAGCGCCGGCGACGGCACATACTGGTCGATCTCGACGTCGAGGCGGTCGAGCAGGGTGCCCTCGAGCTCGCCCATCTTGAGGCTGCCGAAGGCATCCGGGGTGGTGATGCTCACGTGGACCGGCGCGCCGAAGGCGGCCGACAGATCCTGGCGCAGCAGCTCGCCCAGTGCATCGACGCCGGCCACGCGGGTCTGGTTGAAGGAGTTCAAATAGAGCTTGAACGACTTCGATTCGACGATGTTGGGCGAATCGGCGGGCGCCGTGATGGTGGCGATCGCCACCTGCGGCTTGCCGCGCATGTTCAGCCAGGACAGCTCGTAGGCGTTCCAGATGTCGACCCCGAAGAAGGGCAGGGTACCGCTGCCCAGGCCGATCTCCTCGCGCTTTTGCAGGCGCGGGATCGGAAACAGGAGCTCGGGAGCGTACTGGCTCTGGTACGCGGAGGATTTGCCAAGAGGCGATTGATCAGGAGTATTCATCATTCATCGATTGCGGATCCGGCCCGCATTGTGTGCTCGCCGGATCGCGTAGGGGGATCATGTCCCAAGGAATAGTTTGTAGACCGGATTGGCACTTTCGTCCCAGTACCGGTAGCCCAGCGTAGCCAGGAACTGGCGGAACTCGTCCATCTCCGCAGCCGGCACCTGCAGGCCGACCAGGATGCGTCCCACGTCGCCGCCCTGGTTGCGGTAGTGGAACAGCGAGATGTTCCAGTTCGGCGCCATGCTGTCCAGGAAGCGCATCAGCGCACCGGGCCGCTCGGGGAATTCGAAACGATACAGCAATTCGTCCTGCGCCAGCGCGCTTTTTCCGCCCACCAGGTGGCGAATGTGCAGCTTGGCCATCTCGTCGTGGGTCAGGTCGAGGGTGCGGAAGTCGTGCTCTTCGAAGGTACGCGCCAGCAGGCCGGATTCGCTGCGGCTGCCCACCTGCACGCCGACGAAGATGTGCGCCTCGCGCGCATCGCTGATGCGGTAGTTGAATTCGGTGACGTTGCGCGGGCCGACCAGGGCGCAGAAGCGGCGGAAGCTGCCGCGCTGCTCGGGGATGGTCACCGCGAACACGGCCTCGCGCGACTCGCCCAGCTCCGCGCGTTCGGCGACGAAGCGCAGGCGGTCGAAGTTCATGTTGGCGCCGCAGGCCACCGCCACCAGGGTCTCGCCCTTGACCGGGTTGCGCGCCATCTGCGAGCGTTCCACGTAGGCCTTGGCGCCCGCCACGGCCAGCGCGCCGGCCGGCTCGAGGATGCTGCGGGTGTCCTGGAACACGTCCTGGATCGCGGCGCAGATCGCGTCGGTGTCGACGATGATGATCTCGTCCACCACCAGCTGCGCCATGCGGAAGGTCTCTTCGCCCACCAGGCGCACCGCGGTGCCGTCCGAGAACAGGCCGACGTCGGTGAGCGTCACGCGCTGGCCGGCCTTCAGGCTTTTTGCCATCGCGTCCGAATCGATGGTCTGCACGCCGATCACCTTGATGTCCGGCCGCACCGCCTTAACGTAGGCGCCCACGCCCGCGACCAGGCCGCCGCCGCCGATGGCCACGAAGATCGCATGGATCGGACCGGAGTGCTGGCGCAGGATCTCCATGCCGATGGTGCCTTGGCCGGCGATCACGTCGGGATCGTCGAAGGGGTGGACGAAGGTCAGGCGCTGTTCCTTCTCCAGCAGCAGCGCGTGGTTATAGGCGTCGGTATAGGAGTCGCCGTGCAGGACCACCTCCACGCTGGCGCCGCCGCGCGACTTGACCGCGTCGATCTTCACCTGCGGCGTCGTGGTCGGCATCACGATCAGGGCGCGGCAGCCGAGGCGCGCCGCCGACAGGGCCACGCCTTGCGCGTGGTTGCCGGCCGAGGCGCAGATCACGCCGCGCTTGAGCTGCTCCGGCGTCAGGTTGGCCATCTTGTTGTAGGCGCCGCGCAGCTTGAAGCTGAACACGCTCTGCATGTCTTCGCGCTTGAAGTAAATGCGGTTGCCCATGCGGCCCGACAGGGTCGGTGCGTACTCGAGCGGGGTTTCTTGAGCGACGTCGTAGACGCGGGCGGTCAGGATTCTCTTGAGGTAGTCGGTTGTCATGGTCGGCAGTCGGGTGAGAAAGCCGGCGGGGATGGGCCGGCGGTCCGGACGACGCACACTGTTTTGCTCGGAGGGTGACCAGGGCGTGTAGTGACGATAGGGGGCCTGGATATCAGGCGCGGCGTATCGTGTCGTTACGTTAAGTGATCCTCATTATAATGGACACCTATCGCAAATGCTCGAGGCCCTCCTTCCCGATGATCGAAAACGCCGTTCTCTGGCTGCTGAACGTCCTTGCCGCGCCGACCGTCGGGCTGACCTCTATCTTCGTCATCAGCTTTATTTCGGCAACATTGCTGCCGCTCGGGTCGGAACCGGCCGTGTTCGCCGTGGTGAAGGCCAACCCGGCCATGTTCTGGCCGGCCGTCTTCGTGGGCACCCTGGGCAATACCCTGGGCGGGGCGGTCGATTACTTCGTCGGCTACCGCGCCAAGATCGCCTTCGCCAAGGAGCGCCAGAGCCGCTGGTTCGGCTGGCTCAAGAAATACGGCGCCAAGACCATGCTGCTGTCCTGGGTCCCGGGCGTGGGCGACCCGCTGTGCACCCTGGCCGGCTGGCTGCACCTGCCGTTCTGGCCGAGCGTGATGTACATGGCGATCGGGAAATTCGCGCGCTACGTGAGCATGACGGCGGTGCTGCTGTACATTCCGGACGGCTTCTGGAAGAGCATGGGCGCCTTCTTCGAGCGGCTGATCGGCTGAGTCCATCCTGCGCATGCAAGACTATCTTTCTCCCAGCAGCATCATCGATTTCGACGTTCCGGACGTCCTGGCCACGGCGCGCCGCCTGGCGGCTGCCGGCCGAACGCAGGCAGACATCGTACGCGCCTGCTTCGAGTTCGTACGCGACGAGATCGAGCACAGTGCCGATTACCGGCGCGACCCGGTCACCCGGTGTCGAGGCCTGCTTCGACCCGCAGCCAGTCGTCGTCGAAGTGCTTCAGCGCTGTCGCAGCCGCGAGGAAGTCCTGGCCGGGCTGCCCGACCTTGCCCGCGACCCGCAGGAGGAGGAGCCGAACGCCGCCTTGACTTGGCGCTAACGCATTCTTGACGCGGGCCTGCTTATCCTCGGTGCATCCGGACTGATCCGGAACAAGCATGGGATACTCCAGGAAAGGGTGGTATGAAAATGAAAGCGGCAGTATTGACGGCCTGCCTGATCGCCGCGGCGGCAGGTGCGCAGGCATCCGATGTGCATTGGGAATATGCGGGCAAGACCGGTCCGACCCACTGGGGAGAGCTGGAAGCTGGCTTCTCGTCCTGCAAGACCGGCAAGCAGCAGTCGCCGATCGATATCCACGGCGCCAGGGCGGCGAAGCTGGCCCCGATCGGTTTCCATTACGCGCCGGGAGCGGCAGAGGTCGTGAACAACGGGCACACTGTGCAGGTCAACCTCGCAGCCGGCGGTTCGGTCACGCTCCCCTCCGGTGACTACCAGCTGCTGCAGTTCCACTTCCACACACCGAGCGAGGAAACCATCAATGGCAAGCATTACCCGCTGGTGGCCCACCTGGTGCACAAGAACGATGCCGGCCAGCTCGCCGTGGTCGCCATCCTGTTCAAGCAGGGCAAGGAAAACGCGGCGCTGAAAGAGGTATTCGCCGGACTGCCGGCGGCGGTGGGAGACAGGCATCCGGTCGAAGGCGGCCTGGACGTCAGCGCGGCGCTGCCGGCGCAGCACGCCTATTACGCCTACATGGGTTCCCTGACCACGCCGCCCTGCAGCGAAGGCGTGCACTGGCAGGTGCTGAAGAAGCCGGTCGAGATCTCGAAGGCCCAGCTGGCGTCCTTCCGCACGCTGTACGCCATGAACGCGCGTCCCATCCAGCCCCTCAACGGCCGCGTCGTCCGGGCCGCCAACTGATCGGGTGGGGTATGATGCCGCTCCATGAACAAACCTCCAAGCATTCTTTCCCTGATTGCCGGCCTGGTCGTGCTGGCGGTGTTCGGTGTTGTTGGTGCTAAATACATGCTGGGCAAGCATTCGGCCTCCACGACGGACCAGCTCGCCATCGTCTGGCCCGACATCGCGACCATGCCGGCGCAGGAACGCGCCTTCCTCGTCGAGCTGGCGCTGACCTGCAACGTGGTGGCCCGCCGGCCGGTGCGCGCCGAGGTCATCGACTGCCTGCGTTCCACCACCGCGCAGATGCAGCCGGGGGCGAACCAACGGCTGGACCGCCTCATCCAGGGGGCGCCGCCTGCCGGCCAGGCGCGCTGATGCGCTCCGACAGGAAGACATGCAGCTGCGCAGCCGGCAGCGGCTTGCTGTACAGGTAACCCTGGAAGGACGTGCAGCCGCAGCGCACCAGCAGGTCGCGCTGCTCGCCTGTCTCGACGCCTTCCGCGATGACGGCCAGTCCCATGGCATGTCCGAGCGCGATGATGGCGACGACGATGGCGAGGTCATGGGGATCGTCCAGCAGGTTGTTCACGAAGGACTGGTCGATCTTGAGCTGGTCGAGGGGGAGCCGTTTCAGGTAGGTGAGCGACGAGTAACCGGTGCCGAAATCGTCCAGCGAAAAGCAGACGCCGTGTTCCTTGAGCCGCTCGATCTTGCCGATCGCACTGTCGATGTCCTCGACCAGCAGCGACTCGGTCAGCTCGATTTTCAGTTTGCGGGCATCGGCCCCTGAAGCCGCCAGCACGCTGAGCACGTCGGCGACGAAATCCGGCTGGCGAAACTGCAGCGCGCTGACGTTGACCGACACCGACACGGCCGCCGTCCCCGGATCGGCTGCCAGCCTGACCAGTTGCGCACAGGCTTCTTCCAGCACCCAGCGCCCGATCGGCAGGATCAGGCCGGTATCCTCGGCAAGGGGAATGAAGCTGCCCGGAGAGACCAGGCCGCGTTGTGGACTTTGCCACCGCACCAGCCCCTCGACGCCCGTGACCCTGCCCTCGCTGTCCAGCTGGGGCTGGTAGTGGAGCACGAGTTCGCCGCGCTGCAGGCCCTGGCGCAGTTCGGCCTCGAGTTCGGCCCGCGCCAGCGCATTCGCCTGGATCTTCGGATCGAAGAAACACACGGTATTCCGTCCCGCCGCCTTGGCCTGGTACATGGCCAGGTCGGCGCGCTTGAGCAAGTCGGACAGCGTGGCCGTACCGGGGCCAAACAGGGCGACACCCAGGCTGGGCGTGACCTGGCGCTCGTGTCCGTCCAGCTGGTAGGAGTCGTTCAGGGCATCGAGGATGCGCCGTGCGACGCCGGCGGCGTGGCGTGCCGCGGCGTCCCTGCACACGCCGATATCTTCCAGGACGATGACGAACTCGTCGCCGCCGAGCCTGGCCACCGTATCGCGCTCGGCGACGCTCGCGACCAGGCGCCTTGCGACCAGGTCGAGCAGCAGGTCGCCGTTGTCGTGGCCGAGCGTGTCGTTGATGTTCTTGAAATTGTCCAGGTCGAGCAGGAGCACCGCGCCGACGCGTCCGAGGCGCGCATGCAGGCCCACGGCATGCGAGAGGCGGTCCATGAGCAACTGCCGGTTCGGCAGGCCGGTGAGCGGATCGTAGAAGGCAAGCCTGCCGATCTGTTCATGGGCCAGCTTCATGTCGTGGATATCGGTGGTGGTGCCGTACCACTTGGTGATGTGGCCTTGCCCGTCCCGGATCGGCATGCCCTTGGCCAGGTGCCAGCGATAGCTGCCGTCGGCGCGGCGCAAACGGTATTCGGCCGAGAATACCGCACCGGTCCGCACCGACTCCGCCCAGACGCTCAGGGTGCGCTCGACGTCGTCGGGATGCAGCAGGCCGATCCATTGTTCGCCGATATTGGCCACGTCGGGAAGACCCGCATAGTCGATGATCGCCTGGTTGGCATAATCGATCCTGCCGTCCGGGGTCGCCGACCAGACGACGTAAGGCATCGAGTCGGCCAGGTGGCGGAAGCGGTCGCGCTGCGGCTCGGGCTCGCCGCGCCGGCAGCGGCGCAATTCGAGCTGCGCCATCGCTGCCTGCGCCAGGGTGTGCAAGCCTTCCAGCTGGGCAGGCGTGGGCGTGAAGGGCGCAAGGGCCATGACCGACAGGGCGCCCAGGACCTCGCCGTCCGAGCTCACCAGCGGCACGCCGGCGTAGGACCGCCATGCATGCCATTCCTGGAGCGTCTCGCCGCGCGGCAGGGCTTGCAGGTCGGCAATGACAAGCTCCGCTCCGCTGGCCACGACGCGGGCGCCGAGCGAGTCCTGGCGCGCCACTTCGATGGCGACCAGGCCGACGGCGGCCTTGCGCCATTCACGGGTTGCGTCGACGAAGCCGAGCGCCGCCATGGGGGCGCCACACAGCGTTGCCGCCAGGCGCACGAGGCGATCGAAGGCCTGCTCCGTATCCGTGTCGAGAACCTCGAAGGATTGCAGCGCTATCAGCCGGGATGATTCGATCGTATGATGAGAAGTCATGTTCAGCCGAATCCATTCAGCGTCACCGCCGGATCGCTTCCATTCTAGTCACGAATCATGAAACCCCGAGCATGATTGCATGTCGTTAACGAGGCCACCGATGCTGGAGGCGATACAGGATCTGATGCGTCCACCACCGGGCATGGCCTTCGACTTCAGCCAGCCGCCGGGCGAGCCGGCGCTGGCGCCGGCGGACGGCGTGTGCTGGCGGGTGTTCGCCAACCCGGTCTCGCTGTTCATCGGCGGGGTGGCGGCGGTGCTGCTCGAGCTGGCCGAGCCCTCGGTACGCGCGGGCGTGTGGGAGCAGGGCGGTTTCCGGCGCGACCCGGTGCTGCGCCTGCGCCGCACCGGCTTCGCCGCCATGATGACCGTCTACGGCCCGCGCTCGCATGCGGAACAGCTGATCGCCCAGGTGGTGCGGATGCACGACCGGGTGCAGGGCAGCACGCCCGACGGCCGCGCCTACCGCGCCAACGATCCGCGCCTGCTCGGCTGGGTGCATGCGACCGCCACTTTCGGCTTCACCGAGGCCTATCACCGTTACGTGCGCGCGCTGTCGCCGTTTGAGAAAGATGCCGCCTTCGCCGAAGGCGGACCGGCCGCGCGCTTGTATGGCGCGCTCGGTGCGCCATCCTCCTGGACTGCATGGGAAGAGCTGCTTGCCGCCACCGCGCCCGGCCTGGAAGGCTCCGCCACGCTGGCCGAATTCATGGGCATCGTGGCCGCGGCGCCGCTGCTTCCCGCGCCGCTGCGCCGGCTCCAGCACCTGCTGGTGCGCGCCGCCGTCGACATCACGCCCGAGCCGGTGCGCTCGCTGCCGCAGTTGCGCCGCCATGGCCTGCGGTTCGGCGAGGCGGCCCTGGTGCGCGCGCTGGCACGCGGCGCCGCGCTGCTGCCGCTGGGCGATACGCCGCCCGTGCAGGCTGCCCGGCGGGTGGCCGCCTCCGGCTAGCGCCTTACGCAATATGCATTTCTTTGCCGTCGTGCAAACGAATGATGCACTGCGGCCATTTTATGCAAACGAAATTTGCATGAAAGGCCCCCGATTGGCATTTCCTTGCGTCGGGCTCCGCTGTTTTCTGGCCGCTCCTCAGCGTGGTGCACCGCAATAAGCTAGAATGAATGTCCTTCGGACTCGTCCGACCGACGTCAAGCACTCCATGAACGCGCCCGCACACATCCATACCCTGCTCGCCGACAATGCTCCTGCACGCCTGCGCGAGATCCCCTACAACTACACCTCGTTCTCCGACCGCGAGATCGTGATCCGCCTGTTGGGGGAATCCTCGTGGCGCCTGCTCGACGAGCTGCGCGGCGCGCGCCAGACCGGCCGCTCCGCACGCATGCTGTACGAGGTGCTGGGCGATATCTGGGTGGTACGCCGCAACCCCTACCTGCAGGACGACCTGCTCGACAACCCGAAGCGCCGCCAGAAACTGATCGACGCGCTGCACCACCGACTGGGCGAGGTCGACAAGCGCCGCACCAGCGTGGACGTCGCCGAAGAGGGCGATGCGCAGGCAGCTAGCGCGCGCAGCGCCGCCGTCGGACAGCTGCTCGAAGCCGCACGCAAGGCGGTCGACGACTTCGCGCACGAGTTCCGCGAGACCTACGACCTGCGCAAGCGCGCCCAGCGCGTGCTCGGCGCCTACACCGACAAGCGCAACATCCGCTTCGACGGCATGCACCGCGTCTCGCACGTCACCGACGCCACCGACTGGCGCGTCGAATACCCCTTCCTGGTCCTGCTGCCGGACAGCGAGGAAGAGATGGCCGGCCTGGTCAAGGGCTGCATCGAACTGGGCCTGACCATCATCCCGCGCGGCGGCGGCACCGGCTACACCGGCGGCGCGATTCCGCTGACGCCGATGTCGGCCGTGATCAACACCGAAAAACTGATCGGCCTCGGCGAAGTCGAGATGAGCCGCCTGCCGGGCGTGGACCGCGAGTACGCGACCATCCACACCTTTGCCGGCGTCGTCACCCAGCGCGTCTCGCAGGCGGCCGAGAAGGCCGGCTTCGTGTTCGCGGTCGACCCGACCTCGGCCCACGCCTCCTGCATCGGCGGGAACATCGCCATGAACGCGGGCGGCAAGAAGGCCGTCCTGTGGGGCACCGCGCTCGACAACCTGGCTTCCTGGCGCATGGTCGACCCGAACGGCGACTGGCTCGAAGTCACGCGCATGGACCACAACCTCTCTAAAATCCACGACGCGCCGGTCGCCACCTTCAAGCTCGAATGGACTCACCCGACGCCACGCGGCGGCGCCAAGGGCGAGCCGTTCCGGGTCGAGACCCTGGCCATCGAAGGCCGCCGCTTCCGCAAGGAAGGCCTGGGCAAGGACGTCACCGACAAATTCCTGGCCGGCCTGCCGGGCATCCAGAAAGAGGGCACCGATGGCCTGATCACCTCGGCGCGCTGGATTCTGCACAAGATGCCGAAGTTCACCCGCACCGTGGCGCTGGAGTTCTTCGGCCAGGCGCGCGATGCGATCCCGTCGATCGTCGAGATCAAGGACTACCTCGACAGCCTGCCGAAGAACGGCGATCCGGCCTTCGCCACGCTGCGCCTGGCGGGCCTGGAGCACCTGGACGAGCGCTACCTGCGCGCGGTCGGCTACGCCACCAAATCGAAGCGCGGCGTGCTGCCGAAGATGGCGCTGTTCGGCGACATCGTCGGCGACGACGAGAACGCCGTCGCCATCGCCGCCTCGGAAGTGGTGCGCCTGGCGAACACCCGCGTCGGCGAAGGTTTTGTCGCCGTCAGCGCGGAAGCGCGCAAGAAATTCTGGCTCGATCGCGCCCGTACAGCAGCCATCGCGCGCCATACCAACGCCTTCAAGATCAACGAAGACGTGGTGATCCCGCTGAACCGCATGGGCGAGTACACCGACGGCATCGAGCGCATCAACGTCGAGCTGTCGATCAAGAACAAGCTGAAGCTGGCCGACGAGCTGCGCCGGTACCTGTCGAACGAACACCTGCCGATCGAGAAGAGCGACGACGCCACCGGCGACACCGTCGACCGCAACGAGATCCTGGGTGACCGTCCGCAGCAGGCGGTGGCGCTGGTCGAACAGGTCACGGCGCGCTGGGCCTTCATCCTGGCCAACCTCGACGCCAGGCTGGGCGACGTACGCGGCAAGCTCGACGATCTGGGCCTCGACCACCTGTCCTCGACCCTGGACCAGCGCATCGGCAACCAGCCGGACGCCCTGCTGTTCGACGTGGTCCAGGACCACAGCATCCGCGTCTCCTGGAAGCAGGAGCTGCGCGCGCCGCTGCGCCAGATCTTCAACGGCGCCGCCTACAAGTGCATCCTCGACGAATGCTCGGCCATCCACAAGCGCGTGCTGCGCTCGCGCGTGTTCGTGGCCCTGCACATGCACGCCGGCGACGGCAACGTGCACACCAACCTGCCGGTGAACTCGGACGACTACGCGATGCTGCAGGACGCCCACCAGGCCGTCGAGCGCATCATGGCGCTGGCGCGCTCGCTGGACGGCGTGATCTCGGGCGAGCACGGCATCGGCATCACCAAGCTGGAATTCCTGCTCGACTCCGAGATCCAGGAATTCCGCGACTACAAGCTGCGCGTGGACCCGGAAGGCCGCTTCAACCGCGGCAAGCTGCTGAACCTCGACGGCGCCCATGCCGACCTGCGCAACGCCTACACGCCGTCGTTCGGCCTGATGGGCCACGAATCGCTCATCATGCAGCAGAGCGACATCGGCGAGATCGCCAACAGCATCAAGGACTGCCTGCGCTGCGGCAAGTGCAAGCCGGTCTGCACCACCCACGTGCCGCAGGCTAACCTGCTGTACTCGCCGCGCGACAAGATCCTCGCCACCTCGGCCCTGATCGAAGCCTTCCTGTATGAAGAGCAGACCCGCCGCGGCGTCTCGATCCGCCACTGGGAAGAATTCGAGGACGTCTCCGACCACTGCACCGTGTGCCACAAGTGCGTGACGCCGTGCCCGGTCAACATCGACTTCGGCGACGTCTCGATGAACATGCGTAACCTGCTGCGCAAGATGGACAAGCGCAGCTTCAAGCCGGCCAACCGCGCCGCCATGTTCTTCCTGAACGCGACCGATCCGACCACCATCAATGCCACCCGCAAGGTGATGGTGGACTGGGGCTACAAGGCCCAGCGCCTGGGCAACCAGATGCTGCGCGGCCTGGCCAAGCCGCAGGTGGAAGCGCCGCCTCCGACCACCGGCAAGACGCCGGTGCGCGAGCAGGTGATCCACTTCATCAACAAGAAAATGCCGGGCAACCTGCCGAAGAAGACCGCGCGCGCGCTGCTCGACATCGAGGACGACAAGGTCATCCCGATCATCCGCAACCCGAAGGCGACCAACGCCGACACCGAAGCCGTGTTCTACTTCCCGGGCTGCGGCTCGGAGCGCCTGTTCTCGCAGGTGGGCCTGGCGACCCAGGCGATGCTGTGGGAAGTGGGCGTGCAGACCGTGCTGCCGCCGGGCTATTTGTGTTGCGGATACCCCCAACGGGGAGCAGGCCAGTACGACAAGGCCGACAAGATGATGACGGATAACCGCGTGCTGTTCCACCGCATGGCCAACACGCTGAACTACCTCGACATCAAGACGGTCCTGGTGTCCTGCGGTACCTGCTACGACCAGTTGGCGACCTACGAGTTCGAGAAGATCTTCCCGGGCTGCCGCATCATGGACATCCACGAATACCTGCTCGAGAAGGGCGTGAAGCTGGAAGGCGTGAGCGGCACCCGCTACATGTACCACGACCCCTGCCACACGCCGATGAAGATGCAGGATTCGCTCAAGACCGTGAACGCCTTGGTGTCGACCGTCGACAACGTCAAGATCGAGAAGAACGACCGCTGCTGCGGCGAGTCGGGCACCTTCGCCGTCAGCCGTCCGGACATCGCGACCCAGGTGCGCTCGCGCAAGCAGGGCGAGATGGAGAAGGGCGCGGACAAGCTGCGCGACGACGGTTTCAAGGGCGAGGTCAAGATCCTCACCAGCTGCCCGTCCTGCTTGCAGGGCCTGTCGCGCTACAACCATGATTCCGGCACCACCGCCGACTACATCGTGGTGGAGATGGCCAAGCACCTGCTGGGCGAGAACTGGCTGCCCGACTACGTCGCGCGCGCCAACAACGGCGGCATCGAAAGGGTGCTGGTATGAAGGAAGTGCGGCGCCAGCCGGGCTGCGAACTGTGCGAGCTTGCCGTACCCGCGGTCTGGCAGAACGAGAAGCTCTCGGTCATCCTGGTCGACGATGCGGCCTATCCCGGCTTTTGCCGCGTGATCTGGCGCGAGCACGTGCGCGAGATGAGCGAGCTGTCGCATGAAGATCGCCTGCAGCTGAACGAGGCGGTCTACCAGGTCGAGCTGGCGGTACGCGAGGTGATGGGACCGCTGAAAATCAACGTGGCCAGCCTCGGCAACGTGGTGCCGCACCTGCACTGGCATATCATTCCGCGTTATGCGGACGATGCGCATTTCCCGGCGCCGGTGTGGGCACAGGTGGCGCGCCAGACCGATGAAGCGACCCTGGCCGCGCGCCGTGCGCTGCTGCCCGAGCTGGCAGCCGCCATCGCCAAGCGTTTCAATTAAGAAGAGGAGATCCCATGCCCAATCCACTCGATATCGCCGTGCGCCAGAAATCGCGCGTGCTGGAAATCGCCTTCGACGACGGCCGCAGCTTTTCGATCCCGTTCGAACTGATGCGCGTGTACTCGCCCTCGGCCGAAGTGAAGGGCCACGGCCCGGGCCAGGAAGTGCTCCAGGTCGGCAAGCGCGAGGTCGGCATCAGCGGCGTCGAGCCGGTCGGGAACTACGCGATCAAGCCGCTGTTCGACGACGGCCACGGCAGCGGCATCTTCACCTGGGATTACCTCTACAAGCTGGGCAGCGAGCAGGACGCGCTGTGGCAGCAATACCTGGGCCGCCTGCACGCCGCCGGCTTCGCAGGCGACAGCGGCCGCGAAGCGGGCACGGAACTGCCGGGCGCGGCGCCGAAGTCGGGCTGCGGGCATCAGCACTAAACTACAACTGCCTTAACAGCCCCTCCGCACACTCCCTGACCGCCTCGCGCAGCTCCGGCGGCCGCCGTATCTCGAAGCCGAAGGGCAGGCTCGCCAGCTGCCGCGCGAACCAGGCGATATCGTCCGACTGGTTGTACATCACCACGCCATCCCCGGCCTGCTCGAACACTCCGATCGTATCGAAGAACTGCGCCTGCGCGCCGCCAGCAGGCCGACCGACAGCGCCAGTGCTTCGTCCTCGCTGAACATCAGCGGCGGCAGCTTGAAGCCGGCCACCAGCGCATAGCCGCCGGCGCGTCCGCGTTCGGCCGTCACCGGGATGCCCATTTCCTCCAGCGTCGCGATGTAGCGCCGCACGGTGCGTTCGTCCACCTCCAGCCGCGCCGCCAGTTCAGTGCCGCTGAGCTGGCCATGGGCCTGCAGCAGTTCGAGCATGGCCAGCACGCGCGCCGCCGGTTTCGTCATGGGCTTCTCCTTAATCAGGGCAGATTATGTCCTGATTTTCCTTTAGCTTGCTGTTTTGCTCTTCAAATTAAAGGAAAAAGAAAATGGCTGATTTCGCCCATCTGGGGCTGTTCTTCGTGGTGGTCTTCGGCGTGATCGCGCTTCCCGGGCTGGACATGGCCTTCGTGCTGGCCAGCGCGCTGCGCGGCGATCCTGGCGCTGTGGCCGCCGCTGTTCAATGCAGTACTGCTCGCGGGGGCGCTCTACATCGGCTGGATCGGCTGGACCCTGTTGCGCACGCGCCAAGGTGTGATGCTGCCGGCAGCGGGAAGCGTCCCGCGCGGCCGTTCGGTCTTCCTGCAGGGGATGCTGACCTGCATGCTCAACCCGAAGGCCTATGTGTTCATGCTGGCGATCTTCCCGCAGTTCCTGCGCCCGGAACGCGGCCAGCTGTGGGCCCAGGCCGCCGCGCTGGGGCTGATCACGAGCTTCACCCAGGCGGTGGTCTACGGGGCGGTGGCGGTCGGCGCGGTGCGCGCGCATCGCTGGCTGGCGGGGAATCCGCGCGCGGGGCTGGCAGCGGCGCGCACGGTTGGGACGGTGCTGGTCGGGGCGGCCTTGCTCACCGTGCTGCAGGGCTGGGCATGAAGAAGCGTCAACGCTAAATCGTTTCACTCATTGAATACGGGAATAACACGCGGGGGAGCGAGGAATAAACGCTAATCACACCAAGTTAATAAATAAACCTAATTTAACCCGCTCATTTAATAGAAGTTTCCGCTATTAAACAATACTAAAAAGAATTTTATTCGCGTATTTTGAGGTTCTTCGCGGGAAATGGGGGAAGACGGGATTGACGAACTGAGCGGGAGGTGGTGGCGGAGGTTTGATGTTGGTAGATTGATAGTCGCCAAACAAATCAGTCTGTCAAACCACCGC
>NZ_JCASIE010000024.1:0-76355 GCF_059685865.1 Telluria sp. ZB4P36
GGTATTACAATAATGACCGCATCAAACTCAAACTAAAAGGCCTGAGTCCCGTGCAGTACAGGACCCAGGCCATGGGCGCTTAACGACTTAACGTCCAACTATTTGGGGTCAGTTCACATAGCCGTCCACCCTACATCAAACCCTCAAATACAAGCACGTCGACCATGTCGCCGGCCGCGACATTGCCCTGTTCGTCGTGCAGCACCACCATGCAGTTCGCCTCCGACATCGAGCGCAGGATGCCCGAGCCCTGCGAACCCGTAATTCGCACTTCCGGCTGGCCGTCTTCGCCGCGCGCCAGGATACCGCGCTGGTATTCCGTGCGGCCGGGTTTCTTGCGGATCGCGCCGCCCGACCTTGCGCGCAGCAGCGGCAGCGGGGCCTCGGCGCCCATCATGCGCAGCAGCGCTTCGCGGGCGAAAAAGTAGAAGGACACCATCACCGCCACCGGATTTCCCGGCAGCCCGAACAGGAAGGCGCTGCGGCCGTTCGAGTTCACGCGTCCGAAGGCCAGCGGCCGCCCGGGGCGCATGCCGATCTTCCAGAAGCTGACCTCGCCCAGCTTCGCCATGATCTGCTTGGTATAGTCGGCCGCGCCGACCGACACGCCGCCCGAGGTGATGATGGCGTCCGCATTCTCGCAGGCACTGCGCAGGGCGTCTTCCAGCGCTTGCGGATCGTCGCGCACGACGCCCATGTCGACGATGTCGCAGCCCAGGCGCTGCAGCATGCCGTAGATGGTGTAGCGGTTGCTGTCGTAGACGCAGCCTTCGTCGAGCGCCTCGCCGACCGAGCGCAGTTCGTCGCCGGTCGAGAAGAAGGCGACCCGCAGGCGGCGCTGCACCGCGACTTCGGGAATGCCGAGCGAGGCCAGCATGCCAAGGTCGGGCGGCCGCACCACGCGGCCAGCCGTCAAGGCCGCGCTGCCGGCCCTCAGGTCTTCGCCGGCGAAGCGGCGGTTGTCGCCCGCGCGGATCACGCCGGCGGGAAGCAGGATGTTGTCGCCCTCCTGCGTGACGAATTCCTGCGGCACCACACTGTCGCAGCCCTCGGGCATGACGCCGCCCGTCATGATGCGTACGCATTCGCCGGCGGCCGGAACCAGCCCGGAAGGATTGCCGGCGAAGGCCGTGCCGATCACGCGGAGGGACACGGGCCCATCGCTGCGCAGGTCTGCGCCGCGCAGTGCAAAGCCGTCCATTGCCGAATTGTCGTGGGCCGGCACGGCGATCGGCGAGATCACGTCCGCGGCCAGCACGCGGCCGAGCGCGGAACGCAGCGCCACTTTCTCGACGGCGCGGACAGGCTGTGTGAATTCGCGGATGATGCGCTGGGCGTCGCGCACGGGCAGGGCGTCCGGGTCGTAGCCGGACAGGCAGCCGGTCACCTTCGCCAGCGAGGGCGGCAGCGTGTCGTCCAGGTCCTGCAGCTCGTCCAGCGTATTGATGTTGCGGAAGGCCTCGGCATCTTCGAACAGTACCTCGACCGCTTTCAGATCCTTGTACCAGCCGTCCATGCGGCGTCCGCCCTCGGCCAGGTAACGGGACAGCACCGGCAGCCGGCTCGTCTTCACCAGGCAGAACACCGGGTGCGGCTGCGGGCGCATGCCCGGCTCTTGCGTGACGGCGAAGGCGAGGTCGGCGTCCGCCTCTTCGGCGGCCGCCGCCAGGCGCGCGGCCAGGTCGGGCGGCAGGAAGGGCGAATCGCAGGGCACCGCCAGCAGCCAGGGCGTGACGCAGTGGCGCAGGCCGGCTTCGAGGCCGGCCAGCGGACCGGCGAAGCCGGGCGTCTCGTCCTGCCACACGGGCGCGGCGAGTTCCAGCCAGGCGTCGACGTTGCGGTTGGCGTTGACCATGACCGAGCCGACCTGCGGTATCAGGCGCTCGATCGCGTGCTGCGCCATCGGTTTGCCGCGGAAGGGCTGCAGGCCCTTGTCGACATTGCCCATGCGCGAGCCGCGCCCGCCCGCCAGGATCAATCCTGTAATGAGTTTCTTGTCCATGAGTGTGTGCTAGCCGCCGATATACGACATTTCGACCTTCTTGCCGCGCGCGAGCCCGGAAGTGTCGACCGTGCGCGTTTCCGAATAGCGGTCGCCGCGACCGCGCCACAGCAGGGCCAGCGCGCCCGCGATCTCGGCGTCGGTCCGGCCGCTGCGCAGCAGGGTGCGCAGGTCGTGGCCGCGGGTGGCGAACAGGCAGGTGTAGAGCTTGCCCTCGGTGGACAGGCGCAGGCGGCTGCAGTCGTGGCAGAAGGCCTGAGTGACGCTGGAGATGACGCCGACTTCGCCGCTGCCGTCGAGGTAACGCCAGCGCGCGGCAGTCTCGCCCGTGTAGTTGGCGGCGGCGGGCGCCAGCGGCAGCTCGGCGCCGATGCGCCGGATCACCTCGGCCGAGGGAATCACTTCGTCCATGTTCCAGCCGTTCGAGGCGCCCACGTCCATGTATTCGATGAAGCGCAGGATATAGGGCGAGCCCTTGAAGTGGCGCGCCATCGGCAGGATCTGGTCCTCGTTGGTGCCGCGCTTGACCACCATGTTGACCTTGATCGGTCCCAGCCCGGCCGCATGGGCGGCGTCGAGGCCGTGCAGCACGTCGGCCACCGCAAAATCGACGTCGTTCATGCGCCGGAACACCGTGTCGTCGAGCGCGTCGAGCGAGACGGTGACCCGGTCCAGGCCCGCATCCTGCAGGGCTTGCGCCTTGCGCGCCAGCAGCGAGCCGTTGGTGGTCAGGGTCAGGTCGAGCGGACGGCCGCTCGGCGTCGGCAGGGCGCGCAGCATGCCGACCAGGCGCTCGAGGTGCTTGCGCAGCAGGGGTTCGCCGCCGGTCAGGCGGATTTTCTCGACGCCGTGGGCGATGGCGATGCGCGCCACGCGCGTGATCTCTTCAAAGGACAGCAGGTCGCCGTGCGGCAGGTAGGCATAGTCCTTGTCGAAGACTTCCTTCGGCATGCAGTAGACGCAGCGGAAGTTGCAGCGGTCGGTGACCGAGATGCGCAGGTCGTGCAGCGGCCTGCCGAGGGTGTCGGACAGCAGGCCGGTGGGCGCTTCCGGCTGCGGCGGCACCGCCAGCGCCGGCGAGCGCAGGTCATTCAGCAGGATGATTTTTTCAGGCATGCCAGTACGATAGCACGATGCCCGCCAGTGCACAGGCGGCGATCAGCTTGATCGGCCCGACCTTATACTTCAACAGGGCGATGCTGACGGCGGCGCCGATGGCGATCGCCGCCGGCTGAACCTGGCCGCCGGCGAAAAACACGTGCTGGCCGAAAAACACGGCCAGGCTGGCGACCACGCCGACCACGGCGGCCGAGATCGCGGTCAGCGGCGCGGTGAGCCTGACCTTGCCACGCCCGGACTCGACCAGCGGCCCGCCGGCCAGGATGAACACGAAGGAGGGCAGGAAGGTGAACAGGGCGGCGACCAGGGCGCCGGCGATGCCGGCCAGCGGCAGCGCGGCCGGGCCGAACAGCGCCTGGGTCCAGCCGCCCACGAAGCCGACGAAGGCGACGATCATGATCAGGGGACCGGGCGTGCTCTCGCCCAGGGCCAGGCCGTCGATCATCTGGGTGGCGCTGAGCCAGCCGTACTTCTCGACCGCGCCCTGCACCACGTAGGGCAGCACGGCATAGGCGCCGCCGAAGGTCATCAGGGCGGCCTTGGTGAAGAACCAGCCCATCCGGCTCAGGGTGGCATCCACGCCGTAAACGGCGGCCAGCGCCAGCCAGGCACCAAGTAGAAGGCCGATGCCGATGAAGGAGGCCTTCAGCAGGCCGCGCAGCGAAAACCGGGCATGCGCCGGGGTGGGCGTGTCGTCGTCGATCAGGGCCGGCCCGTAGTGCTTGCGGTCGGCCGGGTGGCCGCCGCCGGGCTGGAAGCGCTGCGGCCACCGGCGGCCGCCGATGAAACCGGCCAGCGCGGCGGCCAGCACGATCAGGGGAAACGGAACGTCGAGCACGGCGATGGCAATGAAGGCCAGCGCGGCGATCGTAGCGAGGGCGCCGTTGCGCAGCGTGCGCGTGCCGATGCGCCAGGCGGCCGCGATGACGATCGCTACCACCGCCGGCTTGATGCCGGCCATGATGCCGGCGATCACGGGCAGGTGGCCCCAGGCCAGGTAGATCCAGGACAGGCCGATCAGCAGCGCCAGCGAAGGCAGGATGAACAGCAGCCCGGCCAGGATGCCGCCGACGCTGCGGTGCAGCAGCCAGCCGATGTAGACGGCCAGCTGGGTCGCTTCCGGGCCGGGCAGCAGCATGCAGTAGTTCAGGGCGTGCAGGAAGCGCTGCTCGGAGATCCAGCGGCGCCGCTCGACCAGTTCGGCGTGCATCAGGGCGATCTGGCCGGCGGGGCCGCCGAAGCTGATGAAACCGAGCTTGAACCAGTAGAGCAGGGCTTCGCGGAGAGTGACTTGGTGAGGCATGCGGTATCGTAACCCATCAATAAAAAAGGGAAGCCGGAGCTTCCCTTTCTACTTTGCAGTCAGCAGTTTACTGACGCGTATCCACCTGAACCAGCGGCTCGTCGACCGGCGCCTGCACCGGCTTGCGGGCACGGCCCATGCGCGGTGCGATGTTGGCCTGGGCGGCGGCTTCCTGGGCGGCGCGCAGCTTTTCCGGGTCGGTCGACGCGAGCTGCAGGCCGGCCTGGGACAGCACCTCGTTCATGTCCACTGGTGCCTGGACAGGCGCCGGCGCGACAGGAGGGACGGGAGCGGGAGCAACCGGAGCGGCCGGTGCTTCAGCCACCGGCGCCGGTGCAGCTTCGGCAACCGGAGCAGGCTGAGCCACTGGAGCTGCCGGTGCCTTGGCCGCAGCCATCGATGCCGCGGTCGGGAACAGCCACGGACCCGGCTCTGCCGTCACGGCCGGCGCCGCAGCCACTGGGGCAGCCACTGGGGCAGCGACCGGAGCAGCGACCGGAGCAGCCGGAGCCGCAACCGGTGCAGCGGCGGCGGCGTCGGCCTGGGCCTTGGCAGCCACCGACGCGGCGGTCGGGAAGGGCCATGGACCCGGCTCGACCGGAGCGGTCTTCTTCGGTGCGGACTTGGCTTCGGCCGCGACCTTCGCGGCTTCCTCGTCGGCCACCGGAGTGAAGGCCGGTGCGCCTTCGACGCCGTCCACCGATTCGATGCCTTCGGCTTCACGGTCGCGGCGGTTGCGGTTGCGGCCACCACGGCGGCGGCGGCGGCGCGGCTCGTCTCCTTCGCCGTCCAGTTCCTCGCCGGCTGGGCCGGTCGAAGCGACCTTCACCGCATGCTCCAGCACGTCGCCGTGCGGGGTGGTGGTGGCCAGCTCGCTTTCCTCGCTCGGGGCCGGCACGGCCTGGAGCTTCAGCTCTTCCGCCTTGGCCTCGACTGGCTGCTGGGCGCTGCGCTCGCCGCGCTCGCGCGGCTGGCGCGGTGCACGTTCCTTGCGCTCGCCCGGCTCACGCTCGGCGCGCTCGCCACGTTCCGCGCGCGGTGCGGCCGGTGCGCCGCTTGCGGCATCCAGCTGCTCACGCGGCTCGCGCGGTGCGCGCGGTTCGCGTTTTTCGCGCGGCGGACGTGCCGGCTTGCCTTCGGCTTCCAGCGGCTTGACGCCGTCATCAGACTTGACGCTCAGGTCGCGCTCGTCGCGGTCGCGGCCGCCCTTGGCGCCGCGGCCATTACGGGTGCGCTGCTGGTTGCCGCGGCCACCGCGTTCGCCACGCTCGCCAGCCGGTGCGGCCGGCTTTTCAGCCACGACCGGTGCGGGTGCGGGCGCCGGTGCGACCGGTGCGCCCATGAAGAAGTTCTTGATGCGGGCGAAGAAGCCCAGTTCGGCCGGGGCCGGCGCGGCCGGCGCGCTCGGTGCCGGTGCAGCCATCGGCGCGGTCTTGGCCGGCTTGGCGGCTTCGCTACGGTCCACCATCGGGGCCGGCTGGGCCGGGGTGATGGTCTTGACGACGGCTTCCTGGCGCGGCTTGGCTTCTTCTTTCTGGCGCTTGGCGAAGCCCATGTCGGTCTCGGCCGATTCCGCCATGGTGTAGCTGGCGGCGGCGTCTTCCAGGCGCGGGTCGTCGTGCTTGATGCGCTCGAGCTTGTAGTGCGGGGTGTCCAGATGCTTGTTCGGGATCAGGATCACGGTGATGCGGTGGCGGTTCTCGATCTTGAGCACTTCGCCGCGCTTCTCGTTCAGCAGGAAGGCGGCAACGTCCACCGGCACCTGCACGTGGATCGCGGCCGAGTTTTCCTTCATGGCCTCTTCCTGGATGATGCGCAGGACTTGCAGGGCCGAGGATTCGGTATCGCGGATGTGGCCGGTGCCCGAGCAGCGCGGGCAGGTCACGTGCGAGCCTTCCGACAGCGACGGACGCAGGCGCTGGCGCGACAGTTCCATCAGGCCGAAGCGCGAGATCTTGCCCATCTGGACGCGTGCACGGTCGTGGTGCAGGGCTTCCTTCAGGCGCGTTTCCACCTCGCGCTGGTTCTTGGCCACTTCCATGTCGATGAAGTCGATCACGATCAGGCCGCCCAGGTCGCGCAGGCGCAGCTGGCGGGCCACTTCGTCGGCCGCTTCGCAGTTGGTGTTGAAGGCGGTGGTCTCGATGTCCGAGCCGCGCGTGGCGCGTGCCGAGTTGACGTCGATGGAGACCAGGGCTTCGGTGTGGTCGATGACGATCGCGCCGCCCGACGGCAGCGGCACGGTGCGCGCGTAGGCGGTTTCGATCTGGTGTTCGATCTGGAAGCGCGAGAACAGCGGCACGTCGTCGCTGTAGCGCTTCACGCGGTGCGCCATGTCGGGCATCACGTGCGACATGAACTGCTGCGCCTGGTCGAAGATCTCGTCGGTGTCGATCAGGACTTCGCCGATGTCCGGCTGGAAGTAGTCGCGGATCGCGCGGATCACCAGCGAGCTTTCCTGGTAGATCAGGAAGGGGCCCGAAGCCGACTTGCCGGCGCCTTCGATCGCGCGCCACAGCTGCATCAGGTAGTTCAGGTCCCACTGCAGTTCTTCGACGTTGCGGCCGATGCCGGCGGTGCGGGCGATGACCGACATGCCCTGCGGCAGGTCGAGCTTGTCCATGGTCTCGCGCAGTTCCTGGCGCTCTTCGCCTTCGACACGGCGCGACACGCCGCCGCCGCGCGGGTTGTTCGGCATCAGGACCAGGTAGCGGCCCGCCAGGGAGATGAACGAGGTCAGGGCCGCGCCCTTGTTGCCGCGCTCTTCCTTCTCGACCTGGACCATGATTTCCTGGCCTTCGCGCAGGGCTTCCTTGATGGTGCAGTTACGCACGTCGACGCCATCGCGGAAATAGGTACGGGCAACTTCTTTGAAGGGGAGGAAACCGTGGCGGTCTTCGCCGTAGCTGACGAAGCAGGCTTCGAGGGAGGGTTCGATGCGGGTGATGACACCCTTGTAGATATTCGACTTGCGTTGCTCGCGACCGGCGGTCTCGATATCGATGTCGATCAGCTTCTGGCCGTCGACAATCGCTACGCGCAACTCCTCTTGCTGCGTAGCGTTAAACAACATACGTTTCATTTTTATTAACTCCGCGGCCCGAAGGCCGTGTCATGCCGCGTTTGTAAGACGCGGCGAAGTACATGGGATGTACGCGGAGAGGGGATGTTGGAGGGGGGAATACCCGGGACGGGGCAGGGCGATGCAAGGCATCGCTGCCGCACGGGGCGCAGTGGTGTCGAACGTCATTGTCTACGCACGCCGCAACCAAGCAACTGGTCCGCCTGCCACCACGTTGGGGTGGGCACGGCGGGGACAGCGGGGCGGTGTGCAACAACGAGCCAAACCGTAGCCAGCATACAACCAAGACGTCGAGGCGAACAAACAGCCTTTACTACTTTCGAGCCTTCAGGTGAGGCTTACATCGGGTCGGGCGAAAACGACAAGCGTTATCGACACCATCAACCGGCGAGCCGCCAATCAGCGGCTTTCCGGTACTTATCCATACAAATCCAAACAATCCAATCCGGCACTCAGCCACGCAACCCGATTGCAACTGCAGGTGCAACCCTGATCGGCGCCTGAATGTGCGTACACGTTTTTTTCCACCGAATTTGCTCATGGCAGGGCCGGTGGAGCGCGCCCCTGTGTAAAATATCGTTTTAATTCTTACACCAGCAGAGGTTTGACCGCCGCCTGTCGATTATATATTCAAAATGAAGGACTTAGAGAGAATTTCTGGGAAGACAATGCGAACAGTGGTACAGAACGATGTTGTTCCCCCTTCATCACAGCCAACGATCCAGGCGCAGTTTGTGACAATCACCGAGGAAGAAGCCGGCCAGCGCATCGATAACTATCTGTTGCGTGTGTGCAAAGGCGTCCCCAAGAGCCACATCTACCGCATCCTCCGTTCGGGGGAAGTGCGGGTCAACAAGGGCCGCATCGACCAGCTCTACCGCCTGGTCGAGGGCGACCTGGTGCGCATCCCGCCGATCCGCATCGCCGAGAAGGCCAGCGCGCAGGCGGCGCCCGGCGCCGAATTCGCCATCGTGTTCGAAGACACCCACCTGCTCGTCATCGACAAGCCGTCCGGGGTGGCGGTGCACGGCGGCTCGGGCGTGTCGTATGGCGTCATCGAGCAGTTGCGCGCGGCGCGCCCGCAGGCCAAGTTCCTGGAACTGGTGCACCGGCTCGACCGCGAGACCTCGGGCTTGCTGCTCATCGCCAAGAAACGCTCGGCGCTGACCAACCTGCACGACCAGATGCGCGACGGCGTGACCGACAAGCGCTACCTCACGGCCGTGGTCGGCGACTGGACCAACAAGCGCCAGCATGTAAAGCTCCCTTTACATAAATTCACGACCCCGGACGGCGAGCGCCGCGTGGTGGTACAGGCCGGCGGCCAGGAAGCGCACACGGTGTTCAATCTGAAGCGCAAGTGGAAGGACTTCGCCCTGCTCGAAGCCGAGCTGAAAACCGGCCGCACCCACCAGATCCGCGTGCACCTGGCGTCGAGCGGCTTTCCTATCCTGGGTGACGAGAAATACGGCGATTTTGCCTTGAACAAGCAGCTTCAGAAGGCAACTGCCGAGCGCGGGGCGCTCAAGCGCATGTTCCTGCATGCCTACCAAATCACCTTCACGCACCCCGACACCGGCCAGCCGATGACCTTGCGCGCGCCCTTGCCGGCCGAGTGCGACCGATTCTTGGTAAGCTTGGGACAACCATTAACATAAAGGCATGGCGGCTACCCGCCGTGCACATGACACTACAATGCCAAGAAAGCAATTTGACCTGATCGTTTTCGACTGGGACGGTACGCTGATGGACAGCACGGCGGCGATCGTCCGCTGCATCCAGTCGGCGGCGCGCGACCTGGGCTTGCCGGTGCCGAGCGACGCCTCGGCCTCGCATGTCATCGGCCTCGGCCTGTCCGAGGCGATGCAGGCCGTGCTGCCGGACATCGACCCGGTGCTGTACCCGCGCATGGTCGAGCGCTACCGCTATCACTTCCTGACGAAAGACCACGAACTGGTGCTGTTCAAGGGAGTTCGCGAGATGTTGAGCGATCTTTCGCAACAGGGTTATTTCCTGGCGGTGGCCACGGGCAAGAGCCGCGTGGGCTTGAACCGGGCCATGAACGCGGCCGGGCTACTGGCCATGTTCGACGCCACCCGCTGCGCCGACGAGACTTTCTCCAAGCCGCACCCGGCCATGCTGCAGGAACTGACGCGCGAGCTGGGGCAGGACCTGCGCCGCACCGTCATGATCGGCGATACGACCCACGACCTGATGATGGCGAACAACGCGGGCGCGGCCGGTATTGCAGTCGAGTTCGGCGCCCATCCGGTGCATCAGCTGCAGGCCTGCAAGCCGATCTTCTCGGCCCGCACGATTCCCGAGCTGCACACCTGGTTGCTGGAGAACGCGTAAGAATGGGGGAAGATCGCGGGCTGTTCGTGTGCGAAGCCGCAGCCTTGCTCGACGGCGGGAAGGGCGTCCGCTTCCCAGTAATTGCTTTTGGGCACCCAACCACCGGCTTTGTGGTACGGTATGGCGGTAAACCATTTGCTTACCTGAACCGTTGTGCCCACGTGCCGATCGAACTCGACTGGTCGCAGGGCGACTTTTTCGAGTCGAGCGGGCTGTACCTGATGTGTGCGACCCACGGCGCCGTGTACGAGCCGGATACCGGCAGGTGCGCCGGCGGACCTTGCCGCGGCGGCAAGCTGCGCCCGATCGCGGTCAGCGAACACGACGGTGGCATCTGGTGGCAGCCCGACGAGATGGTGCGGGCACCGGCACCCTAGGTATCCGTCCGGAACAACAAAGCGGAAAATATGAGCGACCAAACGAGTCACGACCACGATCCTGCAGGCGAACATCCGGCCGACAAACGGCTTGCCTCCGACCCCAGCGTCAGCAACTGGGAGCGTGCCACGCTGGAAAAGCTGGTGTTTGCCACCGTGCAGGAGCGCCGCGCCGCGCGCCGCTGGGGCATCTTCTTCAAGCTGAGCTTCCTGCTGGTCGCCATCCTGGCCCTGCTGACCTATTACGATTCCGCTGTCGGCCTCGGCGGCGACGAGAACCTGGGCCGCCACACCGCCCTCATCGAAATCAATGGCGAGATCGAGTCCGAAGGCAGCGGCGCGGCCGACACCGTGATTCCCTCGCTGAACAAGGCCTTCTCCGATGCCGGCTCGGCCGCGGTGGTGCTGCGCATCGACAGCCCCGGCGGCAGTCCGGTGCAGGCAGGCATCATCGTCGACGAGATCCAACGCCTCAAGCGCGGCTACCCGGACAAGCCCCTGTACGTCGTGGTGGACGAGATGTGCGCCTCGGGCGGCTATTACATCGCCTCGGCGGCCGACCGCATCTACGTCAACAAGGCCTCGATCGTCGGCTCGGTCGGCGTGCTGATGGACAGCTTCGGTTTCACCGGCACCATGGAAAAGCTGGGCGTCGAGCGGCGCCTGCTCACGGCCGGCGAGAACAAGGGTTTCCTCGATCCGTTCAGCCCCCAGTCCGACAAGCACAAGGCGCACGCCCAGGCGATGCTCAATGAAATCCACCAGCAGTTCATTTCGGTGGTGCGCGCCGGCCGCGGCAAGCGCCTGAAGGAAACGCCTGAAACCTTCTCCGGCCTCTACTGGACCGGGGCGAAGGCGGTGGAAATGGGCCTGGCCGACGGCTTCGGCACGGTCGACTCCGTGGCGCGCGACATCGTCAAGGCCGAGGACATCGTCGACTACACCGCCCACGAAGGCCTGCCGGAACGTGTGCTGAAGAAATTCGGTGCGGCGGTCGGGAATGGTGCCGTCAGCGCCGTCTACAAGGGAGCCGTGCCGCAATTAAGATGACAATTTGCTTGCATCCTGCGGAACATGTTCTATATTGGGTGTAGCGGCTTGAGGGCGGTCCGGCCACGACACACACGTCATGACCGAACCGGATCGAAAGCCGCCCCCACTGCACCAGTGGTGCAGCTTCGAGAGAATTCAATTCCTCACGGTTGTGTTCCTTCTCAGGAAGTGGAAACGGCGGCTTTGGCCGTCGTTTTCATTTCCCGAGCGAGGAAGCTCAGGTGCAGGTGCCGACCTGCTGGGCATCTCCATCGTGTACCGGCTGGCAGTTGGTGATCCGAGCTTGAGTCGCTTCCTCGACCTGGCTGAAGCCACCGCGGTCGAGCCAGGCCTGGAAATCGCGCCGGGCATTTGCATACCAGGCAGCACGCAGGGCCGGGGCCCCATGATGCAGGTGGGGAATATGTCCGCCATGCTGCCAGCGCGCCAGGGCGAGCTGGGTGGGAAACAGGGAAGCATGAAGTCGGGCAATCTGGCGCCGCTCGGCAGGATCAACTGCAAGCGGGAGCGGTCCATCGGTCGGTTGCGCGTCGGTGTGCACGGTCTTGTCCTATTGGTCTATGCGAGGAGTTGACTGTTAAGATGTCCTCGCGTCGTTAGGCGGATTCCTAACGCGTTGAAGTCTATCAATAGGAAAGTTCCTAGGCTTGACGCTCGTCAAATGAATAGATGCATGCGCGGGCGAGGGCAGTGGTGCCGGCGCTTTGTCGAGGCTGCCCCTTCTGTTAAAGTGGCGCCCCATGAGCAAACTTTCCCTGGACCGACTCCTGCAATCGCAGGGATTCGGCACCCGCAAATACTGCCGCGCCCTGATCGAGGACGGCGACGTGCTGGTCAACGGCGCGGTCGAAGACAACTACAAGGCCACTTTCGATACCGACAATCTCGTGCTGACGGTGTTCGACGAGGAATGGCGCTACCGCGAGCGCGTCTACCTGGCGCTGTACAAGCCGGCCGACTACGAATGCTCGCGCAAGCCGAGCCACCATCCCGGCGTGCTGACCCTGCTGCCCGAGCAGTTCGGCTGGCGCGAGGTGCAGCCGGTCGGCCGTCTCGACCACGACACCACCGGGCTGCTCCTGATGTCGGACGACGGACCCTTCATCCACGCCCAGTCCTCGCCCAAGCGCCACGTGCCCAAGGTCTACCAGGCCACCACCGCCGAGCCGGTGACGCAGGCACTGGTGGACCAGTTGCTGGCGGGCGTACAGCTGCACGACGAGCCGGCCCCGTTAAGGGCGCTGTCCTGCGTGCAGCGCGGCGAGCACCAGCTCGAGATCGTGCTGGAGCAGGGCAAGTACCACCAGGTCAAGCGCATGCTGGCCGCCGCCGGCAACCATTGCAGCGCGCTGCACCGCTCGCAGATCGGCGGGCTCACCCTGGAGGCCCTCGGGCTGAAAGAAGGGGAGTGGTGCTTCCTCGAGCAGGAGCAGCTGGCGCTGCTGGTTCCCTGAAGTGCGCCATTAAACGGGCTTTTCCGCGACACTGCCGTTGACAATCCGCCATGTCATGGACGCTCATGTCCATGAGCCTGGCGGCCGCACAGCCGTTTCCGAAGAAAGCCCATGCACTTAAAGAAGATCCCTGCAGCATTGCTGCCCCTCCTGTTCGCCCATCCCGTCGTCGCCCAGCAACTCCCGCAGCAATTGGCCGATTGCGCCAAATTCGCCGACACCAGCCAGCGCCTGATCTGTTTCGACCGCCTGGCCGCCGCCCATGGCGCCACGCCCGCCGCGACCGCCGTACCCGTCATTTCGCCTGCGGCCACGAACGATGTGGCGGCCGCCATGCCCGCCCTGCAGCCGTCCGCCTTCCCGGCCAAGGTCCGGCCCAACCCGGCCGCATCCACCGATCCGGCCGTCGAAGCCGCCGCCGAATACACCATGGACGGGCACTGGGAGCTCAACGCGAAGCACCGCCGCGGCACCTTCGTGTTCCGCCCGCACCGTGCGAACTACCTGATCGCGGCCCGCAGCTACCGCCCCAACGAGGCGCCCTACGAACCCCTCCGCGCGGCGGATTTCACCGGCAAGTTGTCGCATGCTGAGCTGCAATACCAGCTCGGCTTCAAGATGAAGGTGGTCGAGACGGCCTTCGAGCTGCCGGTCGACGTCTGGTTCGGCTATACCCAGAACAGCTTCTGGCAGGCCGGCAACCGCGAAGCCTCAAGCCCCTTCCGCGAAACCAATTACCAGCCCGAAGTCATGCTGGTGACGCCGCTGAACTTCAGCGTGCTCGGCGCCAACCTGAAGTTCCTGAACCTGGGCTTCAATCACCAGTCGAACGGCCAGTCCTCGACCCTGTCGCGCAGCTGGAACCGGATCTATGCCCAGGTCGGCCTGGAACGCGGCCGCCTGTCCATGACGGCGCGGGTCTGGAAGCGCATCAACGAATCGCTCGAGGATGACAACAATCCGGACATCGTCGACTACCTGGGCCGCGCCGAACTGGCCGGTAACTACCGGATGGATGGACACGAGTTCTCGGCCCTGCTGCGCCATAATTTTTCGACCAACAAGGGTGCGACCCAGCTCGGCTGGGCCTTCCCGCTGGCGGGGCCGCTGAAGGGCTACGTGCAGTGGTTCTCGGGCTATGGCCAGAGCCTGATCGACTACAACTACTTCCAGCGCAGCATCGGCGCAGGGGTGGTGGTCCGGTACTGATCCATGAAGCTTGCCACCCTCAAGGACGGTACCCGCGACGGCCAGCTGCTAGTAGGGCGGCAGCGACGATTTCCTCGGCCCGATGGACGACATCGTGCTGGCGCATGAAGAATGGGGCATCGATTTCGAGGCCGAGGTGGCGGTGGTCACGGGTAACGTGCCGATCGGCGCCACGCCCGACGAGCTGGGCGAAGCCTGGCGCGGCGGCAAGCTGCACCTGCCGCTGCGATCGAGCTGGAATGGCCACCTGGTCGGGCAGCCGGACGCCGGGACCGACATGGTGTTCAACTTTCCGCAGATGGTCGCGCACCTGGCCAAGAACCGCAATGTGCGTGCCGTCAGCATCGTCGGCTCGGGCACGGTCTCGAACAAGGACAGCAGCAGGGGCTATTCGTGCATCGCCGAGCAGCGCTGCCTGGCGATGATCGCCGACGACGCGGCCAGCACGCCCTTCATGCGTTTCGGCGACACCATCCGCATCGAGATGCTGGACGAGAAGGGGAAGTCGATCTTCGGCGCGATCGACCAGGCGCTCAAGCGGCTGGAGCGCTGAGGGCCGCTATTGCCCCGACCAGAAGGTATCGGATGCGCCGCTGCCGCGCAGGTCGACCTCGACCGGCCGGCTGATGCGCCGCAGCACCTCGCTTGCCAGCAGGCGCCCGTCCGCTTCGTGCAGCCGGTACCACAGGAAGGCCACGCCCGACAGGCGCAGCTGCTGTCCGGTAAACAGGTTTTCCTTCACGATGCTCATGCCTTCCAGCCGCAGCTCGACGTCGAGCAAGAGGCTGCCCGCGGTGCGCTCGCTGTAGCCGAGGTAGCGCGCGGCATTGAACAGCGGGCTTCTGTCGCTGGCTTCGCCGGCCTTGAGCGATTCCACGAAGGCATCCACCAGCTTCAGCTGCGCCAGTGCCGCCGCCGCGACCGCCGCGAATTCTTTCTTCTGTTCGCCCTTGGCGTCGTCGATCAGCGCCTGCAGCTCGGCGATGCGCTGGGCGTAGCCGGCCCGGTGCTCGGCGAGGGCCTTGAGGCGCCCCAGCAGCCTGTCGTAGCGCGCCCAGTCGAGTTCGCCCAGGTAGCCGGACCCGAGCCCGCTGACGCGCTCCGGGCAAGCCTGGGCCAGGGCGCTGGCGAACAGGCTGCGCGCGCCTTCGCCATAGCCGATCCCCGTCACCGTCACGTCGCTGCGCAGCAGGGCGGCGAGGTCGGCGCCGGCGCGCACGGTGGCCGGCACCACCGTCAACACAGCCAGGGGCAGGGCGGCCGCGCCGGAGCCGGGCGGTCGGTGTGTATCGAGGTAGCGCTGCAAGGCCTTGTTCCTGTCGGCCATGTCGCTGGACAGGCGGGCGACGGCGCCGTCCACGGTGCGCGCCGCCACCATGCCCTGGGCCGTGGCCGGATCGTAGAGGGCGGCGGAGCGGCCGGGCGGCAGGCGGGCGCACAGCCCGGCCGCGAGTTCGCGCGCCAGGTCGAAGGCGCGTACCAGGCCGGCCGCGCCGAACTGGCGCGTATCGATGCTGCCGGCCAGTGCTTTCGATTGGGCCGGCGGCAGGCGCGCCAGCAGTTCGGCACGCTCGGCTTCGGCCAGGGCCTGGCGCGCCTCGGCCTCGAGTTGGCGGACGCGCAGCTCGGCCTGCTCGCCTGAGGACTGGCCATGGGCCGGCGCAGCGAGCGTGACGAGCAGGATAAGGAGTGCAAGGAAGCGCGGCAAGGATTCCTTCGAATAACTGTAATGAATTGTCGAGAAATGGTAGGAGAAGTTTCAGGGCGATTGATTGCGAGATGTCAAGCTCCCTAGAATCGCCAACTTGTCCTTGCAAGATCAGGGACTTGCGCTAGCCGGCAGGGAAACAGTCTGTAACACGTTTCAGCGTTGGCTAAATTGAAATGCGATAGAATTGACGGGTTAACAAAGTGGTTCTATGAGTATTATTAATTTGCCATTTGCCGGCCTCGAGCTTGGCTTTGCCGTGTCGCTAGCGTGTTCGCTGCTGCTCGTCCTCACGACGCGCTGGCACGGCCGCTACTCGCTGGACGCGACGCATGGTGTGCAGAAATTCCATATCACCCCGACGCCGCGCATCGGCGGTGCCGCCATCATGCTCGGCCTGTGGCTGTCGCTCGGCGTGCTGCCGTCGGATCAGCAGGAATTGCTGCTGCCGGTGCTGGTGTCTGCCATGCCGGCCTTCGTGTTCGGCCTGGCCGAAGACCTGACCCGCAAGGTCTCGGTGCGCGCGCGCCTGTTCGCCACCGTCGCCAGCGGCGTGTGCTGCTGGGGCCTGACCGGTGTCACCCTGCTGCGCGTCGGTGTCGCACCGATCGACATGATGCTGGCCTGGCTGCCGGCCTCGGTCTTGTTCACCGCCGTCGCCGTGGGCGGCGTGGCCAATGCGGTCAACATCATCGACGGTTTCAACGGCCTGGCGAGCGGCACCGTGCTGATCGGCATGGCCGCGCTCGGCGTCATCGCCCAGGACGCCGGCGACGCCACCCTGGCCCAGCTGTGCTTCGTGGTCTGCGCCGTGACGGCTGGCTTCTTTGTGATCAATTTCCCGTTTGGCAAACTGTTCCTCGGCGACGGCGGCGCCTATCTGCTCGGCTTCCTGCTGGCCTGGTTGTCGGTGATGCTGGTCTACCGCAACCCGCTGGTGTCGCCATGGGCGCCGATGCTGGCCTGCGGCTATCCGATCTTCGAAACCGTGTTCACCATCGTGCGCCGCCTGTGGTGCCGCCGCCATCCTGGCCACCCGGACAGCTGGCACCTGCACAGCCTGGTCAAGACGGCGCTCGTGGCGCGCTACCTGCGGGCGCTGCCGGCGCCCTTGCGCAATTCCTGCGTGTCGTCGGTTTCCTGGCTGGTGGCGCTGGTGCCGGCCATGATGGCGGTGCGCTTCTCCGCCGTGCCGGAAGCGCTACTCCAGGGTGTGCTTGCCGGCTTCCTGCTGTACCTGTCGGTGTATGCCTTCGTGGTGTCCGCATGGTGGGCGCGCCGCCGCCGCATCAAGCGCAGCGAAGCGCTGCCGGAAGCGATGCTGGGGCAGCCGGACAGTCCGTTGGTTCGGCGCGGACTCTGAGCTTCCCGCTGCAAGCCTAAAAGCGCCATAATTCGGGTTGGGGCGCGTGCCCAAATTCAACTCACCCGGGTAAGGTATGACCATTCTCGTGACTGGTGGCGACGGCTTCATTGGTTCTCATTTCGTGGGGTGCAGAGCGTGAGCGGCGGCTCCCGCCGCGACTGGTTCGCGCAGCACTACGCAGGCAAGTCTACGGCACCATGAAGATCCTACTGTTCGGCAAGGACGGGCAGCTTGGCTGGGAACTGCAGCGTGCGCTGGCGCCGCTGGGCGAACTGCGCGCACTCGGCCGGGCCGAAGCCGACTTCTCCGATCCTGCCTCCCTGCGTGCCTGGGTGCGCAGGGAGCGGCCCGGGATCATCGTCAATACAGCGGCCTATACGGCGGTCGACCGTGCCGAGACCGATGAAGCGGGCGCACGTGCCGTCAACGCGCTGGCTCCGGGCGTGCTGGCGGAAGAGGCCTGCGCCTGCGGCGCCTGGCTGGTGCACTACTCGACGGACTACGTGTTCGGCGGCGGGCAGGGCAGCGGAGCGGGCGGCGCCTGGAGCGAGACCGACCCGTCCGGCCCACTGTCTGCCTACGGCCGCACCAAGCTCGAGGGTGAAGATCGCGTCCGGGCGAGCGGCGTGCGCCATCTCATCCTGCGCACCTCTTGGGTATTCGGACGGCACGGCGCAAACTTCCCCAAGACCATCCTGCGCCTGGCGAAGGAACGCGCGCAGCTCGAGGTCGTCGCCGACCAGGTCGGTGCACCGACCAGTGCCGGCTTGCTGGCGGACCTAAGCGCGCTGGCGCTGTACCGCATCGCCCTGGAGCCCGGAGCTGCGGAAGGATGGTCGGGTACCTACCACGTGGCGGCATCCGGCCGCACCAACTGGCACGCCTATGCGTGTCACCTCGTCGAGCAGGCACTGGCTCATGGTGCGCGGCTGGCGCTGTCGCCCGAACGCATCATGCCTGTCGCGGCGGCGGACTGGGGCGCCGCGGCGGCGCGCCCGGCCAGTTCGCTGCTCGACACCACCAAGTTCCGGACCCGCTTCGCACTGGCGGTGCCGGACTGGCGCGACGACGTCAACCGCTTGGTCGCCGAACTGGTGGCGGGCGGCAAACTATGAGGGTATCCATGAATGAATCTGCAAGGCGCGAGGGCGTCATCACGGGAGGCGGTAGCGCGAGGCATCCTTACCCCGTGAGGCAGGCAGTGTCGAAACAGCCGATGCTCGCCGGAGCCGGCAAGGCGGTGTACTGATGCGCTTCACCCGTCTTTCCATTCCCGACGTCCTGCGAATCGAGCCGCGCGTGTTCAGTGACACGCGCGGCGAGGTCTACGAGAGCTTCCACCAGGCGCGCTTCGAGGAAGCGGTCGGCCGCAGGGTGAGCTTCGTGCAGGATAACCATTCGACATCGTTGCACAACGTGCTGCGCGGCCTGCACTACCAGGTGCGGCAGTCGCAAGGGAAACTGATACGGGTTGTCAGGGGCAGCGTCTTCGACGTGGCGGTCGACATGCGCCGATCCTCGCCGAGCTTTGGCCAGTGGACTGGCGAGATCCTGAGCGCCGCGAACAAGGCGCAGCTGTGGGTTCCCGAAGGGTTCGCCCATGGTTTCCTTGTTTTGTCCGACTCGGCCGAGGTCGTCTACAAGCTGACCGACTATTACGCCCCGGAGAACGAGCGCTGCATCGCCTGGAACGATCCGGCATTGAATATCGACTGGCCTCTTGCACACGCGCCACTGGTATCGGCCAAGGACGGGCAGGGCCTGTGCCTGCAAGACGCCGAGGTTTTTCCCTGAATCCCCGCAGTGGGCTTACAGTTTTACGACAATTGGTCTATAACCCTTTGTTATGGATAAACCTTAAATTATCGGATTTTCACACAATGTAACAAAAAAAACCATTTGTCGCGCATCAACCTAAAGCAACTCTTATTTGATCAATATCGTACAGGCGTTACGTGTGCTTTCAAGGGAGATTGATTGTTGTGCGGCAGCGATTTTATTTGGCGCGGACAATTTCTTACTGTGCAGGAGACGCGCAAGGAGGATATAATTCTAGGTTATCCGACTGTTACCGTTCTTCTTTCCCGAGTATCATATGTCCAAGATTTTGCTCCGCGCTGTTGCGCTGGCTATCAGCGCCGCTTCGACCATTGCATCTGCTCAAGAGTCGTCGGCGCGCTCCGACGAGATGTTTGGCCAAGAGCCGGCCACCGCAGCTCCGTCTACCGCCACGCCGCCCCAGTCGCGTCGATTGTCGATCACCAATGTTACTCCCGCGACCGCGTCGGTTGCGCCGTCCCCGTCACCCGTGCAGACGCGCCAGGCGTCCCGGATTTCTCGGGGGCTGCAGGTGCAGGACCCGGAGGGTGCGCCGCGAGGGCGCCAGGTGCCGGGCCGTGAGCCTGTCGAGGACAAGGAGCAGACAGGGGTTCAGACCGAATTCCAGAAATTTATTTTCGACAGCGTTGGTCAGGATCTTCCCATTTTCGGTGCCAATTTCTTTGCGAACGCCCCGTCGACCTTCGCCCCGATCCTGAACGCGCCGGTTCCATCCGAGTACGTGCTCGGCCCGGGCGACGAGCTCCTGATCCGCGGCTGGGGAACCATCGACATCGACTTCCGCGCGACGATCGACCGTAATGGCACGATCACGATCCCAACCATCGGCGCGGTCGTGCTGGCTGGCGTGAAGGCGGGTGACGCCGATGGCGTCATCCGCGGCGCCATCGCCAGGCTGTACAAAGGTGTCACCGTCAGCGTGAACTTTGGTCAGCTGCGGGCAATCACGGTGTATGTGGTCGGCCAAGCCAACCGTCCGGGTACCTATACCGTATCGAGCCTGTCGACCCTCGTGACCGCATTGTTCGCCAGCGGCGGGCCGAACGCCAACGGCAGCATGCGCCGGGTCCAGGTGAAGCGGGCCGGCCGCGTCGTCACCGAGCTCGACCTGTATGCCTTCATTGCGAAAGGCGACAAGTCGGCCGATGTCAAGCTGCAGGACGGCGATTCGATCTACATTCCGCCGGTCTCCGGCTATGTCGCACTCGTCGGCAAGGTCAACAGCCCCGCGGTGTACGAACTCAAGACCGGCAGTGACACCGTCGAATCGATGCTCGATTTCGCCGGTGGCATGCCGGTGGTTGCCGACCCGCGCCGCGCCTTCCTCGAGCGCATCGACCCGACCAAGAGTCGCCCTCGCAGCGTCGAGCAGTTCGCGCTCGACTCTGCCAACCTGAAGCGTCCCTTGAAAAATGGCGATGTGCTGAACATCACCTCCATCACGCCGGAATTCTCGAACGCGGTGATCCTGCGAGGTAATGTAGACCAGCCGGTCCGCGCACCATTCAAGCAGGGCATGCGCGTGAGTGATCTGATTCCGAGCCGGGATTACCTGATCACCCGTGCATCGGTGAAGCGGCAGAACGAGGTCGTCTCCACCGGCCAGGACGAGCAGGTGACGAATGAACGCGTCGATACCATTGCGGCAAGCGTGGGGAACCTGGTCGACGAAGTGAACTGGGATTATGCGGTGGTCGAGCGCATCAACCGTAGCGATCTCTCGGTTACCTTGGTTCCATTCAACTTGGGCAACGTATTCGCCAACCCCGCAGGTGCGGACAACATCGAGCTCCAGCCGGGCGACACCGTCACAGTCTTCTCGCAGCAGGATGTGGCCGTACCCATGGACAAACGACGCGTACTAGTGCGCATCGAGGGTGAAGTTAAGATTCCGGGCGTCTACCAGATGAGCGCGGGCGACACGCTGCAAAGCTTGTTGGCCAAGGCTGGCGGCCCAACCGCGAACGCCTACCTGTTCGGGACTGCATTTCACCGTGAGACCGTGCGCAAGGAACAGGAGATCAACCTGGAAAAAGCGGCGCGCCGCCTCGAGGCCCAGCTCACGAGCGAGCAGAGCCAAGCGGTTGCAAACCAACAGGCACTTGCCACGGTCAACCCGCAAATGATTGAAGCACAGCAGCAGGCCCAGGCCGCACTGGCCCGTCAGAGAATCGAGCAGTTCCGCCAGTTGAAGCCTACTGGCCGGATTGCCTTCAATCTGGATCCGAAGGAACGTTCGTTCAGCCGTATTCCACAAGTAAAGCTTGAAAACGGCGACCGTCTGATTGTGCCAGCAACGCCGGCTTTCGTTCATGTATTTGGCGCAGTCAACGCGGAGTCTTCTGCGCTGTGGAAGCCGAATGCACGCATCAAGGATTACTTAAAAGTAGCAGGGGTAACTTCGGACGCAGATATCGATGAGACGTTCGTTATCCGAGCCGACGGTAGCGTCGTTTCGCGCGAATCGGGTAATTGGCTGTTTGACAGTATTGGCGGACTGGAAGTCATGCCGGGCGACAGTGTTGTCATTCCCGAGAAATTCGACCGCGAAACAAAATGGACGAAATTCATGAAGGGCACACGTGAGTGGGCGCAGATTTTTGCAAACTTCGGCCTTGGTGCAGCGGCGATCAAGACGCTGCGTGATTGATGTCACCCGAAGCCAATTCGTATGAGCGAACCAACAGCATGAAACAGCAAACAACGGCGGTTGATGAAGGCCAGGTGGCGCACGCCAACGAAATCAACGTTCTGGATATCCTGATCGTTCTCGCCAAGCGCAAAAAATCCATTTTCTGGCTGACGTTCAGCGCGGCCGTGCTTGCCATCGTCGTGAGCCTCGTTCTGCCGAGCACCTATGAGGCGAGCACCCGGGTCATGCCGCCGCAGCAGAACCAGTCGAGCGCGTCGATGCTGTTGTCGCAGTTGGGCGGCATCGTAGGCGCTGCCGGCGGCATTGCAGGCCTGAAGAACCCGAACGACTTGTACGTGGGCATGTTGCGTAGCCGGACCGTCGCCGACAAGCTGGTCGACCGCTTCAAGCTGAAACAGGTCTATGACACCACGTCGCAGGATGAAGCACGTACGCACTTGGCCGAGTCGACTACCATTTCTGCAGGCAAGGATGGCCTGATCACCATTTCCGTCGAAGGACGCGACCAGAAGCTCGTCGCACCGATGGCCAATGCCTATGTCACCGAGCTGCTCAGCCTGACCAAGGTGCTCGCAGTGACCGAAGCGGCGCAGCGGCGCGTGTTCTTCGAACGTCAGCTCGAGACGGCACGGGACCAGCTGGCGAAAGCCGAGCGTGCGCTCAAGGGCGGCCTCGATGCCCGTGGCGTGATCAGTGTCGACGCGGAGAGCCGCGCTATCGTCGAGACCGTTGCCAGGCTGAGGGCCCAGGCATCGGCCAAGGAAATCCAGCTGAGCTCTATGCGTTCATTCTTCACTTCCAGCAACCCTGAATTCCGCCGTGCCGAGCAGGAGTTGGCCGGATTGCGTGCAGAGATTTCCAAGCTGGAAAACGGCAGGGTAGGCGCTGTCTCGACGGAATCGAGTGCCGGCCAGGGCGGCCTAGAGAGTGTCAAGATCCTGCGTGACCTGAAGTACTATCAGATGCTGTACGAGCTGCTGGCGAAGCAGTATGAAGTCGCGCGCCTGGATGAAGCCAAGGACCCGCCGATCATCCAGGTACTGGACCCGGCCATCGATCCGGAACGCCGTTCCAAGCCGCGCCGCGCCCTGATCGTGATGCTGACGACCTTCGTGGCCTTCATGTTTGCTGTTTTGTGGGCATTCTTCCGTGAGGCAAAGCAGCGTGCAGCAGCCTCTCCGGATGGTTTCGCAAAAATGGCTGCGTTGAAATCGTATCTGGCGGTCAGATAAGACATTGGTCATGCTTGGGGCGCGCACAGCGGTCTCACTCACTGCCGCCGGCAGGCAGACAAACGTATAGCTGCTACAGGCACATATTCCCGGCGCCTTCTGGGCGTCATCTCTAGCTTATAAATACAATGATTCTTGTTACTGGCGGAGCCGGATTTATCGGATCGAACTTCGTACTGGACTGGTTGGCGCAATCCGCTGAGCCGGTGCTGAACTTCGACAAGCTCACGTACGCGGGCAATCTCAACAATCTGGCAGCACTCGACAACACGCCGGCGCACCTGTTCGTGCAGGGTGACATCTGCGACACCGAACACGTGGCGCGCCTGCTGGCGGAACATCGGCCACGCGCGATCGTGCATTTTGCCGCCGAAAGCCATGTGGACCGTTCGATCCACGGTCCCGCTGCCTTCATCCAGACCAACGTCAACGGCACCTTCAGCCTGCTGGAAGCGGCGCGCGCCTACTGGACGGCCCTGGAACCGGCCAACAAGGCAGCATTCCGCTTCCTGCACGTCTCGACCGACGAGGTCTACGGCACTCTGGGGCCGGACGATGCGCCGTTCACCGAAACCACGCGGTACGCACCAAACAGCCCGTATTCGGCCTCCAAGGCCGCCTCGGACCACCTGGTCCGGGCTTACCACCATACCTACGGCATGCCGGTGCTGACCACCAACTGCTCGAACAATTACGGCCCCTATCATTTCCCGGAAAAGCTGATCCCGCTCGTCATCGCCAATGCGCGCGCAGGAAAGCCCTTGCCGATCTATGGCGACGGACAGCAGGTGCGCGACTGGCTGTACGTTGGCGACCACTGCGCGGCGATCTGTCGCGTGCTGGCGGACGGCCGTGTCGGCGAGGTGTACAACGTCGGCGGCTGGAACGAAAAGGCCAATCTCGAGGTCGTGCACACGCTGTGCGACATCCTGGACGAACTCGCACCCAAGGCGGCGAATGCGGACGGAACTCCGGCCAGCTACCGCAGCCAGATCACCTTCGTGCAGGACCGCCCCGGCCACGATCGCCGCTATGCGATCGATGCCCGCAAGATCGAGCGCGAGCTGGGCTGGAAACCGGCCGAAACCTTCGGAACCGGTATCCGCAAGACGGTCGAATGGTATCTGGCCAACGACGCATGGGTGCGCAACGTGCAGTCCGGCGACTACCTGAAGTGGGTCGAAAAGAACTATGCCGGGCGCCGGCACGGGGAGGGCACATGAACGCCCAGGCAATCCGGCGCAAAGGCATCATCCTGGCGGGCGGCTCGGGCACGCGACTGTACCCGGTTACGATGTCGGTCTCGAAGCAGCTGCTTCCGGTGTACGACAAGCCGATGATCTACTATCCGCTGACGACTCTGATGCTGGCGGGTATCGACGATATCCTGATCATCTCCACGCCCCAGGACACCCCGCGATTCCAGGAAATGCTGGGTGACGGCAGCCAGTGGGGCCTCAGCCTCAGCTACGCCGTGCAGCCCAGCCCGGACGGGCTGGCGCAGGCGTTCATCATCGGCCGCGAATTCATCGGCAACCAGGCGTCGGCGCTGATTTTGGGCGACAATATCTACTTCGGCCATGATTTCGAAATGCAATTGCGCGTCGCCGCGGACCGGACACAGGGAGCGACCGTGTTCGCTTACCATGTGCACGATCCCGAACGTTATGGCGTGGTGGAATTCGGTCCAGAGGGACGTGCCATCAGCATCGAAGAAAAGCCGCAGCAGCCCAAGTCGAATTACGCGCTGACGGGCCTGTATTTCTACGACAACACGGTGTGCGATATCGCCGCAGACGTCAAGCCATCGGCGCGCGGCGAACTCGAAATCACCGACCTCAACCGCGCCTACCTGGCGCAGGGCCAGCTCAATGTGGAACTCATGCGCCGCGGCATGGCGTGGCTCGACACCGGCACCCACGATTCGCTGCTCGAGGCAGGCCAGTTCATCGCCACGATCCAGCACCGCCAGGGCCTGAAAGTGGCGTGTCCCGAAGAGATTGCATTCCGCAAGGGCTACATCGATGCGAGCCAGCTCGAGGCACTCGCCCAGCCACTGCGCAAGAATGAATACGGCCAGTACCTGCTGCGCCTCCTGAATGAAAAACTGTTCTGAATACGAGCAGAACCATTACCTTTATAAAGCTTTTGTCATGAAACTTTCCGTCGATACTCGCATCGCAATCATTGGCCTTGGATATGTCGGTCTGCCCCTGGCAGTCGAATTCGGCCGCAAATTCCCGACCACGGGCTTTGACATCAACCAGACCCGCGTCGCGGAACTGAAGAGTGGCGTCGACCACACGCTCGAGACCGATGCGGACGAGCTGCGCGAAGCCGTGCACCTGCGTTACACGACCAATCCGGGAGATCTGCGTGACGCTCAGGTGTACATCGTGACCGTGCCGACCCCGATCGACGAGCACAAGCAACCGGACCTGACGCCGCTGCAAAAGGCGTCGGAAACTCTGGGCAAGGTGATCAAGAAAGGCGACGTCGTCGTATACGAATCGACCGTGTATCCGGGCGCGACCGAAGAGTACTGCGTCCCGGTCATCGAGCGCGTGTCGGGCCTGAAGTTCAACGAAGACTTCTTCGTCGGCTACAGCCCCGAGCGCATCAACCCGGGTGACAAGCTGCACCGCCTGACGACCATCACCAAGGTTACCTCCGGCTCGACCCCGGAAATTGCCGATTTCGTCGACGCCCTGTACGCCAGCATCATCACTGCCGGCACCCACAAGGCCTCGTCGGTGCGCGTCGCCGAAGCGGCCAAGGTGATCGAAAACACGCAGCGCGACCTGAACATCGCGCTGATGAACGAACTGGCCATCATCTTCGGCAAGATGGGCATCGATACCGAAGACGTGCTGAAAGCGGCTGGCACCAAGTGGAACTTCCTGCCATTCCGTCCCGGCCTGGTCGGCGGCCATTGCATCGGCGTCGATCCCTACTACTTGACCCACAAGGCCGAGTCGATCGGCTACCATCCGCAGGTGATCCTGGCGGGTCGCCGTATCAACGACAGCATGGGCGCGCACGTCGTCAGCCGCCTGGTCAAGCAGATGCTGAAGCGCCGCATCCAGGTCGACGGCGCCAACGTGCTGGTGATGGGCCTGACCTTCAAGGAAAACTGCCCGGACCTGCGCAACACCAAGGTGATCGACATCATCAACGAGCTGAAGGACTACGACGTCAACGTCGACGTCTACGACCCCTGGGTCAGCGTCGAGGGCGCCCAGCACGAGTACGGCATCACCCCGGTCAGCGCACCGGTGGCCGGCAAGTACGATGCCATCGTCCTCGCCGTGGCGCACCGCGAATTCGCGGAGATCGGCGCAGCGGGCCTGCGCGCCTTCGGCAAGGACGAACACATCCTGTTCGACCTCAAGTATCTGTTGCCGAAGGGCGAAGCGGATATCCGTCTCTAAGCCGATCGGTGAAAGCATGAACCCTTACCAACAACTGCGACAAGAGCTGGCCGCAGGGCCGCGTACTTGGCTGGTGACCGGCTGCGCCGGTTTCATCGGCTCGAACCTGGTCGAGACCCTGCTGATGCTAAACCAGGTCGTGGTGGGCCTGGATAACTTCGCTACGGGACACCGCCGCAACCTCGACGAAGTGGCGACGCTCGTCGGCGCCGAGCGCTGGGCGCGATTCAAGCTGATCGAAGGCGATATCCGCGAACTGGTGGCCTGCCAGGCCGCCACCGCCGGCGTCGACCATGTGCTGCACCAGGCCGCGCTCGGTTCCGTGCCGCGCTCGCTGAAGGATCCGCTGACGACCAACGAAGTCAACGTCACCGGCTTCCTGAACATGCTGACCGCGGCGCGCGACGCCGGGGTGAAGAGCTTCGTGTATGCCGCGTCGAGCTCGACCTATGGCGACCATCCCGCGCTGCCGAAGGTCGAGGAGCACATCGGCAAGCCGCTGTCCCCCTACGCCGTGACGAAGTACGTCAACGAGGTGTATGCGGATGTCTTCGCACGCAGCTATGGCTTCAAGAGCATCGGCCTGCGCTATTTCAACGTCTTCGGCAAGCGCCAGGACCCGGCCGGCGCCTACGCCGCGGTGATCCCGAAATGGGTCGCGGCGATGCTGGCCAACGAGGATATCGTCATCAATGGTGACGGTGAAACCAGCCGTGACTTCTGCTTCATCGAGAACGTGGTGCAGGCCAACCTGCTGGCGGCGACTGCGGACGACGCCGACAGGAACGAGGTGTACAACGTCGCCGTGGGCGGCATTACCACCCTGAACGACCTGGTCAAGAACCTGAAAGAGGTTCTCGGTGAGCTCGGCGTCGACTATGCGAAGGCGCCGGTGTACGGCGACTTCCGCGCCGGTGACGTCCGCCATTCGCAGGCTGACATTTCCAAGGCGGCGCAGCGTCTCGGCTACGCTCCGAGCCACGACATCCGCAGTGGCCTCGAGAAAGCCATGCCCTGGTACGTGGCGAACCGCTGAGCGGCGCGCCGGCCCGTAGCGATGCACTTACGACGAATTGAGTAACCATGAGCGATAACAAACCCATCTACGTGACCCAGCCGAGCCTGCCGCCGCTGGAAGACTTTTATCCCTACCTGCAAAAAATCTGGGATAACAAGATCCTGACCAATGGCGGGCCCTTCCACCAGCAGCTGGAAAGAGCCCTGTGCGAATACCTCGGCGTCGAGCACCTTGCCCTGTTCAGCAATGCGACCATCGCACTGGTAACGGCCTTGCAGGCGCTGCGCATCACGGGCGAAGTCATCACGACTCCTTATTCGTTCGTCGCCACCGCTCACTCCTTGCTGTGGAACGGCATCAAGCCGGTCTTCGCTGACGTCCATCCAGACACGCTGAACCTGGATCCGGCCAGGATCGAGGCGGCGATTACCCCGCAGACGACGGCGATCATGCCGGTGCACTGCTACGGCCACCCCTGCGACGTCGACGCGATCCAGAAAATCGCCGACAACTACAACCTGAAAGTCATCTACGACGCCGCCCACGCTTTCGGTGTCCACAACGACAAGGGCAGCATCCTGCGCTACGGCGACTTGTCCGTGCTGAGCTTCCATGCAACCAAGGTCTTCAATACCTTCGAAGGCGGCGCGATCATCTGCCCGGATGCGAAGACGAAGCTGCGCATCGACCAGTTGAAGAACTTCGGTTTCGTGGACGAGACCACGGTGGTCGCGCCCGGCATCAACGGCAAGATGAGCGAGATCAACGCCGCCTTCGGCATGCTCCAGCTGCGCGAGGTCGACGACGCGATCGCACGCCGCCGCGACATCGACCAGCTCTACCGCAAGCAGCTTGCCGGCATCAAGGGCATCGAATGCCTGGACGATGCGGGCGAGAAAGTGGCGAACTATTCGTATTTCCCGATCCTGGTCGGTTCGGAATTCCCGTTGTCCCGCGACGCGCTGTATGCAAGGCTTCGTGAGGAAAACGTGTTCGCGCGGCGCTATTTCTATCCCTTGATCAGCGACTTCCCCATGTACCGCGGCTTGCCGTCGGCACGCCCGGAGAATTTGCCGGTCGCGTCCCAGGCGGCCTCGCGCGTGATGTGCCTGCCGATTTATCCGACCTTGCCGTTCGAAGACGTCGAACGCATTGCGTCCTTGATCAGGAAGGTATAAGCGATGGCCATCCTGAGCCGTGCGGCAATTGAACAAATGGGGTTTCGCAGCGTCGGCGACAACGTCCGCATTTCCGACCGTGCGTCGTTCTACAACTGCGCCGCGATTGAACTCGGCAACAATGTACGGATCGACGACTTTTGCGTCCTATCGGCCGGCACCGGCGGCATCCGCATCGGCGATCACGTCCACATCGCTGTCTATTCGTCCATGATCGGCGCAGGCCGCATCTCGCTCGCCGATTTCTGCAATGTGTCGTCGCGGGTATCCATTTATTCGAGTAGCGACGATTATTCCGGCGCGGCGATGACTAATCCGACGTTGCCGGCCGAGTACACTGCCGTTTTCCAAGCGGATGTCGTGCTGGAAAAGCATGTCATCGTCGGCAGTGGGAGTGTCGTCCTTCCCGGCGTGACGCTGGAGGAGGGCGTGGCAGTCGGAGCACTCAGCCTGATCAACCGCGACTGTGCGGCATTCGGAATCTATGCCGGTAGTCCGGCCAGACGGATACGCGAGCGAAAACGCGATCTCCTCGACCTGGAGCGCCGTTTCCACGAAACACGCGGAACCGGGCAAACAGAATGTCTCTGAAACGCAACATCCTTTCCAGCTACGCAAGCCAGATCTATGTAACCCTCATCGGCATCGTGATGGTGCCCATGTATGTGCGCTACATGGGATTGGAGGCGTATGGCCTGGTCGGGTTTTTCGCCATGTTGCAGGTGTGGTTCCAGCTGCTCGACCTCGGGCTGACGCCTACCATGTCGCGGGAAAGTGCCCGCTTCCGTGGCGGGGCCATCGGCGGGGATAACCTGCGTGCTCTGCTGCGCGCACTGGAAATGATTTTCGTCGCGCTGGCCGCCCTAGGCGCCATTGCGATCATGTTGTCCGCGCAAATGCTGGCGACGACCTGGCTAAAGGTTGAAACGCTGCCGATGGACCAGGTGGCGACGTCCATTGCCCTGATGGGCCTGATCGTGGCCCTGCGCTGGATGGCCGGCTTGTACCGTGGCGCCATCAACGGCTTCGAGCAGCTGGTATGGCTGAGTGGCTTTAACATCGTTTTCGCGACCCTGCGCTTCGTCCTCGTCGTCCCGTTCTTCATTTATGTGGGAACGAGTCCCGTCGAATTCTTCGGCTACCAGCTGGCCGTCGCAGTGGTGGAGTTGCTGCTGCTGATACAAAAAACCTACGCCCTGTTCCCGAAAGCATCAGGGCGCCAGGCGGATGCCGCCCAATGGACCGAGCTGAAAAAGGTGCTAGGGTTTTCCTTGAATATTGCGTTCACGGGCTCGGTGTGGATTCTTGTTACGCAAACCGATAAACTGCTGCTGTCCAAGTTCCTGTCGCTATCGGATTACGCGCACTTCACACTGGCCGTTCTCGTCGCCAGCGGGGTCAGCATCATCAGTGGGCCGATCAGTGGCGCGCTGTTGCCGCGCTTGACCAAACTGGCGGCGGAAGGGGACGAATCCGGTCTGCGCGAACTCTATTGTAAAGCCACGCAATTCGTCACCGCGATTGCCATTCCCGCGGCCCTGGTGCTGGCATTCTTCCCAGAACAGGTGCTGTGGGCATGGACCGGTGACCGCGAAATCGCCAAAAGCGCCGCTGGCGTCCTGCGGCTTTATGCACTGGGAAATGGCGTACTGGCGCTCGGGGCGTTTCCATATTACCTGCAGTTCGCCAAAGGCAGGCTGCGCCTGCACCTGATCGGCAATCTGCTGTTCGTCCTGTTCCTTATCCCTGCCCTGGTGCTGGCGACGTCCAGCTACGGCATGACGGGCGCCGGCTATGTATGGCTATGCGCGAACCTGATCTATTTCGTGGCGTGGGTGCCGCTGGTCCATAGCCGACTGGCTACCGGCATGCATGCGGCATGGCTGTCGAAGTACGTGGGTGTGACTGCCCTGTGTTCGATTGCCGGAACGGTGGCGGCAAGCCTCTTGTCGCACTGGCCGGCCGACAGGCTCCTGGTGGCCCTGGAAATCGCCGTGATCAGTACGATCGTGTTGTTCGTCGCGCTGTCGAGTATCGCCAGCGTACGTCAGCGCTTTATGCAAAAACTGTGTCCTGCCATCTGAAGAGAAACATGAAAGTTAATTTTCCAAAAGTGTCGGTGTGCGTCGTTGCATACAATCACGAAAGATACATCCGCGATTGCCTGCAAAGCCTAGTCGACCAGAAGACCGATTTCGACTTCGAGATCCTTGTCGCCGACGACTGTTCCACCGACGCCACCCGCGACATCGTCCGGGAATTCACGGAGCGCTATGTCGGCCTGGTCAAGCCAGTCTATCCGCCGCAAAACCTGGGTCCCTACCAGAATTACCTGGCGGTGCATGCGCAAGCCAAGGGGCAGTACATCGCGCATGTCGACGGCGACGATTACGCCTTGCCTGGAAAGCTGCAGGCGCAAAGCGATTTTCTGGACGCTCATCCGGAATGCGCGATTGTCTGGCATAGGATGAAGTTTCTCGACGATAGCAAGGGCCGCCTGGCCGACGATCTGATCGACGTCAAGCTGCTTCCTGCTGCCGGGATCACGCAAGGCGATTTGCTGTCAATCGGTTCGGTCGCTTGCCATAGTTCCAAGATGTACCGTGCTCAACACAAATTCGACGAGACAAGCGAGCCGGAGTTTCTCGATTATTTCATTGACGCTCACCAGCTCGCTTTCGGCACCGGTCGACACCTGCCCGGTGTTCACGGCGTGTACCGCGCAAACGTCGGCATATCCAGTGCCGGCTTCAAAACGCGCAGCATCCTGTTGAGCAACCTGACGACCCTGGCCCAGCGCTTCCCGCGCAGTCGCCGGGCGATTGCGGCGCACATGCTGCGCCTGATGCTAGGCGACATATATTATCGCCGTCCGACCCTGAAGCAATCCATGCGCGGTTTTGCCACCGTATTCACCCCGATGTGTTTCATCGACTTTCTGGCGGCCTTGCGTTATGCCAGGATGTTTAGCTCCCCCTTGCAAGGGCCATCGAAAACATGAGCAACGAGACGTCGCAGTCCGACGCAGTACGGAGAGTCGGCGCACACGCAGCGAAAGAAGAGGTAGCGAAGTTGGAACATCTGGCCGTGCGGGGCTGCTATAGCAGTCACCACCCGCGTCTGTCGTCGAGCGCCGGCATGGCCAGGCGCTACCGCAATCTGGCGAAAGGCCACCTGCACGTATTGCGCGAACACGCGTCCGTGATGAGTCATGCCGCGTCCGGTAAGCAGCTTGCACGCTACGAGCGGACGGCCGTGCCCGCACGTTTGTCCTGAGACGCCCGAGAGCTGGAAATGATCAGTCACTCCATGTCCCCGTTCAGGACCGCTCTGGCTTTCCTGGCGGTTTTTTTCTTCCTCTTTGCTCCACGGCTGAATGTCGCCGGCGGTGTCAGCATGGGGATGGTGGTCGTCCTGTGCGTGTCGGTCCTGGCAATCAAGGCGCGTGGTAGCCTGACGGTTCCACGGCCTTTGCTGCACCTGTTTGCTATCTTTACCTGTTTTGCCATGTACAGCGCCGTGCTGGCAGTTTTCTACGACCATGATCCGATTTATTTTGTCAATATCTGCATCTCGGTCACGGTCAGCATCGTCTGCACCTGGTTCTTCGCTGAATTGCTCGTGAAAAACAATGTGGTCGGCAAGGATCTGGTCTTTTTCATCATCGGCCTGATCGTCAGCGCCATCTTTTTCAACTCGCTGGTCATCGCCCTCGAGTACTTCATTCCGCCAGTGAAAGACGCGATCGAGTCGCTCCTGTATATCGACGCCGCGGCCAACATCAATTATGCCGACCACCCGTTCCGCCTGCGCGGCCTGGCTTCCGCGGGTGGAGCAGCCTTGTCGATCGTGAACGCCATCGGCGTCCTGCTGATCATCTTCCTGTTCCATTCAAGGAAATTGGGCGCGGTGACGGCGGTGCTGATGGCGCTGCTCATCGTGTTGTCCAACATCTTCACCGGACGAACAGGCTTGATCTTCGGCCTTGTCTTCTTCGCCGTACTGTTGGGAATGGTCCTGACCAGGTTCATGCGCAGCGGGATCAAGGGCCTCACCGCCTCGCTCCTCCTGATCTTCTCGTTCGGCCTGTTCCTGCAGTATGCGATCAGTTTCGAACTGGATCCGGAGGCCGCCCTCTGGGCCTTCGAGTGGGTTGACGGCCTGATGTCGGGGGAAGTCAGTTCCACGTCCTCGGACGACCTGGGAACCATGCTGTTTCTTCCCGACAACGTCGCCCATTTATTCTTGGGGATCGGCTACTTCGAAGGCGATGGCCGGCTGTATCCACGAAGCGATTCCGGTTACGTCAAATCGATCATGACCGTTGGCTTGATCGGCAGTATGTTGTTGTACGGCTTGCTGGCGAATATGTTGCTGAAACTAAGGAAGATCGATCCCCGCTTTTCCTGGCTGGCCGGTTCGATCCTGGTCTTCATGTTCATCGTCGAGGTCAAAGAGCCTTTTTTATATCAAAACTTTGCTGCCCGCGTCTGTTTCTTGCTATCCGGCGCAGCAATGGTCTTACTGAGTCGGCAGGGCAATGCGCGTAATTCATATAATAGTAGGGCTTAATGTCGGCGGCGCCGAGCTGATGCTCAAGCGTCTGGTCTCGGCTCCCCAAACAGGACAGGCTCCGCGGCATTCGGTCGTGTCCCTCACCGGGCTCGGCCCGATCGGCGCGGAACTGCGCAAGACCGGTATCGAAGTCGATGCCCTGGGTATGAAGTCGGTACTAGACGCCCCGCGGATCATCCTGGCGCTGATCCGCATATTCCGCGCAAGACAGCCCGACATCGTGCAGACCTGGATGTACCACGCCGACCTGCTGGGCGGGCTGGCGGCATGGCTTGCGGGGCAGCGCAAGGTCATCTGGGGGATCCGTACCACCGATGTGGGCGCTGGCAACAGCCGAAGCACGGTCGCCGTCATGCGGCTGTGCGCCCGGCTGTCACGCCGCATTCCCGACGCCATTGCCTGTGCGGCGGCGGCCTCGCGCGATGCTCATGTGGCGGTCGGCTACGACGCCGCCAAGATGGTTGTCGTTCCCAACGGTTTCGATCTGGATCACTTCCGGGCCGGCGCCCAGATGGGGCGGCAGGTGAGGACAGCCTGTGCGTTTGCAGGCGACGAGATCGTGGTCGGGACGGTCGGCCGCTTCAACGCAGCCAAGGATCACCGTAATTTTGTCCGCGCGGCGGAACTGCTCGCAGCGCGCCATCCGAAGGTCCGCTTCCTGATGGTCGGACGCGGCCTCGACGGTGCCAATGCGGAACTGATGGGCTGGATCGCGCAGACCGGCTATGCTGCCCGCTTCACGCTGCTCGGCGAACGCAGCGACGTGCCAGCCTGCCTGGCAGCGATGGACGTGTTCTGCCTCTCGTCGCGCACCGAGGGTTTCCCGAACGTGGTGGGCGAGGCGATGGCGGTCGGCGTGCCGTGCGTGGTCACGAATGTGGGCGATGCGGCTTTGCTGGTGGGAAGTACCGGAGTCGTCGTACCCAAGGAAAATGAGGCCGCGCTGGCCGATGGCCTGGGAAAGGTGCTGGCGCTTGCGCCAGCCGACCGGGCCGCGCTGGGGCAGCAGGCCAAGGAACGGATCAACGCGGAGTTCACGATCGATCGTGCTCGCGAACGATTCGAAGCAGTTTATCAACGTGTCTTAAATAATCGATAGAGCGGGCAGCGCATGTGTGGATTTGTAGGTTTCTTAGGTGGCAATGGCAAAGACGGGTCGGCCGACAATCAGGCCATGCTTAATCGCATGACGGACACGATCGTGACACGCGGACCGGACGATGGCGGCGCATGGAACGATCCTGAACAGCATATCGGCCTCGGGCACCGCCGCCTGGCAATCGTCGACCTGTCGCCGGCCGGTCATCAGCCGATGCCTTCGGCCTCGGGACGTTATGTCATTGCCTTCAATGGCGAAATCTACAACCACATGCTGTTGCGCGAGGAGCTGCAGGCCGCCGGCCAGGCCCCGGCATGGCGCGGTCATTCGGATACCGAAACCCTGCTGGCCGGTTTCGATGCCTGGGGAATCGAAGGGACGGCCAGGCGCGCCATCGGCATGTTCGCCTTTGCCATCTGGGACCGCGACCAGAACGTGCTGGTACTGGGGCGCGACCGGCTCGGTGAAAAGCCGCTGTACTACGGCTGGCAGGGCAAGGGCGCCGATGCGGTATTCCTGTTCGGCTCCGAACTGAAGGCCTTGCGCGCCCATCCGGCTTTCGAGAACCGGATCGACCGCGGTGCGCTGGCGCTGCAGCTGCGTCACAACTACATTCCGGCCCCCTACTCGATCTACGAGGGCATCGCCAAGCTGCCGCCGGCAAGCCTGCTGACCATCTCGCTGTCGGCGCCGGAGCCGAAGGTGGAGGCCTACTGGTCGGCCGCGGCGGTGGCCGAGGCAGGCGTGCGCGAGCCCTTCGCCGGTACGCCGGAACAGGCGGTCGATGCACTCGAAGCCTTGCTCAAGGATGCCATCGGCCAGCAGATGATGGCGGACGTGCCGCTGGGCGCCTTCCTGTCGGGCGGCGTGGACTCGTCCACCGTCGTGGCACTCATGCAGGCGCAATCGGCGCGCCCGGTGAAAACCTTCTCGATCGGTTTTCACGAAGACGAGTTCAACGAGGCTGAGCACGCCAAGAGCGTCGCGGCCCACCTGGGTACCGAGCACACCGAGCTGTACGTGACTGCCGAGCAGGCGATGGCGGTCATTCCGCGCCTGCCGAAGCTGTACGACGAGCCCTTCGCCGATTCCTCGCAGATTCCGACCTTCCTGGTGTCGCAGCTGGCGCGCCAGAAAGTGACAGTGTCGCTGTCCGGCGATGCGGGCGATGAACTGTTCTGCGGCTATAACCGCTACCAGATGACCGAGAAAATGTGGAGCAATATTGCCGCGGTCCCGGTCCCGCTGCGCAAGATGGCGGCCCGTTCGCTGATGGCCCTGTCGCCGGACACCTGGAACAAGCTGGCGGGCGGCGTGCGCCGCATCAGCGGCGGCACCCCGCGCTATGCCAACGTCGGCGACAAGATCCACAAGGGCGCGGCTGTCCTGTCCAGCAAGTCGATCGACGAGCTGTACCTGAACCTGGTCTCGTTCTGGCGCGATCCGGCTTCCGTGGTGATCGGTGCGAAACTGCCGCCGACCCTGCTGGACGGCAAGGCCCCGGCCCTCGACAAGCTGTCGGGCGTGGAGCGCATGATGGCGATGGACATGCTCACCTACCTGCCGGACGATATCCTTTGCAAGGTGGACCGCGCCGCGATGGGAGTCTCGCTTGAGACCCGGGTGCCTTTCCTCGACCATCGTGTTGTCGAGTTTGCCTGGCGCTTGCCTCAATCGCTCAAGTTGCGCGACGGAAAGAGCAAATGGGTACTGAGGGAAGTCCTTTTCCGCCACGTGCCCCGGGCCCTAATCGAGCGTCCCAAGATGGGCTTCGGCGTGCCGATCGGAAGATGGCTGCGCGGTCCGCTGCGCGAGTGGGCGGAGGCCCTGCTCGATGAAGGCCGCCTGCGTGAAGAAGGTTTCTTCCACCCGGCCCTGATCCGGCAAAAGTGGAACGAGCACCTCAGTGGCCAGCGCAACTGGGAACATCAGTTGTGGAACGTGCTGATGTTCCAACTTTGGTATGAAGAGAACCGTTAATTTGCAACAGTTGATAACGCTGCGTTAGCGAACAGCTCGCTATTGCGTTATTCTGTTGTCCCCGGAAAACAATCCGCGTCCACATGGCGCGGATTTTCATGTGTACTCATTCGGCGGCGCATGCCGCAACTTGCATGGTGGTAAAACCAATGAAGCGCAAGATTGTCATTTCGATTAACACTGCTTGGAATGTCTATAACTTTCGCGCCGGGCTGATCCAGGCGCTGATCGAAGCAGGGTATGAAGTCATTGCGCTTGCGCCCCACGACCAGTATTCCCAGCGTCTCCAGGAACTCGGCTGCAAGGTGATTGACCTTCCGATGGACAGCAACGGCACCCATCCCGGCCGCGACCTGCTGCTATTGGCCCGTTATTATTCGGTGCTGCGCGCATTGCGCCCGCACGCATTCCTTGGCTATACCATCAAGCCGAACATCTATGGTTCGCTCGCCGCGCATGCCCTGGGCATCCCGGTCGTCAACAATATCGCCGGACTCGGGGCCACTTTCATTCGCGACAGCCTGATTACCAAGGTGGTCAAGGCGCTGTACAAGACTGCCCTGAAGCGCTCGCACAAGGTGTTTTTCCAGAACGCCGACGACCTGGACTTGTTCACCGAGGCCGGCCTCGTGCCCCAGGCCGCGATCGGCCTGCTGCCTGGGTCGGGTCTGAACCTGGACCAGTATGTGCCGGCGCCGGTCGACACAGCGCCGCAGCGCCCGTTCCGCTTCCTGCTGGTTGCCCGGATGCTGAAGGACAAGGGCATCGAAGAATTTGCCGAAGCCGCGCGCCTGGTCCGACGCGAGAACCCGGCGGTGGAATTCCATCTGCTCGGCGCCGATGGCAGGAACAATCCGAACGGTATACCTGCCGCCACGATGGCTGCCTGGCAAAGCGAGGGCCTGGTGGTCTATCACGGCAAGACCGACGACGTGCGTCCCTATCTGTCGGCAGCCGACTGCGTCGTGTTGCCTTCGTACCGTGAAGGCGTGCCGCGCTCGCTGCTGGAAGCGGCCGCCATGGCCCGCCCGATCATCGCAACCGATGTCGTGGGTTGCCGTGACGCGGTCCAGGACAAGCTGACCGGCATGCTGTGCGAAGCGAAATCGCCGGCCTCGCTGGCGGGAAAAATGCAGGCAATGATGGCCTTGCCTCCGTCAGACAGGGCGGCGATGGGCGCGGCGGGACGACGCATGGTCGAAGAGAAGTTCGATGAGCAGATCGTCATCCAGAAGTATCTGCAGGCATTGAACGCTGTCGCCAAGCCGTTCACGGCACAGTCTGAATTGGCTGACTTCCTGCCCGAACAGATTAATTCCTGAACCCGATTCGCTCCGATTAAGAATTGTCGATATCTACCAGGCCGGTGGGCTCGCCCACCGGCTTTTGCTATCGATTCACACCACAGGTCGCTTCAATTGCAAGTCCAATTTCGTCCACCATTTAAATTGTCTTTGGGCGGCATGCTGACGCTCGCCGTTGCCAATGCCTTCGCAGCTGCTCCGACCGTGCAAGGCCAGTCGGGGTATGTCAACATGCCTAGTGCCGTCATCGAAACCGACGCGACCTTTACCGCTGGATATAGTTACGACAGCCCTTACGGCAGTTTCTGGGCTACGGTGACACCGCTGCCGTTCCTCCAGATGACCGGTCGTTATGTTTCGATCACCGGCATTCCAGGTTTTAACCGTAACAAAGGCGAGTATGGCAGCGAGTACGGCCGCTACAAAGACAAAGTCGTCGACGCAAAATTTGGCCTGCTGAGCGAGTCGACATGGTTGCCGGCTATCGCAGTGGGTGCGACTGACCTGTTCGGTACTGAGTTGTTCCAGGGACACTATGTCGTAGCGTCGAAGACGTTTGGCAAGGCAAAGAACATCGAAGCCAGCCTGGGTTTCGGCCGTAGGCGGCCATCCGGCGTGTTCGCGGGTGTTCGTTGGGTGCCGGAGTCGGCACCTGCCCTGGCACTTGTTGCAGAGTACGATGCCAACGACTATCGCAGGGATTTCCGCGCGGCTGACACTGACGCCGGGAAAAGGCGAAAGGGACCTGTCCTCGCTGCAGAGTATCGTTGGGGTTGGCTCGGCGCCCAAATCGCGCGACACCGTGACCACTTCAGTGCGAATGCTTACATCACATTCCCGTTTTCTGAACGCGAATTCATTCCCAAGCTATTCGAGCCAGCCTACTTCCAGGCAAAATCCGCTCCCGCCCGCGTGAGCATCGAAGCGTGGCAGCAGGACGGCAGCCACGGCGCCAAGCTCGTGCAGGCTCTCGTCAAGCAAAATTTCCAGCATATCCGTGCCGAAATGAACGGTACGACGCTGCGCCTGACGCTGACCAACAACCGTATTTCGGAGCTTGGGCGGGCAATAGGGCGAGCGAGCCGTACCGCACTGGCGTTTGCCCCTACCGGGACCAAGTCGATCCATATCACTTACACCAAACTCGAACAGCCCTTGGCGACCTACGAGTTCCTGGATCTCCCGAGCCTGGCCGATTACCTGACCGGTGTGGGCGATCGCGAAACCTTCCTGCAGACCGTGCTGGTCCGCTACTCCAACCCCGGCGACAAGGTCGGGGACGACCAGCGAGGTATGCTTGCCGCCTTGCGCGACGAGGGTGAAGCGCTTGGGGTGCGTGTCGGCCACGAAGGCAGCATCGTGCAGGTCAGCTCGGAAGACCGCGAAGCGAACCGCTTCAAGCTGCAGCCGAAGGTGTCGTTCTTCTTCAACGATCCGAGCGGCGCATTGCGCTACGAGACCTCGGTCGCGGCGAACTACGACAAGCGCGTGGGGGAGGGCTTGTATTTCAACAGCGCCTTCAAGCTGAACCTGCTCGAGAACGTATCGGGCGTGACCCAGCCGTCGAACAGCGTGCTGCCGCACGTGCGAACCGATATCGCCGAGTACAAGCGCGGCAGCCGCTTCAAGCTGAACCGCGCCCTGCTCAACAAGTACATGACCCTGGACGAGCACTGGTATGCGCGTGCCTCGGTCGGCCTGTACGAAGAGATGTTCCGCGGCGCCGGCGGCCAGGTCCTGTACCTGCCGAAGGACCGCCGCTGGGCCGCCGACCTGACCGTGGACGCGCTCCAGCAGCGCGACGTCAAGGGCTGGCTCGGTGCGCGCGACTACAAGACCGTGACCGCGCTGGGCGCCCTGCATTACCAGCTTCCCTACGGCGTGACCGTCACCGGCCGCGCCGGCCGCTTCCTGGCGAAGGACGAGGGTGTGCGCCTGGAATTCAAGCGGCGCTTCCGTTCGGGCGTGGAAGTCGGCGCATGGTTTACCAAGACCAACGGCAAGGACATCACCAATCCCGGCACGCCGTCCGATCCCTACAACGACAAGGGTATCTTCCTGTCGATCCCGCTGAACATCATGCTGCCTTCGGACAGCCAGGCCATCGCCGGGTTTGCGATCTCGCCATGGACGCGCGACGTCGGCCAGATGGTGGGCAGCCCGGGTGACCTGTACGAGCTGTTCGAGGATCCACGCCGCGACCTGAGTGCCTATGATGGTCTGGGTAATTTCGCGGAGCGCAAGGACGAGCAGCACCTCGACGTCATCGCGCAGCCGGTACGTCCGCTGCCGAGCGCTTGGCAGCACTTCCGCTGGCGCCTCGAGCAGGCGGCATCGACCACGCCGACCCTGCCGCAGTGGGCGCAGGGGACTTTGCTGGCCGGTGGCGCCGTCGCTGCCGGCGCGCTGCTCGACAAACCAGTGGACCGCCTGATGCGTCCGCGCCAGGAGTCACGGGTTGTCGATGCATGGGGTAATGTTGGCAAGGCCGCGCCGGTGCTGCTGGCCGGCGCCGCTGGCGCCGCAGTCGCTTTCGGCGACAGCCGGATGCAGAACATGGGCATCATCTCGCTGCAGTCGATCGCCGGCGCTGCCGGGGTGTCGATGGTGAGCAAGCGCATCGTCGGCCGCGCACGACCCGACGAAGAGCTGGGCGCCTTCAGCCGCAGCGGCAAGCGCTCCGACGCTTCCTTCCCGTCCAACCACGCGGCCGTTGCCTTTGCCGCCGTCACGCCCTTCGCCCAGGAATACGATGCGCCATGGCTGTACGGCCTGGCGGCGGTCGGCTCGCTGGGACGCGTGGCGGACCGCAAGCACTGGGTGTCGGACGTCGTCGCCGGCGGGGTGGTGGGGTATGCGATCGGCAGCTGGCTGTGGCAGGCCCAGCGGGACGATGCAAGGTCGAGCTTTGCTGTCGTACCGGGGGCGAAACAGATTGCCGTCACCTGGAGCGGCAGCTACTGATGCTGGTGGCGCCGTCGGCGCCACAGCTGGTTCCAGTGGTGGAACAAAAAAAATGGCCGCTGAAGCGGTAATGCCGTTCAGTTAAGGTAGTTTCTTGACCTTCCGGACGGCATAACGTTTCGGCATTGCCTTGACGGCCCGGTCGCATTTGCGGCCGGGCCGTTCGTCTTTCAGAAGGCTAACCAGCCTTTCTCGCAAATGCTTCATCGAGGCGGGCAATTTTCCGTATGACCTGGTGACGCCTGCCCAAGGCAGTTCGAACTGGATCAGGTGAAAGGCCCGAATGAAGCTCACCTCGGTCGGCCCGCATTTAACCACCAGTGCGGCCTTGGCGATTTCGAGGCGGATCAGATTGTAGGCAATGAGCGTGCCCCAGATTTCCTGATATACCCCATCCACTGTTTTCGAGCGCAGCGTCAGCGCTGTGCCGAGCATTGTCTGCTTGAGCTCCCGGTAACTCGTTTCGATTCCCCAGCGCTTGTCATAACAGGCGGCGATATCGGCTGGCTTGTAGCGGTGACGGTCGCGCAGCGAAGGCAGCAGGATGCGTTTGCGGGCCTGTGCGTCGACGACGGTAATTGCACGCGCCTCCCAGAACTCGGGCAACTCTGGACACTTGGACCTGGCCGGTGGCGAGACACGCATGCGCACCAGCATGTCATCGCTTTCGGCTTCGAGCGCTTCTCATTTAGTGTTCGATTTGGACGGAATGATGTAGTGCCGTTCGGCGCCGTTGCCGGTCAGGCCGCATAGAATCTCGGCTGACAGAAAGCCTCGGTCGAAGACCGTCAGCGATTCGTCCGGAATAGCCTCGACAAGCTGCTTTGCATACAGCATTTCATTGGTCGAGTATGGTCCGAACGCGGCGCTATGCACCAGGTGCGTAGGAAGTGACGTCAGGGTGACACCTCGCACCTGAGGATAGCTTGCGACCGTATCGCTGGCGTAGCTTTGCGCTCCAAAGTGCTCACGATTTTCTGCCGTGTCGTGGGTGCGCAAGGTCGTTCCGTCCATGGCAAACAGCTGCAACCCCTTGAACAGGTAGGCTTTCCTGTCCTGCGCCACCCAGTGCCTTGCAGAGCGCTCGAATAGCCACTTCAACGGCTCTGATCCAAGACGTTGCCGCGCTTGCGCCGCAGCGCTCTTGCTGACGAACGGTGTTTGTGAATCCGGTATCGCCAAGCCGAGATCGTCCAGCACTTCGCTGATGGATTTGTGTCTGTACAAAGCCAGCGCCACCATCAGCCATACCACCTGCTCAGCCGGCAGACGCCGATGCCGGATACTCGTCGCTTCCGTGCTCAGGACGGCCTGCTCGACCCATTCATACGGCAAATGCTCTCCCAGCCTTGCCCAATCGGGAGACTCAAGATGGTTTGCCAGGAAATGCAGGGTGTCGTCGAACATGGCGACGAAGGTTAACAGCGATGTGCGACGTTTACAACCACAAAATGAAAATGCCGTTCAGTCTTAACTGAACGGCATTACCGCTGAAGCGGCCATTTTCATGTACAGCAGGACGACGAGCGTCCACCGGATTAGTGGTGGGTGGTAGCCGCGTGGCTGGTGCTCGAATCGCTGTCCGAAGCGGCAACGCCGACGGCGGCAACAGCAGCGCCGATCGCGACCAGGGTGGTGGTCGACAGGCCAGCCAGGGCGGTGCCGCCCAGCAGGCCGCCGGTGCTGGCGGTGCCGGCAGCGGCGCCGGTAGCGGTGGTGCCGGTAGCGGTGCCGGTTGCGGTGGTGCCGGTTGCGCCGGTGGTGCTGGTTGCCGGGGTCGTGGTGGTGCTCTGGGCGAGCACTTGGGTCGACAGCAGGCTCAGGATAGCGCTAGCAACGAGAAGCTTTTTCATGTTGGGTCCTTGATTTGTTCAAATTACAGAAGTGCAAGTGCATCAATTGCAAGCACATTATATTACCAAAACATTTCCTCTCATTAAAAAAAGAGGGAATTAGTCGTGTCGTTCCGACAAACTAGCCCACGTTAGCGCATGTAGTCCCCGATGTCTATGCGGCTGGCATGGGATGGCCTATTCCGGACGAGAGAGGGCAGCCCTGCCCGGGCCTGTGAATACGGGGAGGATTCCTCCTCTATTCAGGTTATAGGCGTAGAGCAATATCAGCGACAATGCTGGACTGGTAGAGCTCACGCACGGAACGGGAAAGCAAGATGGCAGACGACAGCGACGCAGAACGGACAGAACCAGCGTCACCCAGGCGGCTCGAGAAAGCCCGCGAAGATGGCGACGTCCCCCGTTCGCGCGAAATCGCCACCTTCACCGTCCTGATGACCGCGGGCGCCGGCCTGTGGATGAGCGGCGGCTCGCTGATCGGCAAGCTTGAGCAGGCCATGCAGTCCGGCCTCTCGCTCAGCCGCGACCAGGTCTACAACCCCAATGTCCTGATCGAACGCGTCACGGCCGACCTGGTGGCGGTCCTGATCGCCTGCCTGCCGTTGGCCGGCCTCATCATGCTGGTCGCGCTCGCTTCGCCGTTGCTGATCGGCGGCTGGAACTTCTCCGCCAAGGCCTTCGTCCCGAACTTCATGAAGCTGGATCCGATCAAGGGTATCGGCAACATGTTCTCCACCAATGCCCTGATCGAACTGCTGAAGGCCGTCGCCAAGACCCTGGTGGTCGGCGCCGTGGCCTGGGTCGTCATCATGGGCCAGAAGGAAGCGGTGATCGGCCTGGCGGTCGAACCGCTGGTCTCCGGCACCGCCCACGTGGGCGAGCTGGTGGCCAAGGCTTTCCTGTTCATCACCGGCGCCCTGGGCGTGATCGCGGCCATCGACGGCCCGTGGCAGTTGTATCACTACCACGACAAGATGAAGATGACGCGCCAGGAAATGATCCAGGAGTCGAAGGAGTCGGACGGCAATCCTCAGATTAAGGGCAAGATTCGCCAGATGCAGCGCGAAATGGCGCGCGGCCGCATGATGCAGAATGTCCCTACTGCGGATGTGATCGTCACCAACCCGACCCATTACGCGGTGGCGCTGAAGTACGCCGACGGCCAGAAGGGCGCGCCGCGCGTGGTGGCCAAGGGTATCGACGACGTGGCGGCCAAGATCCGCGAACTCGGCGCCGAGCACAAGGTGACCCTGCTGGAAGCCCCGGCACTGGCCCGTGCGCTCTACAAGCACACCGACATCGACGAAGAGATCCCGGAGAAGCTGTTCTCGGCCGTGGCCGAAGTCCTGGCCTACGTCTACCAGCTGCGCGCCTACAAGAAGGGCGAAGGAATGTACCCGGATCGCCCGACCAGACTGGCGGTGCCGGCGGAGATGGACCCGAACGACCCGGCCTACAAGGGACCGGGAGCAGGAACCAATAACGGAGCATTGCATTGATGAACAGCATGAAACTGCCGGCATGGGCGGGCGGCCTCGCGGCAAAGGGCGCCAGCGCGCTCGCCGCACCGATCTTCATCATCGTCCTGCTGGCGATGATGATCCTGCCGCTGCCGGCCTTCGTGCTGGACGTGTTCTTCAGCTTTAACATCGCACTGTCCGTCATCGTTCTGCTGACCGCCCTGTACACGGTCAAGCCGCTCGACTTCATGGCCTTCCCGGCCATCCTGCTGATCTCCACCATGTTGCGCCTGGCGCTTAATGTGGCTTCTACTCGCATTGTCCTGACCGAAGGCCACACCGGCGGCGCCGCTGCCGGTAAAGTGGTCGAAGCCTTCGGCCACTTCCTCATCGGCGGTAACTTCACGGTCGGTATCGTCGTGTTCATCATCCTCACCATCATCAACTTCTCGGTGGTGACCAAGGGTGCGGGCCGTATCGCCGAAGTCGGCGCGCGTTTCGCCCTGGATGCAATGCCGGGCAAGCAGATGGCGATCGACGCCGACCTGAATGCCGGCCTGATCGGCGAAGCCGACGCCCGCAAGCGCCGCAACGAAGTGGCGCAGGAAGCCGAGTTCTACGGTGCGATGGACGGTGCGTCCAAGTACGTCAAGGGCGATGCGGTCGCCGGCATCATGATCACGCTGATCAACGTCATCGGCGGCCTGATCATCGGCGTGGTGCAGCACGACCTGAGCTTCGGCGAGGCCGCCGAGGTGTACACGCTGCTGGCCATCGGTGACGGCCTGGTGGCCCAGATTCCTTCGCTGATCATCTCGATCGCGGCTGGTATGGTGGTGTCGCGCGTGGCCAACGAGGACGACATCAGCAGCCAGGTGACCAACCAGCTGTTCGCCCGCCCGGAAGCCCTGTACATCACCGGCGGCATCATCTTCGCGCTGGGCGTGATCCCGGGCATGCCGAACCTGGTGTTCCTGCTGCTGGGCAGCGCCCTGTGCGGCAGCGGTTACATGATTGCCAAGCGCAAGAAGGAGGGCCCGGCCAAGGAAGCGGCCGCGGCGGCGGAAGCGGCGGCAACGGCCGCTGCCGGCGGCGCAGCCGCCCCGGCCGAGTCGGAAGAAGCGACCTGGCAGGACGTCATGGCGGTCGACACCCTTGGCCTGGAAGTAGGCTACCGTCTGATCCCGCTGGTGGACAAGACCCAGGGCGGCGAGCTGCTCAAGCGCATCAAGGGCATCCGCAAGAAGTTCGCCCAGGAAGTCGGCTTCCTGGCGCCGCCGGTGCACATCCGCGACAACCTGGAACTCAAGCCCTCGGCCTACCGCATCACCCTCAAGGGCGTGGAAGTGGGCACCGGCGAAGCCATGAACGGCCAGTTCCTGGCGATCAACCCGGGCATGGCCAGCGGCACGCTGCCGGGCCTGGTGACGGTCGATCCTGCCTTCGGCCTGCCGGCCACCTGGATCGACGCCAGTCTGCGCGACGAAGCCCAGAGCATGGGCTACACCGTGGTCGACGCCGGCACCGTGGTGGCGACCCACCTGAACCATTTGATCACCACCCATGCGTCGGAACTGCTGGGCCGCCTGGAAGTGCAGGCCCTGCTGGATCACCTGGGCAAGGAGACGCCGAAGCTGGTGGAAGACCTGGTGCCGAAGGTCGTGTCGTTGTCGACCCTGCAGAAAGTGCTGCAGAACCTGCTGCAGGAAGGCGTGCACATCCGTGACATGCGCACCATTATCGAGTCGCTGTCGGAATACGCCAACCAGACCCAGGATCCGGGCGAGCTGACCGCCATGGTGCGGGTGGCGCTGGGCCGGGCGATCGTGCAGCAGCTTTTCCCTGGCACCAACGAGCTGTCGGTGGTGACCCTCGACAACCGCCTCGAGCGTTTGTTGATGCAGGCCATGGGCAACGGTGGCGACGGCAGCGGCATCGAGCCGGGCCTGGCCGATACCATCGCCCAGCAGGCCGCCAATGCGGCGGCGCAGCAGGAAGAGATGGGCCTGAGCCCGGTGCTGCTGGTGCCGGCCCCGCTGCGCGTGCTGCTGTCGCGCTTCCTGCGCCGCGCGGTGCCGAACCTGAAGGTGCTGTCGCATAACGAGATCCCGGAAACCAAGACGATCCGGGTGACCAGCCTGGTTGGCGTGCCAATGTAGCTTGCATAAGCACGTGTGGTTTTATCGCAGCAAAATGAGATTCATTGCCATTTTGGTGCACGAACTCAGCTGTTGATAATCAGTTGTGATAACATCTTGCCTTGCTCCAATAATTGAAGCGCAACAAAAAGCACCACGGTTGCATCACCATCCATCCGCTCAACCAACTGTTCAGTTGGCTTGAACAGTTCGGCGAATTGACTAAACAATGTCGGAATTTTATTTACTTGAGCTCGGCTCAGCCGCTTTGGCCATCAGTTTCGCGTTTTGCTTGCTGATCGTTGCATCGCAGAAGTGGCATGGCAAGCTGTCGCACGATCATGACTTGAGCGGCGTGCAGAAAGTGCATACCACCGCCGTTCCGCGCATCGGCGGTATCGGCGTCATCGCCGGTGTCATGCTGGGTCTGCTGGCATACCAGTCGTTCGCGCAGGATGCGGGTCTGGTGCATTCGGCCGAGCTCGGTCTTCTGTTCGCCGCCAGCCTGCCGGCTTTCCTGGCTGGCGTGATCGAGGACGTGACGAAACGCGTGTCCGTTCGGGTACGCCTGGTGGCCACCGCCCTGAGCGCCATGATCGCCAGTGCCTTGCTGGGCGCGACCGTCAGCGAGCTCGACCTGTGGGGTGTGGATGCACTGCTGGCATTTACGCCATTCGCGATTGTCGTTACCGCCGTGGTCGTATCGGGCGGTTCGAATGCGATCAATATCATCGACGGCTTCAATGGATTGTCGGGCAGCACCATCGTCATCATGGCCGGCGGCCTGGCTGCGGTCGCCATGCAGAACGGTGACGGACTGGTCGTGGCGCTGGGCGCGCTGACCGTTGGCGCGACCCTGGGCTTCCTGGCGTTTAACTATCCGTTCGGGAAGCTGTTCCTGGGTGACGGTGGAGCCTACTTCCTCGGTTTCCTGGTGTCGGAAATGGCAGTCTTGCTGCTCGTCCGTAATCCGGAGGTGAACGCATGGCAGGTGCTGGCGATCTGCGGGTATCCGGTCATCGAAGTGCTGTTCAGCATCTACCGCCGCCGCGTCATCCAGAACGTCAGCCCCGGGCAGCCGGACGCCCTGCACTTGCATACGCTCGTGTTCCGCCGCCTGGTCTTCAAACACGTGCGCCGCGACTCTAGCCGCCCGTGGAACCGCAATGCGGGCGTGGTGTGCTTCATCGCGCCGGCGGTGGCGCTGTGCGTGGCTGTCAGCGTACTGGTCGGAGCCTCGGCACCGGTCAGCCTTGCTATCGTTCTTGCCCAGGTGCTGCTCTACGTTGCCGTATATGGCCGCCTGGTGAGAGGGCGTTGGTTTGCAGAGACCCGTACCGGCGGCAGTGCCGTCATTTCGACCGACGCAAAACTTTCCTGATCTACAATGGCAAAACGCCGGCGCGTACTACCGAACAGGTAGTGCAGCCGGCGTTGTCGTTTCATTCTACTGAAGCAGCTTGCCGATGAGCGCGGGCAGGGTGGTCAACGAGCCCGGCGCCTCAGCCACCAGCTCTCGAACCAGATCGACAGTTGCAGCACCAGGCCTGTGCCGAACAGGAAGTCGGCGGAGCGGCCGAGTTGCAAACCCGCCGCGAGCACGCCCGCAATCAAGAAAGCCGTCCTGAGGATTGGCATGCTGCTGTCGAGTGTTCTGCAGCAGTGCACCAGGAGCGCTTCTCCACCAGAGATTCCAGCCTGCCGTTTCGGTAATCTTAACTTCATTGCGGGCCTCTCAATCTATGCCGGAAGTCGTGTACATGAACAACATGAACAGAGTATGACCTAAATTGCATTTGGTTACAATTAGTGAGACTTTTGGGACGTTTATATACGACATCACGCCACGTTATAGTTGCATTTAGAAAATAAATGGTGTTGATATTAATTAAGTTGTCATAGTCTCATACAACCGCGGAGGGTGTCGCGCTTCTGCTGTAGTGAATAAGGTCCTTTTCCCGCTTCTGTTCTCTGCATCGTTTCCCCACGGCATCGCCAATAATGCTGCCTATGGACGGGCAATTGTGCCCATCGCAAATAGAACAGTACAGTTGAAGTGCGGAGAACGATGATGAACGTGAAGAAATTTACAGCGGCTACTTCCCGTGATGCCTTGCGCAAGGTGCGCGAGGCGCTCGGCCCTGACGCGGTCATCCTCTCCAACCGCCCGGTCGACGGCGTGGTCGAGATCCTGGCACTGGACAACGACGATGTCGCCTCGCTGGCTTCCCCCGCCATCGAAGAGCCGCAGCAGCCGTCCTTCCAGGGCTTCCAGGCCTTCGACAGCGACTTCGACCCGGAACCGGTCTTCACCCGCGTCCCGGCGGCCCCCGAGCCACGCCAGCCGGCGCCGCGCGCCGCCGCTCCGAAGCTGGATGCGTTCGCCCGCCAGCCCTACGTCGAGCGCCGCACTGCCCCGGCCGCCGAGCCGGAAGTCCCGCCGACCTATGTCAACCGCCGCGCCCCGGCCCAGGAGCCGGCGATCGACATGGCGGCCATGACCCAGATGATGAGCGCCGCCATCGCCCAGGCCAAGGAATCGGCCGCCGCCGAGATGAGCGGCATGATGAGCGAGATCCGCGCCATGCGCGGCCTGATGGAAACCCAGCTGGCCGAACTGTCCTGGAACGCCACGGCGCAGCGCGAGCCGCAGAAGGCCGCCGTGCTGCGCGAGATGCTGGCAGCCGGCTTCTCCGCCACCCTGGCGCGCTACCTGATCGACAAGATGCCGGCCACCAAGGACGCGGCCGATGCCCTGCGCTGGATCAAGACCGTCCTGGCCCGTAACCTGACCACCATCGCCAACGAAGACGACCTGCTGGCGCGCGGCGGCGTGTTCGCCCTGGTCGGCCCGACCGGCGTCGGCAAGACCACCACCACCGCCAAGCTGGCGGCGCGCTGCGTGATGCGCCACGGCCCGGACAAGCTGGCTCTGATCACCACCGACGCCTACCGTATCGGCGGCCACGAGCAGCTGCGCATCTACGGCAAGATCCTGGGTGTGATGGTGCACTCGGTGAAGGACGAGGCCGACCTGCGCATCGCCCTGAAAGAACTCAAGAACAAGCATACCGTCCTGATCGACACCATCGGCATGTCGCAGCGCGACCAGATGGTGACGGAACAGGTGGCCATGCTGTCCGAATCCGGCGCCGACGTGAAGCGCCTGCTGTGCCTGAACGCGACCTCGACCAACGAGACCCTGAACGAAGTGGTGCGCGCCTACCAGGGCAGCGGCCTGGCCGGCTGCATCATGACCAAGCTGGACGAAGCCGCTTCGATCGGCAACGTGCTCGACGTGGTCATCCGCCAGAAGCTGAACCTGCATTACATCTCGAACGGCCAGCGCGTCCCGGAAGACCTGCACCTGGCCGACCGCGCCATGCTGATCGATCGCGCCTTCCGCAATACCCGTAACGCCTCCGCCCAGTTCGGCGACGCCGACCTGCCGATGATGATGGCCGCAGCTGGCCAGGACCGCAACCTGCGCGAGGTGCAGCTTGGCTAGTTTCGATTTCGACCAGGCCGAAGGCCTGCGCCGGATGCTGCAGGGCCCGCGCCCGCGCATCGTCACCTTCCTCTCCGCGACGCCTGAAGACGACAAGGGCGCCATGCTGGTCAACCTGGGCGCGTCGCTGGCCCAGCTAGGGAACGAAGTCCTGATCGTCGACGCCTGCGAACGCGACTACGGCGTGGCGCGCCGCCTGGGCCTGAGCCGCGCCGCCACGCTGGCGGACGTGGCGCGCCAGGAATGCGGCCTGAACCAGGTGATCCACCAGGTCCCGCAAGGCTTCTCGGTCGCTTCGCTCGGTCATCCGCAGGGCAGCGCGGACATGCGCCGCCTGGCCAAGACCTTCGACGTGCTGGTCAAGCAGGCCGGCATCGTAATGGTCGACGGCGAACTCGGGCCAAGCGGGGAATTCCCGCTGTCGCTGATGGCCAGTTCGGAGATCGTGGTGCAGGTCGGGACCTCGGCCGCCTCGATCACGAATGCCTATGCGCTGATCAAGCGCCTGGCGCAGCAGCTGGGCCGCCGTCCCTTCGGCATCCTGGTGACCGGCGCGACGGAGGCGGAGGCCAAGCTTGTATACGATAATATGTCAACCGCGGCAACACGTTACCTGGCGGTCAGCCTGAGCGCCATGGGTTCGGTGCCGGCCGACGAGTACCTGCACCGCGCCGCGCGCCTGGGCCGGGCGGTGGTCGATGCCTTCCCGCTGGCGGGGGCCTCGGTCGCCTTCCGCCGCCTTGCCGGCAGGTTCGCGCTGCACGCGATGCCGGGCCTGGGCAGCAGGGGAGGCAGCGTTCACCTCGGGCATTGATAAGAACACGAATAGCGGGAAAGATAAGCAGAGCGCATGTACACGGTCAAAGGGAAAGCGGACAAGAACCATTTGCTGACGGAGCACATGCCGTTGGTGAAGCGTCTTGCCCACCACATGAAGGCCAAGCTGCCGCCTTCGGTGGAAGTCGATGACCTGGTGCAGGCCGGCATGATGGGCCTGCTCGATGCGATCAACCGCTACGAAGACAACCACGGCGCCCAGTTCGAGACCTATGCCGTGCTGCGCATCCGCGGCGCCATGCTGGACGAGCTGCGCAACAGCGACTGGATGCCGCGCAGTACCCGCCAGAACATGCGCAAGGTCGAGGCCGCGATGGAGGCGCTGCAGCAGCGCTTGGGCCGCCCGGCCAGCGAATCCGAGATCGCCAAGTCGCTCAAGATGTCGCTCGCCGACTACCAGGAGATGCTGGGCGACGGCGGCGGCCACCAGCTGCTGTACTACGAAGATTTCCACGACACCGAAGAAGGCAGTGACGGCTTCCTCGACCGCTATGCGGTGGACGACAGCGACCCGCTGCGCAGCCTGCTCGATACCGGTTTCCGCCAGGCCGTGATCGACGCCATCGACAACTTGCCGCCGCGCGAGAAGATGCTGATGGGCCTGTACTACGAAGAAGAGCTGAACCTGAAGGAAATCGGTGCCGTCATGGGCGTGAGCGAATCGCGGGTGTCGCAGCTGCACACCCAGGCCGTGTCGCGCCTGCGCGCCGCCCTCAAGGAGCAGTTGTGGACTGGGCAAGCGTAGCCGGCCTGGCGCTCGCGCTCGCGGGCGTGCTGGTCGGCCATACGCTGGACGGCGGCAAGTTCGCGTCGCTGGTGCAGCCGGCCGCCTTTGCGATCGTGGTGATCGGCACGCTAGGAGCCACCCTGCTGCAGAGCGAGCGGCGCAGCTTCATGCTGGGCCTGCGCATGCTGCGCTGGGTGTTCTTCCCGCCGAAGTCCGGGCGCGACAAGCTGTCGCGCGAGATCGCACTGTGGAGCCTGTCCGCGCGGCGCGACGGCCTGCTCTCGCTCGAGCAGTACATGGCCACCCCCGACAAATTCATCCAGAAGGGCCTGCGCCTGGTGGTCGACGGCATCCACCCCGACAAGATCCGCAGCCTGCTCGAGAGCGAGATCAGCGCCTATGAATTCTCGCAGCGCCAGGCGGCGCGCATCTGGGAGTCGGCGGCCGGCTATGCGCCCACCATCGGCATCCTCGGTGCGGTGCTGGGCCTGATCCACGTGATGGAAAATCTGTCCGATCCGTCGCGCCTCGGTTCCGGCATCGCGGTGGCCTTCGTCTCCACCGTCTACGGCGTGGGGCTGGCCAACCTGTTCTTCTACCCGGTCGGGAACAAGCTGAAGGCCATCGTCACCGACAAGGTGGCCCAGTACGAAATCCTCGCCGAAGTCTTCCACGACCTCGCCAGCGGCGACCACACCCGCGTGGTCGACGAACGGGTGGCGAGCCTGCTGGCGCGCCACTAGGTCACCGCTCATGGCGCGCAAACGCTACGACGACGGCCCCGGCGAACACCACGAGCGCTGGCTGATCTCCTACGCCGATTTCATCACGCTGCTGTTCGCCTTCTTTGTCGTGATGTACGCGATCTCGATCGTCAACGAAGGCAAGTACGCGGTGCTGTCCGAAGCGCTGGGCGACGCCTTCGGCGGGCGCAGCGTGGCGCCGCAGGCGCATACCAGCGTCGAGCCGGCGCTGCCGCTGTCGCACATCGTCAACCGCAAGCGACAGGAAGCGGCGCGGCGCGAGCGCGAACGCATGGAGGTGCTGGCGAAAGACCTGACCTCGACCCTGATGCCGCTGGTGAAATCGGGCCAGGTGAGGGTGACCCAGAACGCGCGCGGCATCGGCATCGAACTGAATGCCAGCGTGCTGTTCGCGCAGGGCGAAGCGGTGCTGCAGCCGGATGCGCGCGCGGTGCTGGGCGAGGTGGCGGGGTTGCTGAAGAACGGCCCGCACCGGATCGAGGTCGAAGGCCATACCGATACCCTGCCGATCACCAACGACAAGTTCGCCTCGAACTGGGAACTGTCGGCGGTGCGCGCGGCCAGCGTGGTGCGGCTGTTCATCGAGAACGGGGTACAGGATGCGCGCCTGTCCGCCATCGGCCACGGCGCCACGCGCCCGGTGGCGCCGAACGACACGCCGGCCAACCAGGCGCGCAACCGGCGCGTGGCGGTGATGATCCTGGCGTCCATGCCATAACAAACTTCGGGAGATTCCATGCATGTCAAACGTATTCCCCCAGCGCTGCTGCTGGTCCTCGGAGGCCTGGTGAGCACGGCCGGCGCCGCCGGCGCGGTGGAAAAGGAGGCGCAGGTGCGCCACCAGCTCGAAATCGAGACCGCGCAGGGCAAGGTCAAAGTGCGCCTGATCGTGGAGAACCATGGCGACACCACCATCTACGTCCCGCGCGAAGTCGCCGCCGGCGACGAGATCACCGGACGGCGCTTCGACCTGCGCGATGCCAAAGGCAAGCCGGTCGGCTACACCGGCATGATGGTCAAGCGCGGCGCGCTCACGGCCAGCGACTACCAGGCGGTGGCGCCGCACACCATGCACATGAACACCATCGACATCACGCCTTCGTATGCCTTCGCGAAGGGCAAGCACAGCTACGAGATCCGCTACGACGGCCCGTGGCTGGCGGATGTCGCGCAGCTCGAGGCCGTCAGGAGCAGTCCGGCGGCGCCGGTCAGGTTCAGCTTCGGCAAATAAAAACGGGCCGGTATTTCCGGCCCGTCGTCATTGCGGGTATCAGCTTAGTTCAGCGCCGGCGTGTTCTCGCCGAAGTACTCGTGCGAGTCGGCGTTCTGCACCGCCAGGTCCGGATTGCTGATCGCCAGGTTGGCCGCGCCCGACTGGCCGTACACGTGGTCATCGGTACCCGCCACCACGTTGAAGTGGCTCATCTCGTGCACCAGGGTGCCGCCCTTCGAATCGGTGCCGGTCATCGGCGCGGCCCAGAAGGCCTTGCAGACGTAGATCTTGTACGGCTGGGTCGGATACACATAGGCGTAGTAAGTCTTGTTGCAGCCGCAGTCGACCGTCACGGGCTTGTTCGCGAAGGCGTCCTTGATGGCCGCGAAGTGCGACTTGACGGTGGCCACGCGGGTGCTGTTGTTGGCGCCGAACCACTTGGTATAGCGGGTGCCGATCACGCCGCGCTGCATGTAGGCGTCGCCGTCGTTCGCCATGGCGGAGCCGGCCGACATGGCCTGGGTGATCGTGGTCTGCTGGGTGGTGCTGCACCTGCTGAAGCTCAGGCTGGCGGCGGACGGCTGGATGGCGGCCTGCTTCATCGCTTCGATGTCGAGCATCACCTGCGATTTCTGGCCGCGCGCGACGCGGCCGTCGATCCACACGGAGGCCGGCGCGGACACCAGGGTGGCGTCGTCACCGCCGGCGTCGCCCGGGGCGTCCAGGAACAGCTGCGGCGACACCTGCTTGTAGCTGATCTGGTAGTCGCCGCTGACGCTCATGTCGTACATGGCCGAGAGTTCGACCTTGACGCTGTGCGAGGCGCCCGGCTTGAGCAGGAAGTAATCGGCCCGGGTCGGGGCGGCGCGCTTGATGTGGGCGCCGAGGTAGGGCACCGGCTGGCCGTCGCGCTTGATGTCGAACAGCGCTTCCTCCATGCCTTCGAAGGGGGTGCGCGCCTTCATGATGTACTGTGGCGCGCCCGAGTTATTGGTGATGGTAACGCGCACCACCACATCGTCGTTCTGCCCCAGCGCCTGCTTTTCGGGGACCACGGTGACCGCCACGCCCTTCGGCGCCGCTTGTGCGTTGCATGCTGCCGCGAGCGCAGCCATGCCCAATGCCGACTTCCAGTTGCCTTTCAAGCTCATGCTCATTCTCCGTATGAAAATTTTTATGCGGCTTTACTCCAGCCTTATCGAGTTATCCGTGAGGCATGAGATAACTTAAGTGAATATTTACGGAAACATGGGCATGTGTAAAGTTGAATTGAAGCGAGCGTGACAATTTTTGTGAAGTGTCAACAAAACGCAAAAATCGGCAATCGTGCGCTGGCAATTTGTATACACAAGTGCTAGAAATTCAGGCAGGGGCCAGCTTACTGCTGCGGCGGCGAATTCTCACCAAAATACTCGTGCGAATCGGCATTGCGCACTGCGCGCGCCGGATCCACGCGCGCCAGCTCGGCCGCCCCCTGCTGGCCATACACGTGGTCGTCGGTGGCGGCCACCACGTCGAAGTGGCTCAGCTCATGCAGCAGGGTGCCGCCGCGCGAGTCGGTGCCGGTCAGCGGCGCCGTCCAGAAGGCCTTGCAGACGTAGATGGCGTAGGGCTGGGCCGGGTAGACGTAGGCGAAATAATCCTCGTTGCAGCCGCAGTCGATCTTCAGGGGCTTGCTCTCGAAGGCGTCGCGGATGGCCGTGAAATTGCCGCTGGCGGTGGTAGCGCGGCCGGCGTCGAACACGCCGAACCAGTTGGCGTAGCGTGCGCCGTACTGGTTTCCGCCGGCCCCGGCCGCCAGGTAGTTGTGGGCGTCGACCGTCATCGCCTTGCCCGCGTCCACGGCCGCCGCCAGCTGTTCCTGCTGCGCGTTCGAGCACTTGCTGAATTCCAGGCCGCCGCCGCCAGCGGCCTGCTTGGCCGGCGGGCGCGCCCCGCGCGGCAGGCGGCCGTCGATCCAGATCCCGACCTGGCTCGAGGCCAGCGTGCCGGGCATGGGCCGCATCCCGGCGCCGGCGAACAGGCCGCTCGAGGCGGTGCGGTAGCGCAACTGGTAGGGTCCGGTCACGTTCATCTCGTACAGCGCCGACAGCTCGACCGTGCTGCTCAGGAACGCGCCCGGCTCCAGCCGCAGGTAGTCGTCCGGACCGGAGGCGGCACGCTTGACCTTGATGCCGAGGTAGCGCACCGGCTGGCCTTCGCGCAGCACCTCGAACAGCGGTGCTTCGACGCCGGCGGCCGGGGTATGCCACTTGAGCAGGAACTGGGGCGTGGTGCTGGTGTTGAGCAGGGTCACGCGTACCAGTACCTCGTCGCTGCGCGCAAACTTGTCGCGCACCGGCGCGATCGTCACGCTCACGTCCTGCGCCAGCGCGGGCAGGGTGGTCAGGGCCAGCAGGCAGGAAAGCACGGAAGCGCGGCGCATGGGTTTTCCTCAAGAAGATGATGGACCGGCCTACTGTGCGCCGCCATGCCGCCCCTGCCTTTGCGTTATCCCAAGCGTCTATTTACTGTGGGCAACAAAACCACACTGGCGATATGGCTTATAAACAACAGATGTGATAATGCGTGATTATTTGCTCGATTCAGGACAAGGCCATTGCTATCATGCAATGACATTATCCAGGCGTAAATATCTCCCTCTTCGGCAGGCCTTCCATGATTACCCAGCATCGATCCCAATCCGGACGCGCAGGAGGCCGGCCATGAACAGACTCCATGATTTCGTCGACGAACTCGCCCGCGAGATCGGGATCGACCGCGAGGAGGTGGAGGCACGCAAGGCCTTCCTCGAACTGGGCGAGACCGACGTCGCGGCCCTGCGCGACGTGCACGAGCTGCTCGAGTGCCACCGCGATGCCTTCTCGGACCGCTTCTATGCGCACCTGATGTCCTTCCCCGGCCTGCGCGACATGCTGGGCACCGGTGCCGAGGCGCGCCTGCGGCACCTGCAGGCCAGCTACTTCAGCAGCCTGACGGCGGGCGAATACGGCGAGGACTACATGCGCGAGCGCCTGCGCGTGGGCGCCACCCACCAGCGCATCGGGCTCGATCCGAAGTGGTATATCGGCGCCTACCGGAAGTACCTGTCGGAGCTGGTCGGCATGCTGGAGCGCCGCCTGCAGGGCCAGCCGGAGCGCTTCCATGCCGCCGTCGACGCGGTGCTGAAGATCGTCTGCTTCGACATGGGCCTGGCGCTCGACACCTATTTCCATGCCAGCCAGCGCAGCAGCCTGCAGAACCAGAACTACCTGGAACAGGTCATCGACGGCATGCCGGCCGGGCTGGTGGTGGTCGACGCCGAACTGCGCGTCAGCTCGATGAACCGCATGATGGCCGACCTGCTGGGCGTGCCCGACGGCCTGCTGCACGAGAACAGGCTGGAACTGGAAGAACTGATCCCCAGTCCGGAACTGGTCAACCGGGCCGCCGAGGCGCTGGCGTCGGGGGCGCCGCACGACAACGTGCTGGTCACGCTCGACGGCCGCGCCGACGGCGTGCGCTACGTCGACTTCAACATCCGCCGCACGCGCAAGGACGGCGGTTATATTCTGCTGCTGATCGGGCAGGACATCACCTTCCGCCGCAAGGCCAGGCTGCGCCTGCAGGAGAGCGAGGAATTCTTCCGCCTCACCTTCAACCAGGCCGCGGTCGGCATCGTGCTGCTGGGCGCCGACGGCCGCGTGCTGCGCACCAACAGCAAGATGTCGCAGATCCTCGGCTATTCCGAAATCGAGCTGCTGCAGCGCTTCTTCCAGCAGCTCACCTGCGAGGAAGACCTGCCGGAAGAACTGGCCCTGAACGCCCGCCTGAAGACCGGCGAGATCAGCGATTACCAGCGCGAGAAGCGCCTGATCCGGCGCGACGGCGCGCGGGTCTGGGTCAGCGTCAACGTCTCGAGCATGCGCGACGCGAACGGCAACCATCGCTTCATCTGTGTCATCAAGGACATCCAGCGCCAGAAGAAGGCCGAGGAGGCCTTGCTGCGCATGGCCAACCACGACGCCCTGACCGGACTGCCGAACCGGATCCTGATGCAGGACCGGCTCGGCCAGGCCATCATGCACGCCCACCGCGCCGGGCGCCAGGTGGCGCTGATGTTCATCGACCTGGACCGCTTCAAACACGTCAACGACAGCCTTGGCCACGATGCCGGCGACGCCCTGATCGTCGAGATCGCGCGCCGCCTGTCCGGCAGCCTGCGCGAGAGCGACACCGTGGCGCGCCAGGGTGGCGACGAATTCGTGGTGGTGCTGCCCGACCTGGCTGGCGAGGACGATGCGGCCAAGGTGGCGCGCAAGCTGCTCGACAACCTGTTCCAGCCCATGCTTCTTTGCGGCCAGGAAGTGTTCCCCTCCGGGAGCATCGGGATCGCGATGTACCCGCGCGACGGCGAGGACAGCGCCACCCTGCTCAAGTGCGCCGACAGCGCCATGTACGGCTCCAAGGGGCAGGGCGGCAACCAGTATTCCTTCTACACGGCCGAGATGGGCGAGCAGGCGGAACTGCACCTGCGCATGGAAGGCGCCCTGCAGCGCGCCCTGCAGCGCGAGGAATTCCTGCTGTACTACCAGCCGGTGGTGGACATCGGCAGCGGCCTGGTGACCGGGGTCGAGGCGCTGCTGCGCTGGCAGCCGCTCGGCCGGCCGATGGTGTCGCCGGCGGACTTCATCCCGCTGGCCGAGGAGACCGGCCTGATCGTGCCGATCGGCGACTGGGTGCTGGCCACCGCCATGCGCCAGCAGGTGGCATGGCGCGCCGCCGGCCTGAGCCCGCTGCGCATCAGCATTAACCTGTCGGCGCGCCAGTTCCTGGGCCAGGACGTGGCCCAGCGCGTCGCCGCGCTGCTCCAGGAGACCGGCTGCGACCCGGCCAGCCTGACCCTCGAGATCACCGAAAGCGTCTTGATGGAAAACCCGATGGCGGCCACCGAGACCATGGGCCGCCTGGCCGCGATGGGCGTGCAGCTGGCGATCGACGATTTCGGCACCGGCTACTCGAGCCTGGCCAGCCTGAAGCGCTTCCCGATCCACAGCCTCAAGATCGACCGCTCCTTCGTGATGGACCTGACCCAGGACGCCGACGACGCGGCCATCGTCAACGCCGTGATCGCGCTGGCCCATTCGATGAAACTGAACGTGATCGCGGAAGGCGTCGAGACCAGCGAGCAGCTGGCCTTCCTGCAGCAGCACGGCTGCGACCAGATGCAGGGCTACTGCTTCAGCAGGCCGGTCGCGCCGGAGAGCATCGAGGCGATGCTTCGCATGGCCGTTTCATCGCATCCGATCGCGCTCGATCCGTAGCGCGTAGCATCCATAGGCGGCATATCGACACAGCACGAAAGCCGTGCCGCTGTCGGCGAACAGGTGCTCCAGGTGGTCCACTGCGTCCCGGGGCGTGGATAGCACCGCGTCCACGATCCGCTCGTCCGACGAATATGCGCGTAATACGAAGCCGGTGCCGAGGTAGGGGTGGACGCCATCGAGCGGCAGCCGGGTGGGCGGGATGACGCTGTCGGCGCCTTGCGCGAGAATGAACACCGGGCCGTATTCCCGATACGGACCGGCATGCTGGAACGGACAATAGCTCGCCAGTATCAGGGCTTCGCCCGCTTCAGCGCGGCGAAAGGCATCGCGGCAAGGCTCGCCCCCAATGGCGGAAATACGTTCGACCGGCTGGCCGAGATCGTCAATACTATCGCGGCGCGCCCGGGCGAGGAAATCGTCGCGTACGGGGGCTATTTGGTAGGGAAATGGCTGCATGGGGGCTCCGGAACATTGAGGAGGCGACATGGTCGCCTGAGCCGTGCAGCTGCGATATCTGTTTCTTGCTCTGGTTTTTGCTGTTTATCCAGCGCTTACCCGGCACCCTAAAAGGGGAATGACCGCGTCGATCGAATATGGCTTAGTAATAAAAGGAAAACGGCGCTTCTGCCGCGCCCAGTGAATGGGAGCGGTAAAACCGGAAGTTAAAACGATTTTAATGTCTGGATAAATCTCGGCAACGGTTTCCGCCAATTCGAGCCCCGTCATGGAAGGCATCATCACATCGGAAAAGATTGCATCGATATCCGACCGGGTTTCCAGAAGCTTGAGTGCATCGTGGGCAGAATAAACAACCAGTGCATCAATACCATGGTAGCCAAGTAATTCCCCGGCTATATCCGCGAGATCGGGCTCGTCGTCGACGACCAGCGTCCTGCAGCGGCGTTCACTCATACTGGCTGTCTTCCACGCGCCGCCTGGTGTGTGGGGCGCTGTCGGAAGGCCGGAATCCCGCCGGCATGCGCGGCATTTTTACGGTGAAGGTCGTTCCCTCTTGCTCGTTCGATGTCACCTCAATCTTGCCGTCGTGCGCGTGGATGATTTCGCGGGAAATGTAGAGGCCGATGCCGAGGCTGGTGCGCTCCGTATAGTCGTGCTCGATCTGGTTGGCGTGCATGGCAATCCGTACCATCGGGTCGAAAATCGTCGCCATGCCGTCCGTCGGGATGGTTGCTCCCTGATTGTTGACTGCGATGCTCACTTGGTCGTCCTTGCTGGCAAGCCGCACGCTCACCGGGAAGTCCGGACTGCTGTACTGGATCGCGTTGCCGATCAAATTCGACAGCGCCTGCGCCAGGCGGCCTTCATCGAAGATGGCGTCGAGCTTCGGCGGGACCTGCAGGTCGATCGAGCGCTCCGGATGGAAGGTGCGGGCCTCGTTGACGACCTCTTCGCACAGCGCGACGAGGCTGCCCTGTTTGACCCGCACAGGAATGCCGGGGCCGAGATGGGTGCGGGTAAAATCGATCAGGTCATTAATCAACTTGCTCATGCGTTTGCCGCTGTTGAACATCCGTGTCGCGACCAGGATGAACTTGGGCGGTAAATCGGCCTGCATGAGGAAGCTGGCCCCGCTGACCACGGTGCCGAGCGGATTGCGCAAGTCATGGCCCAGGATGGCAAGGAACATGTTCTGCGATTGTTTGACCATGAATTCGTAACGGGCGATCGACTCGGCCAGGGCCTGGTCGACCGCTTCGTTAAAGCGGGTAACGTCGGAAAGATCATTGAGATGCTGGCCCTTGGTCTCGGCAGCCCACAGCATCAGCACACTCGAACGCAGGGCGCGGTACTCGGAGACCAGCTGGACAACGGTGTAGCCCGACAGGAGCCGCGCCTCGGCGTGCGTTTCGGCGGCCGTATCGTCAGGACCGCGCTTTCCAAGGCCTTTTGATTTGGCGAAGCGTTCGTGCTCGGATTGCGGGGTGTCCAGGTCGGCTGCGAAGGCATGCAACATTTGCTTGGCATGGTCACGCAATTCGACATCATCCATTGCCAGGGCCGGCGGCTCGATCGTTCGCGCGAAATCCTCCCAGGCCTGCATAATCGGTTCCATATTATTTTCGATGAATCGGCTTAGTCCATTCTGGAACATTGTATTTAATCCTATGTTGCCGATTCAGCGAAAATCACCTAGTGCGGAAATCGATACTAACAGCTATTCGGAATAGCCGTTCCTTTATCGGTCCGCGCTTAAATACAGGAAAAGCAGCTCGCAAATATCGGACATACTGCGTACAATATTGGCCGAAAATTATTGGGAAGCATTGGCGGATATTTTTTAACTATTTTCAGGCGAAACATTCCACAACGCGTGGGGCTCAAGTAGGGACGAATCCGCAAAAACGACAATGGCCGCGCAAGCGGCCATGATTCATCGTGGGGTAAGGGATGGCCCGTCAGCCGATCACATAGCGCTTCGAGGGCCCGGCGCCGACCGCCTGGCCACTGGCGCCATACACCCCGCCGGCTTCGGCGCCGGCCGGCATGCGCAGCGCGTTGAGCACGCCCTGGTTGTGCGCCAGCTGCTTGTTGATCAGCATGCCGTTGACGCGGTTGAGTTCCTTGGCTTCGCGGGCCAGGGCCAGCAGCGCCTCCCATTGGGCGCGCGCATCCTCGTTGCCGCTCACGGCCAGCCAGGGTTCCATGCCCGCTTCCGAACCTTCGCAGCCGGCAGCAAGCAGCGCCGCGTGGCGCTGGGCCGACAATTCGGCGAGCGCCTGCAGCAGTGTGTTCTTGCGGGGAGTAAGCTGTGCCAGCCCGTCGGCGTCAGCTGCGACCAGCAGCTGCTGTTCCTGTTTCATCAGCTCGATCAGCGAGCTGACATGTTGCTGTTCTTCGGAGACGGTCGCGCTTGGGCTCAAGACGGGGCTGGTGGGCATGAAGGTTTATCGCTTGCGTGAATGGAGCAAGTCGCGCACGGTGTCGAGCAGGCCGTCGGCGACTTTCTCGGAATTGACCTGGAACTGGCCATCGGCAATGGCCATCTTGATGCGCTCGACTTTCTTGGTGTCGAACACCTGGTTGTTGCCGCCCACGGCATTGGCCATGGCCTGGCCTTGGGAGGACAGGCGCACACTGTCGGTCGCGGCCGGCGTGGCGCCGGTGGTCGCGGTCGTGGCAGCCTTGTCGGCGCCGCGTGCATTCGCGGTGCCGTTGGTGTTGGTCGGCTGAAGGCCTGGGTTGCCCTTGAGGGTATCGTTGATTTTCACAGCATCATCCTTCTCTGTTCGGAGCGGAAACTCCGGGATCTGCGTCTGGTATCGGCAAGGATTTCACAAACTTTAGCGCAGAAAAGGGTGGTCGATGAAAATATGCGGCGTCGATAAAGGGGGCGTCAGATCGCCACTTCGATGATGCCGCCGGCGCGCGCGGTACCGCTGACCACAATGCCCGACTGGGTACGCGCCTGCGCCACCTGGCCTTCGGCGGCATTGCTGATCGCCTTGGCTTCGCTTGAAACCGAGAAATTGCTTCCCTTCGAGACCAGGCGCACCGCCTGGCCCTGCTGGACCACGGGCTTCGATTTCAGCGTATCGAGGCGCAGCGGGGTGCCGGCGGGCAGCGAGGCGGTCGGCGTGCGGCCGATGGCCTGGGCCATGTCAGTGATGATGCCGTTCGGCATCGCGGCGATGTCGCCCTTCATCACGACGAGCTGGCCGGCGTCGACCGGCTGGCCCTGGGCCAGCGGCACTGCTGCCGCGACGTAGTCGGCCACCACGCTCACCGTGGCCTGAATATACACCGTCCATGGCGAGGGCGCGGTGCAGCGCACCCCGACCGTTGTTTTCCCCCACGCGCGCGCGCCGGGCTGCTGGAAGGCTTCCGGCGCCGGACAGGCCGCCAGGCTGGTGCGCGGATCGACCTGGCCCACCTTGACCGTCACCTTGCCCGGCAGGCCGGCGGTCTGGGTCTGCAGGTATTGCTCGACGACCGTGCGCAGGGCCGGCAGGTTCTGGCGTCCCGCGTTGGTTGCCTGCTGGGCGCTGGCGAAGGGCGCTGCAAGGATGAACAAGGAGGCGAGGATGCGTTTCATGGAGCGGATGGAAAGGGTAGATGCTGCCATTTTAGGCAGCGCCGACTTGCCGCGAAACTTCGAATAGCCGGGGTTTGGCCGTCTTTCTCGACCGATTGGGAAGTGTTGCCCGTACGTATCATCGGTGCTGTCCCAACAAGTGTCCAGCAGGAGGCGGCATGATCGGCAAGATCGACCAGTACCTGAGTTTCAATGAAACGGCCCTGTCCCTGCGCGCCCAGCGCCAGGAACTGCTGGCGTCGAACATCGCCAACGCCGACACCCCGAACTACAAGGCGCGCGACATCGACTTCAGCAATGCGCTGCAGAGCGCGCTGGCCAGCAAGGGCGCCGGCGGCCCGCTCGCCACCACCGCCCAGAACCATATGGGCCGCGGCAAGCCGACCGGCGACGTGCTCGCCAACGGCACTCCGGTGCTGTACCGCGGCGAGGTGCAGGGCAGCGTCGACGGCAATACCGTCGACATGGACGTCGAGCGCAACCAGTTCGCCGACAACGCGCTGCGCTACGAGGCCGGCATCACGATGATCAACCACCAGATCAAGGGCCTGCTGGCGGCCATCCAGGGACAATAAAGGCTAAAGACTATGTCACTCTTCAATATCTTCAATGTTTCCGGTTCGGCCATGAGCGCCCAGGCCCAGCGCCTGAACACCGTGGCGTCCAACCTCGCCAACGCCGACAGCGCCACCAGCCCCACCGGCGAAGCCTACCGCGCCAAGGCGGTCGTGTTCGAAGCCGTGCCCCAGCAGTCCGGCGGCAGCGCCGTGCGCGTGCGCGAAGTGGTCGAAGACCCGTCCCCGCTCAAGCAGGTCTACGACCCCAAGCACCCGATGGCCGACGAGAAGGGCTATGTGGCGATGCCGAACGTCAACGTGGTGGACGAGATGGTTAACATGTTGTCGGCCTCGCGCTCCTACCAGACCAACGTCGAGACCATGAATGCGGCAAAAACCATGCTGCTCAAGACGCTCACCCTCGGCCAGTAAAGAACCTAAGCCATGACCACCACCATCAACACCGCCAACCCGGGCGCCAACGTCACCGACCTGATGTCGACCATGAATGCCAAGAAGGCCGAGGTCGACGGCGTCCAGGCCGACACCGACAAGTTCATGACCCTGCTGGTGACCCAGCTGAAGAACCAGGACCCGCTGAACCCGCTCGACAATGCCCAGGTCACCAGCCAGCTGGCCCAGCTGCAGACCGTCACCGGCGTCAACAAGCTCAACAGCACGCTCGAATCGCTGAAGGCCAGCTACCAGTCGTCCGAAGCGCTGCAGGCGACCAACCTGATCGGCCACGGCGTGCTGGTCGAGGGTTACCAAACCCAGCTGAGCGACGGCAAGGCCATCCTCGGCGTCGAACTCGACAGCGCAGCCGACAAGGTCCAGGTGGTGGTCACCAGCAATGCCACCGGCAAGGAAGTCGCCACCATCGAGCTCGGCGCCCAGCAGGCCGGCGTACTGCCGATTGCCTGGGACGGCGTGGTCGACCCGAAGAACGTCGGCGCCGACGGCAAGCCGGTCACGCTGCCGAATGGCACCTACACCTACAAGGTGGTCGCGAGCCGCGCCGGCGAAGAAGTAAAGGATGCGCGCACCCTGTCCTTCGACAGCGTCGCCAGCGTGACGACCAGCGGCAAGGATGGCATCAAGCTGAACCTGCCGGTCAAGGGTGCCGTCACCCTGGCAGATATTAAACAAGTCCTGTAAGCCGAGCCGCTTACTTCGTACCACATTTCATCAGGAGTACACCATGTCTTTCCAACAAGGCCTGAGCGGCTTGAACGGCGCAGCAAAATCCCTCGACGTCATCGGTAACAACATCGCCAACGCGAGCACGGTCGGCTTCAAGGGCTCGACCACCCAGTTCGCCGACGTCTACGCCAACTCGCTGAACGGCGCCGGCGGCATCTCGGCCGGTATCGGCGTCAAGGTCGCCAACATCGCCCAGCAGTTCACGCAGGGTAACGTCGAAGCCTCGAACAACCCGCTCGACATCGCCATCAACGGCGCCGGCTTCTTTCGCACCGAAGCCTCGGGCATGGTGCAGTACAGCCGCAACGGCCAGTTCTCGCTGGACAAGAGCGGCTTCCTGATCAACGCCCAGGGCGCCAAGCTGACCGGCTACGGCCTGAACGCGAACGGCGCGCTGGTGGCCGGCGCCCCGACCCCGCTGCAGATCGATACCGCCGACCTGGAGCCGGTCAAGACCGAAGAGGTCAAGATGGAATTGAACCTCGACTCGCGCAGCCTGCCGCCGGCCAATGCGCCCTTCAATGCGGACGACCCGACCACCTACAACAAGCAGACCCCGATGAGCGTGTATGACACGCTGGGCAACCCGCACGTGCTGTCGACCTTCTACGTCAAGGGCACGACACCGGGCACCTGGGACGTGTACGCGGCCAGCAACGGTACCGAAGTGACCAACCTGGCAGTGGCCGCCGCAGCCGGCGGCAATGCCGCCGTGAATACCGCCCGCAGCAACTGGGAAGCCGCGACCAAGGCGGTGCCGCCGGTGCCGGCCACCATCGCCGCCGCCCTCGGCGCCTACGCCACTGCCGCCTCCGGCGTCGTATCGGCTGCGGCCGGCACCGCCGGCGCGACCGCCGCCAACCAGACCGAGATCGCCACCGCCGCCACCAACGCGGGCGCGGTGCCGGGCGGCACGCCGGACGAGGTCGATGCCGCCATCGCCAAGGCGCTCAAGGTGCCGTCCAGGCCGATCGGCACCCTGGCCTTCGACACCAATGGCGGCCTGAACAAGGTGAGCTCGACCGATGCCGGCAAGATCGCCGTGACCCTGCCGGTGTTCCCGTCGACCGGCGCCGAACTGACCCTGCCGATCACCATCGACTACGACGGCACCACCCAGTACGGCACCGCCACCAGCGAGAAGAAGCTGGTCCAGGACGGCTATGCGGCCGGCAACCTGCAGCGCTTCACCACCGGCCAGGACGGTACCATCCTGGGCCAGTACAGCAACGGCCAGACCAAGCCGCTGGGCCAGGTGATCCTGGCGAACTTCACCAACCCGAACGGGCTTGAGCCGCTGGGCAACAATGCCTGGGCCGAATCGGCCAGCTCGGGCGTGCCGCTGGTCGGGACGCCGAATTCGGGCAGCTTCGGCGTGCTGCAGCAGTCGGCGGTGGAAAGCTCGAACGTCGACCTGACCGCGGAACTGGTCAACATGATCACCGCGCAGCGCGTGTACCAGGCGAATGCGCAGACCATCAAGACCCAGGATTCGGTGTTGCAGACCCTGGTGAACCTGCGTTAATCGTCGTAACGGGGAGATAGACCATGGACCGCCTGATCTACACCGCCGCCAGCGGCGCCAAGCACATCCTGGAACAGCAGGCCACGACCTCGAACAACCTGGCCAATGTGAACACCACGGGCTTCCGTGCCCAGCTGGACGTGTTCCGTGCGGTGCCGGTGCAGAGCGAAGGCCTGCCGACGCGCGCCTTCGTGGTCAATTCGACCCCGGCCGCCGACTTCACGGCGGGCGCGCTCCAGGTCACCGGACGCGAGCTCGACGTCGCCGTCAAGGGGCAGGGCTGGTTCGCGGTGCAGATGCCGGACGGCACCGAGGCATATACCCGCAACGGTTCGCTGCAGACCAGCCAGAACGGTTTGCTGACCACCGCCGGCGGCGCCACCATCGCCGGCGAGGGCGGCCCGATCACGATCCCGCCCGACGTCACCGTCACCGTGGGCGGCGACGGCACCATCTCGACCATCTCCACCACCGACCAGCCGGCCGCCGCCAACATCCTGGGCCGCCTGAAACTGGTGAATCCGCCGGCGGAAAACATGGTGCGCGGCGACGACGGCCTGTTCCGCCTGAAGGATGGCGGCACCGCCCAGCCGGATGCTTCGGTGAGCGTGGCCGGCGGCGCGCTCGAGGGCAGCAACGTATCGGCCATCGATTCGATGGTGAGCATGATCTCTTTGGCACGCTCCTTCGAGACCCAAATGAGCCTCCTGAAGAACGCCGAGAATAACGCGGCGAAAGCCACCCAGATCCTCGCTTTGAATTAATAGTTGCTGCAGCATAATTCTCTTGTACGTGGCGGACTTCGTCTGCCGCTCTTAGGAGAATTCCATGATCCGTTCGCTGTTTATCGCCAAGACCGGCCTCGAAGCGCAGCAGACCAACCTCGACGTCATTTCCAACAACCTCGCCAACGTCAGCACCAACGGCTTCAAGCGTTCGCGCGCGGTGTTCGAGGACCTGCTGTACCAGAACGTGCGCCAGCCGGGCGCCCAGTCCTCGCAGCAGACCAATCTGCCCTCGGGCCTGCAGATCGGTACCGGTGTGCGCACCGTCGCCACCGAACGCATCTTCACCCAGGGTAATCCCCAGCTGACCGGCAATTCGAAGGACGTCATGGTCAACGGCTCGGGTTTCTTCCCGGTCCTGCTGCCGGACGGCACCCAGGCCTATACCCGCGACGGCTCCTTCCAGACCGATGCCAACGGCCAGCTGGTGACTTCCAGCGGCTTCGTGGTCCAGCCCGCCATTACCATCCCGGCGAATGCCGAATCGATCACCGTCGGCCGCGATGGCACCGTATCCGTGAAACTGCCCGGCACGACGGCACCGACCCAGGTCGGCTCGCTGCAGCTGGCCACCTTCATCAACCCGGCCGGCCTGGAATCGCGCGGCGAGAACCTGTACGTCGAGACCGGCGCTTCGGGCAACCCGAACCTGAACGTGCCCGGCACCAACGGCTCCGGCGTGCTGATGCAGGGCTACGTCGAATCGTCGAACGTGAACGTGGTCGAGGAAATGGTCAACATGATCCAGACCCAGCGCGCCTACGAGATCAACAGCAAGGCGATCACTACCTCCGACCAGATGCTGCAGAAACTGTCCCAGTTATAAACATGAAAAGTACTATCGCCATCGTTGTCGCCGCGCTGGCTGTTGCCGGCTGCTCGACCACCCCGAGCACCATCGTCCAGGGGCCGACGTCGGCCCGTCCGATGCTGGTGCAGGCCGCGCCGGCCAACGACGGCGCCATCTACAACGCCAACAGCTACCGCCCGATGTTCGAAGACCGCCGCGCGCGCCACATCGGCGACCTGCTGACGGTGAACATCAGCGAGCGCACCTCGGCCGGCAAGTCGGGCGCCAGCACCGGCAGCAAGTCGGGCAGCGCCAGCTTCTCGGTGCCGGGTCCGCTGCAGGCCAGGATCGGCGCCGGTGTGGCGCTGGAAGGCGCGAACAAGTTCGCCGATGCCGACACCCAGAGCGCCTCGAACAACTTCACCGGCACGCTCGGCGTGACGGTCACCGAAGTGCTCCCCAACGGCAACCTGATCGTCGCCGGCGAGAAGCAGGTCGCGATGAACAAGGGCATCGAGTACATCCGCTTCTCGGGCATGGTCGCGCCGGACACCATCCAGCCAGGCAATATCGTCGCTTCCACCGTGATCGCCGACGCGCGCGTCGAATACCGTACCAACAGCCGCGTCGACAAGGCCGAGGTGAGCAATATGTTCTCGCGCTTCTTCCAGTCGATGCTGCCGTTCTGAGGCCCGCCATGAAATCCGCTTCCATCGCTCTCTTCTGCGCCGCTCTGTTGGCTCAGTTGAGTATTGCACCGCTGGCCCAGGCCGAACGCCTCAAGGACCTCGCCAGCATCGCCGGCGTGCGCCAGAACCAGCTGTCGGGCTACGGCATCGTCGTGGGCCTGGACGGCACCGGCGACCAGACCAGCCAGACCCCGTTCACCGTGCAGTCGATCCAGGCGATGCTGCAGCAGAAGGGCGTCAACCTGCCGCCGGGCACCCAGCTGCAGCTGAAAAACGTCGCGGCCGTGATGGTCACGACCTCGCTGCCGGCCTTCGCCCAGCCGGGCCAGACCATCGACATCACCGTGTCCTCGATCGGCAATGCGAAGAGCCTGCGCGGCGGCACCTTGCTGATGACCCCGCTGCACGGCGCAGACGGCCAGGTGTACGCCATGGCCCAGGGCAATGTGCTGGTCGGCGGCGTCGGCGCCCAGGCCGGCGGCGCCCAGGTCCAGGTCAATCACCTGTCGGTCGGCAAGATCTCGGAAGGCGCCACCGTCGAGCGCGCCGTCGCCTCGAACCTGGGTTCCGACAACCAGATCCGTCTGGAACTGAAGCAGACCGATTTCTCGACCGCCGCACGGGTGGTGGAAGCCATCAACGACCAGTTCGGCGCCGGCATCGCCACCGCCCTGGATGGCCGCGTGATCCGCGTGCGCACCCCGTCCTCGAGCGACCAGCGGGTGGCCTTCATCGGCCAGCTGGAGGGCATCGACGTGGCGCGCGCCAAGGATGCGGCCAAGGTCATCATGAATGCCCGCACCGGCTCGGTCGTGATGAACCAGGCCGTGATGCTGGAGAATTGCGCGATCTCGCACGGCAACCTGACCGTGACGGTCGGCGCCGACACCAGCGTCAGCCAGCCGGCCCCGGGTTCGTTCGGCCAGACCACCGTCACCCGCAACAATTCGGTCGACGTCAAGAAGGATCCGGGCCGGGTGCTGATGATCAAGGGCGGCGCCTCGCTGGCCGAAGTGGTCAAGGCCATGAATTCGATCGGCACCACCCCGCAAGACCTGCTGGCGATCCTGCAGGCGCTCAAGGCCGCCGGTTCGCTGCGCGCCGAACTCGAGATCATCTAACAGGCAAGGCTCATCATGATCGGCTCTCCTTCCACTGACCTGACCAGCAAGTTCGCCCTCGACACCAAGGGCCTGGGCGAACTCAAGCAAGGCGCCAAGAACGGCTCCCCCGCTGCGCTGAAGGAAGCCGCCACCCAGTTCGAAGCCATGTTCATCAACATGATGATGAAGAGCATGCGCGACGCGACGCCTCAGGATGGCCTGATGGACAATAACCAGTCCAAGATGTTCACCGGCATGCTGGACCAGCAGCTGAGCCAGAACCTGGCCAAGCGCGGCATGGGCCTGGCCGACGTCCTGACCCGCCAGCTGACGTCGAACCAGATGGGTGCGCAGGCGCTGGCGATCGGCGCCGATGGGGTCGCCGCAGGGCAGGCCGCGGCCGCCGCGTCGAAGCTGGCGCCGCTCGACGGCAGCATGCGACCGGGCATGGACGCGGCCACCATGATCAAGACCGGCGCCAGGCAGCCGGGCGCGCCGGCGTTGCCGCTGACTACCGACAGTGGCCGCGTCCAGGCGCCGCACGTGCGCGCCTTCCAGGAAAAGCTGCACGTCCACGCCGCGGAAGCGGAGCGTGCCACCGGCGTGCCGGCCAAGTTCATGCTCGGCCAAGCGGCGCTGGAAAGCGGCTGGGGCAAGCGCATGATCCGCAATGCCGACGGCAGCAACAGCAACAACCTGTTCGGCATCAAGGCCGGCCCTGGCTGGAAAGGCAAGGTTGCTACCGCCGTGACCACCGAGTACGTCAACGGCCGTCCGCACACGAAGGTCGAGAAATTCCGCGCCTACGACACGCCGGCCGACTCGTTCAAGGACTACGCCAACATGCTGGCCAAGAACCCGCGCTACGAGAAGGTGCTGGCCAGCGGCGGCGACGCCACCGCCTTCGCCCATGGCCTGCAGCGCGCCGGCTATGCGACCGACCCGATGTACGCGGCCAAGCTGACCCGCATCATCAAGAATTCCTTGGCATAAAGACAAGTCAAGTTTTCCAGAAAACTGCCGTTGATGGATCAGTCAGAGAAAGAACACGCATATGTCCGGTAACCTACTCAGTATTGGCAAGACCGGCCTGTTCGCGGCACAGGCAGGACTGTCCACGACCGGCCACAACATCACCAACGCCAGCGTGGCCGGCTACAACCGCCAGGTGGTGGTGCAGGCGACCGGCCCGATGCTCGATACCGGCGTCGGCTTCCAGGGCACCGGCACCCAGATCTCCCAGATCAAGCGCTACAGCGACGAATTCCTCAACCTGCAGGTGCGTAACGCCCAGTCCAGCAAGAGCGGCCTGGATTCGTATTATTCCCAGATCAGCCAGATCGACAACATGCTGGCCGACCAGACCGCCGGCCTCTCGCCCTCGCTGCAGAGCTTCTTCAAGGGTGTGCAGGACATGGCCGCGAACCGCGCCTCGATCCCGTCGCGCCAGTCGATGCTCTCCAGCGCCGACACCCTGGCCACGCGCTTCCAGGCCCTGGATGCGCGCCTGGACGAGATCCGCGAAGGCGTGAACAGCACCATCGAGTCGAGCGTCACGATGATCAATTCCTACGCCACCCAGATTGCCGACCTGAACGACAAGATCGGCAGCTTCGCCTCGGCCCAGCAGCACGCGCCGAACGACCTGCTTGACAAGCGCGACCAGCTGGTGATGGAGCTGAACACCCAGGTCAAGGCGACCGTGATGCCGGGCGATAACAACAGCCTGACGGTCTCGATCGGCAGCGGCCAGCCGCTGGTGGTGGGCCAGCGCGCCTTCCAGCTGGCGGCCACCAAGTCGCCGACCGACCTGACCCGCATCGAGGTGGGCTATGTGACCGGCAGCAAGGTCACCGTGCTGGCCGATAACTCCCTGTCCGGCGGCCAGATCGGCGGCGCGCTCGACTTCCGCAGCAAGACCCTCGACCCGGCCCAGAGCGCGCTGGGCAAGGTCGCGATCGGCCTTGCCATGGAATTCAACGCCCAGCACAAGCTCGGCCTGGACCAGAACGGCGCGCCCGGCAAGGATTTCTTCGGCGTGGCGCCGGCCTATGTGGGCAAGAACATCAACAACGCGCTCACCAGCACCACCCAGGTGCAGGCCAAGGTCAGCGACCCGGGCAAGCTGGTGGACAGCGACTACAAGGTCGAGTTCGACGGCACCAACTACAACGTGATCCGCCTGTCGGACAACAAGTCGACCGCGATCACGCCCTACAGCGCGGCCGGCACCACCCAGACCATCGACGGCGTCGACTTCAGCATTTCCGGCCTGGCCGCCAAGGACGACGAATTCCTGGTACGCCCGACCATCGGCGGCGCGGCCAACTTCACGCTGCTGGTCAAGGACGTGGCGAGCATCGCCGCCGCCGCGCCGGTCGCCACCAGCGCACCGGTGAGCAATACCGGCACCGGCAAGATCAGCGAAGGCCAGATCAGCAAGGACTTCCTCACCGGCGCGCCGGCGCTGCCGGTCACGCTGACCTTTAACACCGGCAACCTGAGCGGCTTCCCGCCGGGCGCCGCGGTGAGCGTGAAGGACAGCGCCGGCGTGGTCACCAACTACCCGGCCCCGGCCACCAACGTGGCGTTCAGCGCCGGCTCCACCTACAGCTTCGGCGGCATCAGCGTGACGATGACGGGCGCCCCGGGCAATGGCGACACCTTCAGCATCGCCGGCAATGCCGCCGGCGTGGGCGACACCCGCAACATCGGCCTGCTGGCCGACCTGCAGACCAAGAACATCTTCAACAACGGCAGCGCCACCCTGCAGTCGTCCTATGCCCAGCTGGTCAGCACCGTGGGCAACAAGACCCGCGAAGTGCAGGTCAACGGCGAGGCGGCCGAGGCGCTGCTGACCCAGGCCAAGGCCAGCGCGGCCGACGTCTCGGGCGTGAACCTGGACGAAGAGGCCACCAACCTGATCAAGTACCAGCAGGCCTACCAGGCCGCGGGCAAGGTCATGCAGATCGCCGGCACCATCTTCGACACCTTGCTGTCGATCGGCCGCTAACCAGTCATACGAGGTAGTTTATGCGCATCAGTACCCTGTCGATCTACGGCAACGCCACCGCCCAGCTCAATACGCTGCAGAGCGCCCTGGCGCGCACCCAGATGCAGCTGTCGACCGAACGCCGCATCCTGACCCCGGCCGACGACCCGGTGGCCTCGGCGCGTGCGCTCGAAGTCAGCCAGTCGAAGGAGATGAACACGCAGTTCGCCACCAACCGCGCCAGCGCGCGTTCCTCGCTGACGACGGTCGAGGGTTCGCTGCAGAATGCCGGCGACCTGCTGCAGGACATCCAGCAGCTGGCCGTCAACGCCGGCAACGGCAGCATGCTGCCGCGGGACCGCGAAGCCCTGGCCGTGGAACTGGAAGGACGCCTGGAAGACCTGCTGGGCGTGGCCAATACCACCGACGGGGCAGGAGGCTACCTGTTCTCGGGCTACATGGCGACCACCCAGCCGTTTACCCGCACGCCCGGCGGCGCCACCTACCAGGGCGACCAGGGCCAGCGCCAGTTGCAGGTGGGCGCCTCGCGCAAGATTCCGCTGTCGGCCTCGGGCGCCGCCGTGTTCGAGAACAACCCGACCGGCAACGGCACGTTCCAGACCCAGGCCGCGCCGGGCAATACCGGCGCCGCCATCATCTCGTCGGGCTCGGTGACCGACCGCGCCCAGGCCAATGCGGGACGCGACTACAAGCTGACTTTCTCGGTGAGCGGCACGCCGGCCGTGACCACCTACAGCGTGGTCGACACCACCACCGGCACCGACGTCGCGGTCCCCGGCCAGACCGGCATCGCCTACGAGGCCGGCAAGTCGATCAGCTTCGGCGGCCTGAGCTTCGACATCAAGGGCGCGCCGGCCAACGGCGACATCTTCACGGCCAAGCCAAGCGAGAAGCAGTCGGTGTTCGCCACCGTGACCGACCTGATCGCGGCGCTGCGCAGCCCGGCCGACGGCTCGACCGGCAAGGCGGCGCTGACCAACCAGCTGAACACCGCGCTCGACAACCTGAAATCGGCCCACGACAACGTGCTGACCGTGCAGGCTTCGGTCGGTGCGCACATGAAGGAACTCGACTACCTCGACAGCGCCGGCGACGACCTCGACATCCAGTACGCGTCCACGCTGGGCGACCTGCAGGACCTGGACATGGTCAAGGCGATTTCCGAGTTTTCGATGCAGCAGAACACGCTGCAGGCGGCCCAGATGTCGTTCAAGACGATGTCGGGGCTGTCGCTCTTCAACTACCTGTAAGCCGTTTCGTCCTGGGTGGAATTGCCGGCGCGAGCCGGCATTTTTTTTCGTCCGGCGCCAAGCCAAGGCATGCATACTTTTATGACAAGACGATGAAATCGCGTGTAACAGCCTTGTGTCGCGAGTAACGAAACGTATCTATTTCGCGACATATATGTAGGAAAGCAATTTTTCTTGTCGGTAATTTGTCATTTCGACTTTGCGATAGAGCAATGATATGTAAGAGTATTTATGCGTATTTCCGTACGACTACGAAGTAATGTGTAGCGGGGGAAGCGCTCGATAAGAACTAATTCATTGTCCGGGAGTCGTTGTGAAGCATAAAAATACTTTTAACAAGAGCGCCATCGCAATTGCGTTGACCATGGCCTTCCCTGCGCTGGTGGGCGCCCAAGAAGCATCCCCACAAGAGCCGCAGAAAATGCAGCGTGTCGAGGTGACCGGCTCGAGCATCAAGCGCACCGCCACCGAAGCCGCCGCCGCAGTCCAGATCCTGACCCGCGACGACATCGAAAAGACCGGCGAAACGACGGCCCTGGGCATCCTGACCTCTACCGCCTCGATCAGCACCGACATCAACGTCGCCACCGCCAGCTCGGGCAGCTTCGCGACCGGTTCGTCGGGCGTGTCGATGCGCGGCCTGGGCAAGGTCAACACCCTGGTCCTGGTCAACGGCCGCCGCATCGCTCCGTACGGCCTGTCCGACGGCGCCCAGCAGAACTTCACCAACCTCGACGCCATCGCCAGCGACGCGATCGAGCGCATCGAAGTCCTGAAGGACGGCGCATCGGCGATCTACGGTTCCGACGCCGTCGCAGGCGTGGTCAACATCATCCTGCGCAAGGAATTCACCGGTGCCCGCGTGCGCGCCAGCTACCGCGAGTCGGAGCACCTGAAGGAAAACCGCAACAGCCACGTATCGGCCATCGTCGGCTGGGGCGACATCGAGACCAACGGCTTCAACACCTATCTCACCGTGGAAGCCTACAAGCGCAACGGCTACTCCACCGGCGACCTGCGTCCCTACTACCCGGAATGGCACCGCCTGACCCCGGGCCGCTCGACCTGGGATGCGAAGAGCTCGTTCTCGCCGACCGGTAACTACTTCCTGAGCAGCACTAATATCGTTGCAGCGCCAGGCTGCCCGGCAGCCGACATCGACCCGGCCGACAAGCTGTGCAAGATGGACATCCTGCCGTTCAGCGGTCTGACCACCGACAACAAGCGTAGCGCGCTCGTCAGCAATACCAGCTTCCGCATCGGCTCGAACATCGACGCGAACCTGGAACTGACCTACGCCGACGCCGAAAGCGACTACATCGTCACGCCGTTCAACATGAGCAATGGCAGCACCACCACCTCGTCCTCGATCTGGTACAACGTGCTGGGCGGCAAGATGGTCGGTCCGTTCTCGTATCCGAAACTGCCGGTCGGCCACCCGAACAACCCATACAACGTCCCGGTCGAGTACCGCGCCCGCCTGATGGACACCGGCGACGGCTTCAACTTCAACACCACCGACTCCGACCAGTCGCGCGTGATGCTGTCGCTGACCGGCACCTTCATGGGCTACGACTGGCGCTCGGCGGCAGGCTGGGCCAAGTCGAGCGCAAGCAAGGCAACTCGCGCCGTCAGCCAGAAGGGCTATACCGACGCGATCGTCAACAAGACCTACAAGTTCGGCCAGAAGAACGATCCGGCGCTACTGAACGCGATGTTCCCTATCCGGACCACCGACGGCGAATCCGACGTCAAGTTCTTCGACGCCACCGTCTCGGGTACCGTGCTGCAACTGCCGGCCGGTCCGCTGAGCTTCGCGCTGGGTACCGACATCCGCAGCAATGCCTACAAGATGAAGAGCTCGGACAACGTCCTGGGCGGCGAGCTGGTCGGCATCTTCGGCCTGCAGGTCGACGACGAAGTCAACCAGTACGCCCTGTTCGGCGAACTGAACGCGGCGTTGACTAAGAAACTCGAGCTGAATGCCGCCGTCCGCGCCGACAAGACCGATGGCTTCGACACCCACCTGTCGCCGAAGCTGACCCTGCGTTACCGTGCCGCCGACAAGCTGCTGCTGCGCGCCACCGCATCGGGCGGCTTCCGCGCACCGAACATCGTCGAATCGGGTAACGGCCTGGGCCGTTCCTCGGTCGCGAACAGCGTGAACGATCCGCGCCGCTGCCCGACCGCCAACCAGCTGAACCAGCTGGTGCAGACCGCCGCCGGCGCCACCACCGCCGACAAGGCGCAGGCCAACGCCTTCCGCAACGCGGAATGCTTGGGCGGCCTGCCGAGCTTCGTGTCGTCGAACCCGGACCTGAAGCCGGAAACCTCGCGCTCGCTGACCGCCGGCCTGGTGTTCGAACCGATCAAGAACTGGAGCGTGGGCCTCGACTACTACTTCATCGAGCGCCGTAACGAAATCGGTTCCCGTTCGGTCGTCGACATCCTGCGCGGCGAAGCCAGCCTGCCGGCCGGCCAGCTGATCCGTATCGACAGCAGCGCCAGCGACAACCAGTTCCTGGCCCTGGTGCGCAAGTACGCGCCGAACACTACCCTGAACTACGGTGGCGTCGGCCAGCTGGGCATGATCTACAACCCGTACGTGAACAGCGGCGCGACCCGCGTCCAGGGCTTCGACTTCGACGCCAAGGGCCGTGTCAACGTGCTGGGCAACACCGTGCGCCTGTCGCTCGACGGTCACTACATCTGGAAGTTCCAGGAGTTCAGCGTCACCGACGATGCCTACGGCCCGAACCAGACCGGCACCTACGACTACGGTTCGCGCATGACCGTCGTCGCCCGCGCCTACGTCAAGAAGGGTGACTTCGACCACAGCATCTCGGCGAACTACGCAAGCGGCTACAGCACCAACAGCATCGCATCGCCGACTTACTGCACCACCAACAACGTCGCAGCGCAGTACATGAACACCTGCGGCCGCGTTGGCAGCAACACCACCTGGAACTACAGCCTGGCCTACACCGGCATCCCGCATGTCCGGATCAACGCCTACGTCGACAACGTCTTCGACCGCGACACCCCGATCGACTGGCGTGGCGGCTGGACCCCGCAGTTCCGCCGCTTCGGCCTCGCTGCAAGCTACACCTTCTGATCGCTTGATCCGTAGGACCTAGCAAAGGACCAGGCTTCGGCCTGGTCTTTTTTTGTGCGCCCAGCATGGGCGCACTCTTGCGGGTGCAAGTCCCGCCGCGAGCTGACCACAGTGAGCGAAGTGAAGCGCAACTGCGTGAGGGCGACCGAGCGTGGGGAGGAAGC